>JAKPKY010000115.1 GCA_029553505.1 Planctomycetota bacterium
GCAAAAGACGGCCCGTCCCGGAGGGTTGCGACAAAAACCGCCCGTCTGCGGCGTCAGGACTCCTCGCCAACCCGCCAAGGGTTGGCGTCGTCGTCCTTCCTTGCATCCAGACGGTTTTTGTCACAACGCGGCTCCTTGCAGCGATTTGGATAGGCTCTAAAGGCCTCGATCGCCCGCGTATCATACCCGCTCCCCAGCCGTTACGCAAGAACAGGCTTCAGGCCTCAGGCAACAGGCTTCAGACACCCTCAAGCAAACAACGCTTGAGGGTGGCACCCGGCACTCTCCACTCGCCACTATGCACTCACCACTCTCCACTATGCACTCTCCACTCGCCACCCCAATTTGGTAAGGATTTCCGCCACCACGCCGTCCTGGGTCTTGCCCCAGCAATCGACGGTGACATCGGCCCAGCGGCGGTACAGGGGCAGGCGCTCCGCGTACAGGTCGGCCAGGCTCACGCCCGGCGGGCGGACCACCCCGCGCGTGGAGAGGTTCTCGATCCGCCGCTCCAGCAGTTCCAGCGCCAGCTCCAGGTAGACCACCGGTCCGCTGGCGGACAGGTGCTCCATGGCCGCGTCGTAGTACACCACGCTTCCGCCGGTGGCGATCACGTGCGCGTGGAGGTCCAGCTCTTGGACGGCCTGCTCTTCGATCTGGCGGAAGGCGTCCAGGCCGTCGGCGTCGAGGATGTCCTGGAGTGTCCGCCCGTGCCGCGCCTGGATCAGCACGTCGGTGTCCACGAACTGCCGGCGGGTCTCCTTGGCCAGCAGCACGCCGACGGTGCTCTTGCCCACGCCGGGCATCCCGATGAGCGTGATGTTTCGGTCGTCCGCCAACGGTTTCATGGGTTCGTCCCGCCGTTCAGGCGGTTTGGCATTGGCGGCGGAGTTCGGCCAGCGCCGCCGGCAGTTGGGCGCGCTGGTCGCCCCATTTCGCCTCGATGCTGATCCGCCCGTCGTATCCGATGTCCTTCAGGGCGCGGAAGTAGGGGCGGTGGTCCTCTCCGACGGTTCCCAGCGGCCCGCGCCCCTTGCCCTCGGCGCAGTGGACGTGGGCGAGCAGCTTGCCCGCGCGGCGGATGGAGTCGGGCCCCTCGCCGTCGGAGACCATGTGATACGTGTCGGCCAGCAGGCGGATCGACGGCTGGTCCACCCGCCGGACGATCTCCGCGCCCTGATCGACGGAGTTGACGAAGTTGCACTCCCTGGACTGGAGCGGTTCGAGGACGATCGTCACGCCCGCGCGCCCAGCCAGTGGGGCCCAGCGTTTCAGGTGTCCGACCACCTGCTCGATGGCGTCCTTTTGGGCCCAGCCTTCGGGCACCTGCCGGCTGCCCCCGGACCCGTAGACCACCACCTTCACGCCGGCGCGTCCGGCGCGGTCCATCGCCGTCGCCACGAAGCGGTCCAGCGCGGCTTCGTCCACCGCGGGTCCAGTCGATTTCAGGCTGCCGGGCAGAAAGCAGCAGGCCGCCTCGACGGGGATCGCCGACGCCCGGATTGCCTTCAGCCGCGCGGCGAAGGCCGACTCGTCCTTCTGCGGGCAGAGCAGGTCTTCCACCGTGCCCTCGATGTAGTCCAGCCCCGCCACGCCGCCCAGGTCGTCGAACTTCGCGCACACTCCGAATCGCATCGTTGGTTTCCTTCCTTGCTGTGGGTGTCGTGGTTTGCTCAGTCCCGCGCCGGCGGGACGGCGCAACCACGCGAACGTGACACCCGTGGTTGCTTCGTTCCTTCGGAACTCCGCAATCCACGGCACCCTTGTCTCTCTGTGTCCTCTGCGGTGAGTCTTTTCATCCGCCGAGGGCCTGCTGTTCGTCCGCGATCCGGTCGAACAGCGCGTGCCGCCGCGGGTCGGGGACATACTCTTTCGCCCGTCGGCGATAATGCTCGGCCGCGCCGGCCATCCCGTCGACCAGGGACACCTTGCACTCGAACCGCCCCGCGACGGACATCACCTTGCGGTTGTCGAACAGGACGGGCCAGTGCTTGTCGCCCAGCAGCGGGCCGGTCCATTCGGGATTGTACCGCAACAGCGTGTCGGTGGGCACGTGGACGATCCGCGCCTCGGCGTCCAGCGCCACGGCGATCTGCCTGTAGATTTCGTTCCAGGTGTACGATTCCATGTGGCGGGTGATGTGGAACGCCTCGCCCAGCGCGCGGCTGTTGCCCAGCAGGCGGACGAAGGGCTCGGCGAAATCGTCGCTGTGCGTCAGCGTCCAGAGGCTCGTCCCGTCGCCGTAGACGAGGACCGCCTTTCCGTGGAGGATTCGCCAGGCCCAGTCGTCGCCGTTTCCGATTCCGCCGGGGAACCTCCGGCGGTGCGTGTGGCTGGGGCGGACGATCGTCACGGGCAGGCGCCCCTCGGCGTGCCAGGAAAGCAGCGTCGCCTCCATGCGGGCCTTGGCCCGGCTGTAGTCCCAGTAGGGATTCTCCAGCGGCGTGTCCTCCGTGACCACCAGGCGCTTGGGCGGTTTCTGGTAGGCCGAGGCCGACGAGATGAACACGTATTGCCCGCAGCGCCCGCCGAAGACCTCCAAGTCGCGCCGGATCGTCTCGTCGGCGTAGGCGCGGAACTGGCAGACCACGTCGAATCGCTCTTCGCCGAGAAGGCGGCGGTAGGAAGCGTCGTCGTTCATGTCGCCGACGATCTGGCGCACGCCGGGCGGGAGGGGTTCCTCGCAGCGCCCGCGGTTGAACACCGCGATCTCGTGCCCCAGCCGCGCGCCCGCCAGGATGCACGAGTAGGAAATCTCTCCGGTTCCGCCGATGTAGAGGACTTTCATGGCTGGGGCATTGTGCCGCATGGACAACGCGGCGTCAACTGCGGGCCGGCGCGGCGGGCAAGGCGCTTTCGGCGCAGGCGTCGCGCACCTGCCGGCTGAGCATCGGCAGGCGCGTGGCGAAGACGACCGTCGCCGCCAGCGAGCAGGCGGCGCTGATTGCCACCGCCTGCGACGCGCCCAGCGACCCGGCCAGCCCGCCGATCAGCAGGCTGCCGAACGGGCCCATGCCCATGAAGCACATCGTATAGAAGCTCATCACCCGCCCGCGGTGCGAGTCGCGCACGAGCGTCTGGAGCAGCGTGTTGCTCCCGGCGATCTGCGTCATCGAGGCGAATCCCGCCAGCGTCAGCACGCCCATCGACAGCGGCAGGGACCGCGACAGGGCGAACGCCCCCAGCGAGACGCCCAGCAGCGCCGGGCTCAGCGCGACGATGCGCTCCAGGCCCGGAACGCTCCGGCGCGACGCCAGGTATACCGCCCCCAGCAGCGCCCCCACGCCGGCGGAACTGAGCAGCAGCCCGTGCGTGCGGGGCCCGCCCTGGAGGATCGTCTTGGCGAAGACGGGCATCAGCGTGTTGTACGAGAAGCCCACCAGGCTCACCGTCGCCAGCAGCAGCAGGATCGAGCGGAGCGGGGGCGCCCCGGCCGCATAACGCAACCCCTCGCCCAGGGCCCGCAGGACGTGGTCCTTGTGGGCGACGACGCGCGGCGCGAGGCGCATCGCCCCCAGCGCCGCGATGACCGCCAGGTACGTCACACCGTTGACGGCGAAACAGACGCCTTCCCCGTAGTGGGTGATCAGCACGCCCGCGACGGAAGGCCCGACGAACTTGCCCCCGTTGACCAGGAACGAGTTCAGCGCGATCGCGTTGGACAGGTCGTCGCGCGACTCGACCATGTCCACGGCCAGCGCCTGGCGGACGGGAATGTCGAACGCCGCCACCGTCCCCAGCACCATCGCCAGCGCCAGGATGTGCCAGACCTGCACGGCCCCGCTCATCGTCAGCGCCGCCAGCGCGAACGCCTGGAGCATCGCGAGCGTCTGGGTGGCCATCGCCAGTCGGCGGCGGTCCCAGCGGTCGGCCAGCGTCCCGGCGAACGGCGCGATCAGGAACGTGCAGATGTGCCCGCAGAAGCCCACCACGCCCAGCATCGTCGCCGAGCCGGTCAGGCGGTAGACCAGCCAGGCCAGCGCCGCGCCTTGCATCCACGTGCCCGCGACGGAGATTCCCTGTCCGAGGAAGAACAGGCGATAGTTCCGGCTGCGCAGGGCGCGCCCGAGGTTGCGCAGGCCTCGCGGCGGGCGCGGGGGCACGCCGTCGGGGCGGGTCGGAAGGGGACCGCCGTTGACGTTGCCGGAACCGGAGGGAGACACGACGGATTGACCGCTTGCGTCACTCATGGCAGCAAGCGGCGGATTATAGCGGAAATCGACGGCCGGTGCGCGGGAAACTCGCCGTCCGCCGCAATTCGGTGGGCGCCACGTCCGTACGGGTGCCACGCATGCCTCCGGCATGCGTGTCTTGAATTCTTGATATCCGGAAAGAGCACGCACAATCCCGATAAACCGCATCGGGATTGTGCGTGGCACCCCGCGCGTTGAAAGAAAACGCCTTACGGCGTCACTACGAACCGGCGCGGGGGCGGTTGGTCTGGCGGTAGACTTCGAGGGCCGCCGGGAACGGCCCCAACGCCCGCTCGAAGATGCCCAGCGTGTAGGCGATCGTCAGCCCGTAGTTGGCGATCGGGACGCCCGCCTTGCGGCAGCGGAGGATGCGGCTGAGCATCTCGCGCCGGTTCCACATGCACCCGCCGCAGTGGATCACGAGCTTGTACTCGGGCAGGTTCTCGGGGAAGTCGTGCCCCTGCGTCGTGTCGATGCGGAGCTTTCCGCCGACGTACTGCGTCAGCCAGCGGGGAATCTTGACGCGCCCGATGTCGTCGCCGATGGGGTGGTGGGTGCACGATTCGGCGATCAGCACGCGATCGCCGGGGCGGAGCGTCTCGATGGCCATCGCGCCGCGCACGAACTCGCACAGGTCGCCCTTGGCCCGCGCGAACAGGATGCTGAAGCTGGTCAGGGGCACGTCGGGCGGCGTGTCGGCCGAGACCTTCAGGAACGCCTGCGAGTCGGTGACCACCAGCGCGGGCGGGCGCTTGAGGCGGTCCAGCGCGTCGCGCAGCTCGCGCTCCTTGACGACCAGGCAGCAGGCGTCCACGTCGAGCAGGTCGCGGATAGACTGCACCTGCGGGAGGATCAACCGGCCCTTGGGCGCCTCCAGGTCGATGGGCACCACCAGCACCGCCAGCTCGCCGGCGCCCACCAAATCGCCCACGAGACGCGGGGCGTTGATGAACTCCTCCGGCGCGGCCCGGACCAGCGCCTCGCGCAAATCCAGGATTCCCTCGCCGCGCGACGCGACCATGCGGACCGTGGGCGCCTTCGCCCCGGCCAGCCGGGCCAGCACGTCCGCGCGGGGTTCGCCCAGGTCGCACTTGTTGAACACGACGACCGTCGGCGTCTGGCGCTGCGCCAACTCCGCCAGCAGGCGGTCCTCGAACTCGCTCCACGTGCCCGCCTCGACGACGATCACCCCCACGTCCGTCCGGTCGAACGCCTGTCGCGTTTTGGCGACGCGCATCTCGCCCAGCGCGCCGACGTCGTCCACGCCGGCCGTGTCGATGAACAGCACCGGGCCGATCGGCAGAAGCTCCATCGGCTTTTCCACCGGGTCGGTCGTCGTGCCCGCCACGTCCGAGACGATGCTCACCTGCTGGCGCGTCAGCGCGTTCAGCACGCTGCTCTTGCCGACGTTCCGCCGGCCGAACAGCCCGATGTGCAGCCGGAATCCCTTAGGCGTCTTTTCCATGCTCGCTTTCGGTCTCCGGTCTCCGGTCTTCCGGTTTCATGGTCTTCTGCGGCGATCCCAGGCGGGTGACGCTCTCCGGGCTGGTCAGCTCGTCGAACTGTTCCGCCGTCAGCAGGCCCTTGTCCAGCACGAGTTGCCGGACGGTCTTTCCCGCGCGAGCGGCCTCGGCGGCGATCTCGGTGGCCTGGTCGTATCCGATCCGGTCGAGCAGGGCGGTGAGCACTGCCGCCGCGCCGTGCACGTGGGCCCGGCAGCGGGTCTCGTCGGCCTCGATGCCCTCCACGCAATGCCGGCGGAAGGCGTCGCACGCGCCGCACAGCAGCTCCAGGCTGCCCAGCAGCGCGTCGGCCACCAGAGGCAGGAAGGCGTTCAGCTCCAGCGAGCCGGCAGCGCACGCCTGGGCGATCGCCTGGTCGTTGGCCATCACGACCATCGCGGCCTGGCTGACGGCCTCCGGAATCACCGGGTTGACCTTGCCCGGCATGATGCTGCTGCCCGCCTGCCGCGCGGGAAGGCGAATCTCGCCCAGTCCCGCCTCCGGGCCGCTGGACAGCAGGCGCAGGTCGCCGGCGACCTTCAGCAGGTTCGCCGCCAGCGCCTTGAGGATTCCGCTGACCTCGACGAACGCGTCGGCGTTCTGCGTGGCCTCGACGAGGTTCTCCGCCCGCGCCAGCCCCAGTCCGGTGATCTGCCGCAGGTGCTCGACGGCGCGGAAGATGAACTGGCGCGGCGCGCCCAGGCCCGTTCCGACGGCCGTGCCGCCCAGGTTCACCACCCGCAGACGCTCCTCGCACTTGTAAATCCGCCAGCGGTCGCGGGCGAACGCCTCGGCGTACGCGCCCATCTCCCGCCCCAGCGTCGTCAGCACCGCATCCTGGTACTGCGTCCGCGCCACCTTCACCACGTGGGCGAACTGCTTCTCCTTGCGCTGGAAGGCCTCCTGCAAGGCCGTCACGTGGCGCTCCAGCTCGCGCAGGAGCCCGACAGCCGCCACCCGCAGCGCGGTGGGGTACGTGTCGTTGGTGGACTGGTGGAGGTTGACGTCTTCGGTGGGCGAGACGAGCTCGTACTGTCCCGGCCGGCCGCCGAGAAGCTGGATCGCCCGGTTGGCGATCACCTCGTTGACGTTCATGTTCGTGCTGGTGCCCGCGCCGCCCTGGAGGGCGTCCACGACGACGTGGGCGTCGAGCTTGCCCTCCCTCATCTCCTCGCACGCCTGCTCGATGGCCCGCGACTTGGCGTCGTCGAGGAACCCCAGCTCGTGGTTGGACAGGGCGCAGGCGAGTTTGACGGCGCCGTAGGCGCGGAGGAGCGGCGCCCGGACCGGCCGGCGGGCCAGCGCGGAAAAATTCTCCACCGCACGGACGGTGTAGACGCCGTAGAGCGCCCCAGCCGGCACGGACTTCTCGCCCAGCAGGTCTTTTTCCACGCGGGGTTCGTTCATGGTCAGAAGTAAAGGTCGCGCTGCTCGGTCGTGCGGATGCGGTCCAACCGGTCGATCAGTTCCTGTTTCTGCGGGGAATCTTCGAGCTTTTCCAGTTCGGCCGCAATGGCCTTCTCCCCGGCGGCGCGCGTCTCTGCGCTGGCATAGTCCACCAGGTATTCCAACAGCGTCGTCAGCGCGTTGGGCGTGCAGAAGCGCTTGATGAAGCCGGGAATCGCGAACTCCATGAAGTGCTCGCCCGTCCGCCCCAGGCGGTAGCAACTCGTGCACCAGCTCGGGATGTACCCCGTCTCCAGCAGCTCGCGGACGACGGCGTCCAGCGGGCGGATGTCGCCCAGGCTGAACTGTTCCTTCTCCATCTGCTGGGCGTCGCCCGCCTCGGTGTATCCGCCGAGCTCGATGCGGCTGCCCGCGTCGATCTGCGAGACGCCGAACGCCATCACCTCGCGCCGAAGCTCCGCCCGCTCCCGCGCGGTGCAGATCAGCCCGGTGTACGGCACCGACAGGCGCAGGATCGCGATGAGGCGCTTGAAGTCGAAATCGCCCAGCAGGTGCGGGAAGTTTTCCAGGTTCACCCCGTGCGCCGGCTGGAGGCGCGGGAAGCTGATCGTGTGCGGGCCCACGCCGTACTTGCCCTGGAGGTGCAGGGCGTGGCTGACGAGCCCGAGCGTCTCGAACTTCCAGTCGTACAGGCCGAACAGCACGCCGATGCCCACGTCGTCGCAGCCGGACTCGAACGCCCGGCTGAGACCGTCCAGCCGCCAGAGGTAATCGCGCTTGCGCGTCCGGGGCGGGTGCACGCGCTCGTAGGTCGCGTGGTGGTAGGTCTCGTGGAAGATCTGATACGTGCCGATTCCCGCGGCCTTGACCTTGGCGAACCCCTCGTGGTCGAGGGGAGCGGCGTTGATGTTCGCGCGGCGGATTTCGCCGTGCGGCGGGCTGGTGGTCTCGTAGACCAGGCGCACGGTCCGGGCGATGTAGTCCGCGTCGTACCACGGGTGCTCGCCGTAGACGAGGATCAGGCGCTTGTGTCCGCGGTCTTCCAGTGCGCGGACCTGGGCGCGGAGGTCGTCGTCGGACAGCGTGCGGCGCATCGCGTCGGGGTTGGACCGCTTGAACGAGCAGTAGAGGCAGTCGTTGATGCAATAGCTGCCGACGTACAGCGGGGCGAACAGGACGATCCGGTTTCCGTAGACGCGGCGTTTCAGTTCGCGGGCGGCCTCGAAAATCTCCTCGCACAGTTCGGGATCATCCGCCGCCAACAGGGCGGCCGTCTCTTCGACCGACAGCGCTTCCTTCTGGAGGCTCTTGGCGATGATCTCGCGGATGCGCGCGGCGTCCGGCTGGGCGCCGTCCGCCAGGTCCTGCAAATACCCGTCGTCGATGAAATCGACGGCGTCCCGACTCAACTTGTCCGACATCATCGAAGGCACGACACACCTCCCAGGCTATTGTAAGGCCGGCGCTTTGAAATTTCTCGAATCGCCGCGTCCCCGCCCGATCTTTCTCCCGATCGACAGGATGCGGCGCTTCATGCAGTGGTGGCACTGGTCGGCCGTCTCCTTGATGCACGCCTTGGCGGGGTAGATTTCGTACATCGCGCGGTATTTCGCGGGCGTCAGGTTGGGCATGACGACATTCGCGCCGCGGGTCAGCCCCAGCTCGCGCCCCTCGGCGAGGTTCAGCGTCGCCAGGGCGGTGGTGGAGGGGAGGTTCGACCGCGGGCACGCCAGGCGCGCCAGGGCGACCACCTTGTAGGTCATCAACTCGGTGTTGGGCACTTGCTCGCCAGGCGGCGCAGGCGGCAACTCATTTCTGCCCAGCGGCGTCTCCTGATGTGGTATGTATGGCCCGACGCCAATCATGTCCAGATCAAGCTGGCGGAACAGCAGGATGTCATTGGCCAGATCCTCATAGCTCTGGCCGGGAATGCCGATCATCACGCCGCTGCCGATCTCATAGCCGATCCGCTTCAGCAGCTGCAGCATGGCAA
>JAKPKY010000004.1 GCA_029553505.1 Planctomycetota bacterium
GTTGGAGCCGCCGCTTCCCCGATCCGGTCGCGGCCTTCGCTTCGGGGTGGATGCGCGTGCGCGCCCGCGCGCGGCAAAAGGGCGTCGAGCTGCCGCTGGTCATCAGCGACCACGCCGATTGGGACGAGCTGACGCAGACACTCGACGAGCTGTCGCCCGGCGAGGTCTGGATCACCCACGGCCGCGAGGAGGCCCTGCTGCGCTGGTGCGAACTCAAGGGCCAGCCGGCGCGGGCGCTGCGCCTCGTCGGCTACGAGGACGACGAGGGCGGGGACGATTGAACGCTCCCTCCCCGTCATCCCGCGATTTATTCGCGGGACCCAGGATCGTTGTCGAAATCGGGATGGGCGCTGTGGTCCGCCGCCGACGGGAAATCGGTTCTGATCGTGTGCCTGGATCCCGCGAATAAATCGCGGGATGACGAGGGTATTTTGAGGCCGTAACAATCCCTCATGGTCACGCGGGACGGGATCATCGCCGTCTATATCGTCGCGAGCCGCAAGTACGGCACGCTCTACATCGGCGTCACCAGCGACCTCGCGCGCCGCGCTTACGAACACCGCGAAGGCGCGATCCCCGGCTTCTCGAAGGATAACGGCTGCACGCGACTGGTGTGGTGGCAGTCATTCGATCTCATGACCGAGGCGATCCATCGCGAGAAGCGCATCAAGGAGTGGCCTCGCGACTGGAAGACCAATCTGATCGAACGCGAGAATCCGAACTGAGATGACCTGTACGGCCAATGGTAACGACGCTCCCCCTCCGTCATCCCGCGGTTTATCCGCGGGACCCAGGATCGTTGTCGAACCAGGACGGGCGCTGTCGTCCGCCGCCGACGGGAAATCGTTTCTGATCGTGTTCCTAGGGCCCGCGGATAAATCGCGGGATGACGAAATCTCTTACCGCCGCCGCGAACTTCCGCCGGTCAGGCTGCCCATGATCCCGCGCACCAGGGCGTTGGTGATCTGGCGGCCCAGCGAGCTGCCGGCCGCGCGGACCACCGATTTGACCATGGCCTCGCCGACGCCCTGGCGGTTCGAAGCGCGCGGCGCGGCCCGTTCGCGCGGCTCTGCCCGCGAGGTCGGCACACTGGTCGCCTTGGGCGGCGGGACTTCGGCGGCCTCCTGCGCGGCCAGCGCCTCGGCGCGGGCGGCCAGCATCTCAAACGCGCTGTCGCGGTTCACGGCCTGATCGTAGACGCCCTTGAGCGGACTGTTTCCCATCACCGTGGCGCGGCTGGGAGCGTCCAGCGCGCCGATCTGCGAATCGGGCGGACGCACGCCGGTCTTGGCGACCATGGTCGGGGCGCCCTTCTCGTCCAGCACGCTGACCAGGGCCTCGCCGACCCCCAGCCCCTGGATGGCCTCGGCGGTGTCGAAGGCGGGGTTGGGACGGAACGACTGGGCCGCCGCGCGCAGGCCCTTCTGCTCGGCGGGGGTATAGGCGCGCAGCGCGTGCTGAACGCGCATGCCCAGCTGCCCCAGCACGCTGTCGGGAATATCGGCCGGGTTCTGGGTGACGAAATAGATGCCCACGCCCTTGGAGCGGATCAGGCGCACGACCTGCTCGACCTTTTCCAGCAGGGCCTTGG
>JAKPKY010000153.1 GCA_029553505.1 Planctomycetota bacterium
TCAAAACACTGTCAGAACTCTTTTTCAGCGGTCAGGTACTCGCGTTTCTAGGCGCTGCGCTCGCGGCCGGGTTCGCGGGCTGGGGCTCTGCCAAAGGCGTCGGCCTCGCGGGCGAGACCGCGTCGGGCATCCTGACGGAAAAACCTGAACTGTTCGGCAAACTGCTGATTTTGCAGGCGCTGCCCGGCACCCAGGGCATCTACGGTCTGCTGGTCTGGTTTATCGTCATGATGCAGGGCGGATTCCTCGCGGGGACGTCCGGCAATCTGACCTCGCTCCAGGGCATGCAGTTCTTTGGTGCCTGTCTCCCGATCATGATCGTCGGTTATTTCTCCGCGATCTTCCAGGGCCGTGTCGCCGCCAACGGCATGATGATGCTGGCCCGTCAGCCGGGTGAACAGTCCAAGGCGATCGTTATGGCCGCCATGGTCGAGACCTACGCGATCCTCGCGTTGCTGGCCTCGATGCTGATGATCCTGCTCGGAATCGAAGTATGAACGGACTGGACGCCATCCTCGAAAGCATCCTTTCGGAAGCCCGGGGCAAGGCCGACGTCCTCTTGTCCGAGGCGCGGGAACGCGCCGCGGACATCCGGGCTCAGGGCGAACGGGAAGCCCAGGCACTGCGCCGTCAGATGGAGGAGGCCGCCGCCGGCGAGGCGGACGCAGTTCGCGCGCGTGCCGAATCCTCTTCCGCGATGGCCGGCCGCCGGATCCTGCTGGATGCCCGCCGCCGCACGGTGACCGGACTGGTCGACCAGGCGATGGCGAGTCTGTCCGAACTGCCCGCAGAGGAGAAAGTGCGGCTGTATGCCGGCTTTCTACGGCAGGCGCGCGGCGGGGAGACCGTGGTGTTTGGTGCCGCGGACCTCTCGTCCGGCGTCGCCGCCCGCGCGGTGGCCGAAGCGGAACGCTTCCGGGCGGAAGCGGGACAGCCCGCGCTCGACCTGACCGTGGCACAGGAGCCCGGCCGGTTCCTCGGCGGGCTGGTGCTTCGCCGGGGATTGATCGAAGACAACATGACGTTTGAAATGCTCACACGCCAGTCGCGCGAGGCCCTCGAAGCCTACGCGGCCGGATTGCTGGAGGAATGAGGGCTTGATGAAAGCGGATACGGCAGTTTTCCATCCAGGCGGAAATCCGCTCGCAGATCCCGCTTTCGGCACACGCCGGGAACGGGTGGACGGGATCGACTACGCACACGCCTGCGGGCGGATCCGCGCGCTCGAAACCTCCTTGATGGACACCGCCCGCACTTTGCGTCTGACCGAGGCGCGGGACACGGTCGAATTTTCCCGGATGCTGGCCGAGGCGGGCTATCCGCCCGCACAGACCAACGGGCGCAGTCTGAACGCCGGGTATGCCCGCGCCTGCACCGTGGCGCGCGAGGTCGCG
>JAKPKY010000252.1 GCA_029553505.1 Planctomycetota bacterium
TCCAGGCCATCTACCGCGAGCTGATGAGCGGTTCGTTTGCCCTGGAAAAGCCCCTGCGCGTCGGCTACCTGGGCCCGGAGGGGAGTTTCTCGAACCTGGCGAGCATCCGCAAGTTCGGCGCGTCGGTGGAGCACCTTCCGCTGGCGGACATCCGCGCGGTCTTCGAGGAAGTCGCCCGCGGGCACTGCGACCTGGGCATGGTCCCCATCGAGAACAGCGTCGGCGGCGGGGTCATCGACACCCTCGACGCCTTCATCGACGCCCACGTGTATGTCTGCGCCGAAGTTCTCGCCGAGATTCACCACAACCTGCTGGCCAACTGCCCGCCGGAGGAGATCAAGGTCGTCGCGTCCAAGCCGGAAGTCTTCTCCCAGTGCCGCAACTGGATTTCCGCGAGCCTCGAGGGCGTGCAACTGCTCCCGGTGGCCAGCAGTTCCAAGGCGGCGGAGATGGCCGCCAACGAGTCGGGGATGGCCGCCATCGGCTCGACGCTCGCGGCGGAACTGTACGGGCTGAAGATCGTCTTCGCCAACATCGAGGACAATCCCCGGAACCAGACGCGGTTCTTCGTGATCTCGCGCAAGCCCGCCGCCCGCACCGGGCAGGACAAGACCGCCCTGATGTTCACCACCACCCACAAGGCCGGGGCGCTGGTGGACGTGCTGAACGTCTTCGCGCGGCACGGGATCAACCTGACGAACATCGACACGCGCCCCTCGAAGCGGCGCAACTGGGAATACTACTTCTTCGTGGACGCCGAGGGGCATGGCGAGGACGAGAACTTCACCGCCGCCCTGAAGGAAGTGCGCACCCACTGCGGGGAACTGCATGTGCTGGGCAGCTTCCCCCGCGCCGTGGACGCCGTGTAGCAACGCGATCGGACCGCCGGCGAGGCGGGAACCCTTGAAACCGGACAGACAGGAAGGAACGGGAATGTCGCGAAAGCTGTTTATCGCCGGAAACTGGAAGATGAACACCACGCGGGCGTCCGCGGTGGACCTGGCCGAGGCGCTCGTCGAGGAACTCGGGAGCGTCAAGGACGTGGACATCGCCGTCTGCCCGCCGTTCGTCTACCTGGCGTTCGTCAACGAGGCGTTGGGCATCGGGCGCGTCGAGCTCGGGGCGCAGAACGTCTGCCAGGAGAGCGACGGGGCGTTCACCGGCGAGGTGTCCACCTCGATGCTCAAGGACCTGGGCGTCCGCTACGTGATCCTCGGGCACAGCGAGCGCCGCCACGTCTTCGGCGAGAGCGACGAGCTGGTCAACCGCAAGATTCTCAAGGCGCTGGCCGACGGCCTGGATGTCATCTTCTGCGTGGGCGAGCTGCTGGAAGAGCGCGAGGCGGGCAAGACGCTCGAAGTGGTCACCCGGCAGATCCGCGTGGGCCTGGAAGGCGTCGCCCGCGAGTACGGCGAGGGGCTGGACCTGGCCGACCGCCTGACGATCGCCTACGAGCCGGTCTGGGCGATCGGCACCGGGCGCACGGCCACGCCCGAACAGGCGCAGGAAGTCCACGCGATGATCCGCGGGCTGATTTCCGACCTCTATGACGCGAAGATCGCCGCGAAAATGCGGATCCAGTACGGCGGATCGGTCAAGCCGTCCAACGCGGCCGAACTGCTCCGCCAGCCGGACGTGGACGGCGCGCTGGTCGGCGGCGCGAGCCTCAAGGCGACGGACTTCATCCCGATCGTCAAGGCGGGAATCGGTCTGAACAAGTAACCGCGGGCGCATCGCCCGCGCCGGAAAGGCAAGAGAGAACGACGATGGGATTCTGGGAAACGATAGTGGGAATGCTGTTCCTGATCATCTGCGTGCTGCTGATCGTGGTGGTGCTGCTCCAGAAGGGTCGCGGCGGCGGTCTGGGCGCGGCCTTCGGGGGCGTCGGCTCCAGCGCGTTCGGAACCCGCGTGGGCGACGTGTTCACCTGGGTGACGATCGTCCTGACGGCGCTGTTCCTCCTGGCGGCGATCGGGGCGTCGCTGCTGTTCCGCACGCCGCCCAGCCACGTGCTGTCGCCGGTGTTCGTGCCGTCGGCGCAGGCGATCGAGGAGCCCATCGGGGTCGAACTGCGGTCGCGCACCGACGGATCGTACATCCACTTCACCGTGGACGGTTCGGAACCCACCGAAAAGTCGCCCGCCTACGAAAAGGCGCTGAAGGTGGAGCCGGGTACGACGATCCGCGCCCGCGCCTTCCGCAAGGGTTGGGAGCCCAGCGAGGAGGCGTCGGCGAGCTATCCGCTCAAGGCGGCGGACACCCAGCCGGCCACGGCGCCGGAAACGCAGACCGCGCCGGCGGACACCCAGCCGGCCACGGCGGCAACGGACTGACCAACCCCGCGCGGGAGAACGCGATGACGCGATCGATGACTGGATTCGGCGCCGCGACCGGAGAGGCCGAGAGCATCAGCTTCTCGGTCGAGGTCCGCTCGGTGAACAACCGGTACCTCAAGGGGACCATCAAGCTGCCGGAGAATTTCGCCGCGGTCGAGGGCGAGATCGACCGCCTGCTGCGGACCCGCCTGGCGCGGGGCAGCGTTACCGTCAGCGTCCGCGCGAAGTTCCTGGGCGACCAGGCGGCCTACCAGGTCAACGCCGACGTGCTTTCCCGCTACCTCGACCAGCTCAAGGTCATCGAGTCGGAGGCCAACCCGACGCTGCGGATCGACCTGGGCGCGATGCTCCAGTTGCCGGGCGTCTGCGAGCCTCCGTCCATGGAGGAGATGCTGGAGAACGCCCGCGAGCCGCTGCTAGCCGTCGTGAACGAGGCGATCGACCGCCTTCTCGAGATGCGCGCCCGCGAGGGCGCGGCGCTCGAGACCGACCTGCTGGCCAACTGCGACGTGATCGAGCAGTCGCTGGCCCAGGTCGCCGGGCGGGCGCCGGCCGTCCTCCAGGAATACCACGACCGACTCGCCGACCGCGTGCAGCAACTGACCCGCGTCGGGAACCTGAAGATCGACGAGGACACCCTCGCCCGCGAAGTGGCCATCTTCGCCGAGCGGTGCGACGTGGCCGAGGAACTGACGCGCCTCGGCGGGCACGTCAAACAGTTCCGCGAGGTGCTCTCCGGCGAGGAAGCGGGCGGGCGGAAGCTGGACTTCATCGCCCAGGAGATGCTCCGCGAGGCGAACACCATCGGATCGAAGTCCAACGACGGCGAAATCACCCGCCGGGTGGTGGAGATCAAGACGGCCGTCGATCGGATCAAGGAGCAGGTGCAGAACGTCGAATGACGGTTAACCGGTTTTCGGGCAGGCAATGGGCAAGAGCGGCAAGCTGGTGGTGATTTCGGGCCCGTCGGGGGCGGGCAAGAGCACGATCGTCGCGGAAGTTCTGCGGCGGACGGGCGCGGCGTTCAGCGTGTCGGCGACGACGCGCCGGCCCCGCCCCGGCGAGCAGGACGGGCGCGAGTACCGCTTCGTGGACCGCGCCGCGTTCGAGCGGATGATCGCCGCCGGCGAACTGCTGGAATGGGCCGAGGTGTTCGGGCAGTACTACGGCACGCCGGCAGGGCCCGTCCGCGAGGCGCTGGCGGCCGGAAGGACCGTCGTGCTCGACATCGACGTCCAGGGCGGGCTCCAGGTGCATCGGGCCATGCCCGGTGCGACGTTCGTGCTGATCGTCCCGCCCAGCGCCGAGACGCTCTCGGGCCGGCTGCGCGGGCGCGGGACCGAGTCGCCCGAGTCGATCGCGCGGCGCCTGGCGCAGGCGCGGAAGGAAATCGAGACCGCACAGGAAAGCGGTGTGTACAATGAGACCGTCATCAATGACGATCTGGAAACCGCGGTACGGAACGTGGTGAGGATCGTCCACCGGGAGTGATCGGAAGACCATGATCGAGGCACTGAAGAGCGAAGAAATCATCCACAAGGTCGGCGGGCGGTTCAAGCTGACCTCGCTGATCCAGAAACGCCTGGCGGACATCATGCAGGGCGCCCGCCCGCTGGTGGAACGCAAGAAGGGCATGACCGACATGGAACTGGTCATCCAGGAGATCCTGGAAGAGAAGGTCGGCATCGACTACGAGAAGTCCGACGTTCCCAGCCCGGACAAGCTGAAATAGCCGCTCCCCGCGCCGTTGGGCGGAGGCGAACATGGCCAGGGAAAAGTCCAAGCCGTTGTCGGGGCGCGAGGTGCTGCTGTGCGTGACGGGCGGCATCGCGTGCTACAAGTCGGCCGACCTCGCCAGCAAGCTGGTGCAGGCGGGCGCGGGCGTGCACGTCGCCATGACGGAGGCCGCCACACAGTTCGTCGCCCCGCTGACCTTCCAGACCCTCACCGCGCGGCAGGTGTTCACGTCGCTCTGGCAGGCGACGGAGGACTTCCGCAGCCAGCACCTGTCGCTGACGGGCTCGGCCGACTTGATGATCGTCGCGCCCGCGACGGCGAACTTCCTGGCGAAGATGGCCTGCGGGATCGCCGACGACCTGGTCAGCTCGCTGGCGCTGTCGGCGCAGGGCGCGTGCCCGATCCTGCTCGCCCCGGCCATGAACACCCGCATGTGGGAGGCGCCGCCCACGCGGGCGAACGTCGAGAAACTCCGCGGGTGGGGCGTGCGGTTCGTCGGCCCGGAAGAAGGGCGCCTCGCGTGCGACACCGTCGGGCCCGGGCGCATGAGCGAGCCGGAAGACATCCTCGCCCGTGCCATCGAGCTGCTGCGCAAGTGAACATCGCGTGACAACATGACCGCCGCCCCGCGCGGCGGAATCCGGGCAGGTGTTTCCCCATGAAGGTTCTCGTCACTGCCGGCGCGACGTGCGAATACCTCGACCCCGTGCGGTTCCTCACCAACGCCTCCAGCGGGCGGATGGGCTGCGCGGTGGCAGCCGCCGCGGCCGAGGCCGGGCACGACGTGACGCTCCTGCACGGGCGCTTGGCCGTGCCGACCCCGCCGGGCGCGCGGGCCACGCCGTTCGTCACCGTGAGCGACCTCCAGCGGGAACTCGACGCCCGTTTCGACGCCTGCGACGCGCTGGTGATGGCCGCCGCGGTGGGGGACTTCCGCCCCGAAAAGACGCTCCCGACGAAAATCCACCGCGCCGCCGGGCCCATCACGCTGCGCCTGTACCCCACCGACGACCTGCTGGCGGGCCTGCGCCCGCGCAAGCGGCAGGGGCAAGTGGTCGTCGCCTTCGCCGTCGAGGACGGCGCGCCGCACCAGGCCGAGGCGAAGGCCCGGCGCGAGATGAGCGCGAAGGGGGCCGACTTCGTGGTGGTCAACACGCCCGAGGCGATGGCCGCCGCCGCGAGCCTGGCGTGCATCCTCTCGCCGGAGGCCGTGGTCCTGCCTTGGGCCCGCCGTCCCAAGGAGCAACTCGCGGCCGAGATCGTCCGCCTGCTTGACCGCCCCTGACGCGGCAAGAACACGGCTTGCAAGCAAGCCGTGCCACCCCTGCTGCTCCTACGCCGACCGGCTGCGGCGGAACCGCGCCGGCGGCAGCCCGGCGAGCCGGTGGAACTGCCGGCTGAAAAAATACACGTCGCGATACCCCAACCGCTCGGCGATGGCCTTGAGCGGCAGATCCGTCTCCACCAGCAGTTCGCACGCGCGGGCGATCCGCGCCTTCAGCGCGTACTGCTGGAGCGACAGCCCGGTCTGCCCGCGGAACCGCCGGCGCAGCGTGCTCAGGGCCATTCCGCACTCGCCCGCCAGGGCCGCGTAATCGGGCGGGTAGCGTTCCGCGTCGGACATCGCTTCCTGCGCCCGCAGCAGCCAGGGCTCGCCCGCCGCCAGTCGGTCCTTGCTCGCCTCGGCCAGCTCCAGCAGGATGCCCTCCAGCAGGTTGGTCGCGCGGAGCGGACCCCATCGGTCCTTGCGGAAGGCCAGCGCGAGCATCCGGTCGAACCGCGTGAGATAATCGTGCCCCTCGGGCAGGCGGGGCGGCTCGGCGGCGATCAGACCCGCCGCCCGCCAGCGGTCCGCCAGCGGCCCGCGAAAGGCGACGTAGCGGTGCTCCCACCAGCCTTCGGGCCCGGCCGCGTGAAACCGGATGTGCGGGCCGGGAAAGCAGAACCACATCGCCTCGTCGCGCAGCACGTGCCGCCGGGCGTCGTAGAACAGTTCCACCTCCCCGGCCGTGAGGTATTGCAGCGAGCAGTACCCCTCGAAATGCTTGTCCACCCGCGATGGGCAGCGGGGGGTGTGAGAGCCGTGCAGGAAGGTCAGTCCGGTGGTCGTCATGGGGTCGCCGTATGATCAAATAATACAAAACAACGCGCCGCCAGTCCATTGTATCCGAAAATGCTTTGTGATACATGGATAGGCATTGCGCCGTGCCGGCGCCAAGGAGTGCAAAACATGCGGGCGGTTCTGGAACGTTGCCTGGCGGACCTGGACAAGCGCATCGACCCCGAGCAGGAGCGCGCCAATCGCAAGGCGTGGTTCGACTTCCTGGACGGGCGCTGCAAGGCGCCGCTGTTCACGCCCCCCGCGCGCAAGCCCGCGCCGCCGCAGACCGACTGGCCCGACGTCCACATCAACGACGCGCAGGAAGATTCCGACCTGATGCTGCTCAGCCAGCTTCACTCCGTCTCGAACACGCTGGCCAAGGGCAACGGCGCGGCCCCGATGGTGCGGTGCAATTACGGGACGGGCATCCTTCCGTCGCTGTTCGGCTGCGAGATGTTCGTCATGCCGCGCGAGACGAACACGCTGCCGGCCGTCCGCCCGCACGGTTCCGACGAGGCGATGCGCAAGCTCCTCGCCGCGGGCCCGCCGGACATCCGCGCGGGCCTGGGCGGCAAGGTGTTCGCCACGGCCGAGCGGTTCCTCGAAACCGTCCGGCGATACCCGAAAGTCGCCGAGTTCGTGGAACTGTACCACCCCGACGTCCAGGGGCCCATCGACGCCCTGGAGGTCATCTGGGGCAGCGAGATCTTCCTGGCGTTCTACGACGAGCCGGACCTGGTGCGCGGAATGCTGGACCTGGTCACGGACACGTACGCCCGGCTCATGCGGGCCTGGTACCGGCTCGTTCCGCCGCGCCACGGCGAGTATTCCCCGCACTGGGGGCAGTGGCACAAGGGCCGGCTGATGATCCGCGAGGACTCGCTGATGAACCTCTCGTCCGAGACGTTCGTGGAGTTCATCCGCCCGTGCGACCAGAGGCTGTTCGACGAGTTCGGCGGCGGGGCGATGCACTTCTGTGGGCGCGGCGACCACTACATCCAGGCCATGAGCGAAATGCCAGGCCTGACGGCGATCGCCATGTCCCAGCCGCACCTGAACGACATGGAAACCATCTTCCGCCACACCGTGGACAAGGGGCTGGTGATGCTGAGCCTGCGGCGCGACGCTGCCGAGCAGGCCCTCGCCGCCGGACGCGACCTCCACCACCGCGTGCATTGTGCGTGAGTGGTGAGTGGAGAGTGGAGAGTGGTGAGTGGTGAGTGAAGCGGGGGGGCACGCGTATGCCGTCCGGACCAGCCCCCGCGGTCACGCGGGAAAACACACCCTCACCCGGCTTGCCAAGGCGTCGCCGTGGCAAGCCCTGCCCTCTCCCTTCCAGGGAGAGGGGTTTCCGGCGACTCCTCTTCCTTTATGGGAGAGGTCGGCCGTCAGGCCGGGTGAGGGTGACTCCTCTCCCTTTACGGGAGAGGTCGGCCGTCAGGCCGGGTGAGGGTGCTTCGCCCCGCCGGGGCGAACAAGAGAAAACGGAATCGGTCCCACGGGTTCCGCGTCGTCCCGCCGCAGGTGTCCCTTCGGGACGTTGGGACTCCGCTTCACCCGTGGCTTACACCCCGCAGCCCCTCCGGGGCAAAACCCAGGATTGCCCCCAAACTGTGCGCCCGGCGCTGCCCAACCCGGCCCGCCGGGCCGGAAGAAACGGTAGGGCGAGCAACTTGTTGCTCGCGCAATCCCGATCGTTGACTAATTCCGCGAGCAACAAGTTGCTCGCCCTACATGTGCCCGGCACGGCCAGTCCCGACATTCGTCGGGCCAGGCCGTGGCGCCCTTCCGGTTTTCCCCTGCTCACCTGTTCTCCTGCTCTCCTGCTCCGAACCGGGGGTGGGTTTTGCCTTCGGAACGTGGTATTCTCCTGCGTCCGTCTTGGGTGGACGGGATTTTTTCTGGCAGGATGGAATCGGTGGTGTGACAGTGTTTCGGCATGTGCGGAGAGGAGAGAGTTGAAAGGAGACCGCAGGAGAAGCCTCGGCAGGGATTCCGGATAAGGTATCCGGCGGGGCGTCGGCTGTCTTTTCTCCTTTCTACTGTCTCCTTTCTCCTGCTCTGTGTACGAGTCCTTTTCCCGGCAGGAAAAGAACTCGTACACCGGGCGGGAAATGGTCTGGAGTGAACGGAATGGGCGGTCCGATAAGGATAGAGATACGACGCAAGGACGGCTGCGAGGACGTTCCCCTCCCGCGTTACATGTCCGAACATGCCGCGGGAATGGACGTTTGCGCCGCCTGCGAGAGCGACGTGGCGATCGCGCCGGGCGAGATCCGGCTGATCCCGTGCGGGTTCTACCTGGCCGTGCCCGCGGGGTACGAGGCGCAGATGCGTCCGCGGAGCGGCCTGGCCGTCAAGCACGGAATCGTGCTCCCGAACTCGCCGGGGACGATCGACGCGGACTATCGCGGCGAGGTGTGCGTGATCCTGGGCAACATCGGCGGCGAGACGTTCACGGTGCGGCGCGGGATGCGGATCGCCCAGATGGTCGTCGCGCCGGTGACGCGGGCGGAAGTGCGGGAAGTGGACGAGCTGGACGCGACGGCCCGGGGCGAAGGCGGCTTCGGGCACACGGGCGTCTGACCGCCCGACGGAAAGAATGAACCGCGGAGATCGCAGAGGACGCAGAGGAATGAAGAACCAAAAATGTTTTCTCCGCGGTCTCTGCGACCTCTGCGGTGAGTCTTATCGGTAGGATCGGGAATCGCTAAGGATGGCGAAGAAAGACAAGAAGAACTCCGCGACGCCGGGCGACGACGGCCCTCCGAGGGGGCGGCGCTTCTGGCGATACTGTTTCGTGCTTCTCCTGGCGGGCGTGACGGCGCTGGCCTGGCTGAGCATGCTCTCGTTCCATCCCAACGACCCGCCCTCGCCGAACGTGGAAAGTCCGCGCGAGCCGGTCAACCGCGCCGGGATCGTCGGGGCGTACCTGGCCTTCGAGATGCACTACTGGCTGGGCGGCGGGGCGTACATGGTGCTGCTGTTCGCGACGGTCGCGGCGCTGGTCCTGATGTTCGGCGGGCGGGTGACGCACCTTCCGTGGCGGATTTTCGGCGTGGCGATGCTGACGACGGCCACCAGCGCCGCCCTGTTCCTGCACAGCCCGCAGCCGGGAATGGGCCCGGCCAACAGCCCTGCCGGCGTGCTGGGCATCGGCGTGGGGGAATTCCTGACCGCGAAATTCGGGCCGGTGGGGGGCTGGTTGATCGCCGTCGTGGCGCTGCTGATCGGCGTGATGCTGACGGCCGAGAAGCTCGTGCTGCAACTGCCGCGCCTGGGGCGCAAGGTCTGGCAGCAGCGCAAGGAACTGCCCGGGATGATCGCGGCGCTCAAGCCGACGATGGTTCGCACCGCGCCGGCGCGCGGGGAAGTGACGGCATCGCCCCGCGCCGCGGCGGCGGTGCCCGCGACCGCCAGCCGGGCCGCGCCCAAGCCCGCACCCGCGCCCAGGCCCGCGCCGGCGCCCAAGGCGCCGCCCGCGCCTCCGCCGGTTGAGACCAAGGCCGCCGAGCCGGCCGAGACGGAAAAGCCCAAAACCCTGCTGCGCCTGCTGGGCAGGAAAAAGGACGACGCCCCCAAGCCCGCGCCGGCAAAGAAGCCCGCCGAGCCCCGGCAGGCGGAACCGGACGGCGAGGCGGAGTTCCGCCTGCCCTCGGCGGACCTGCTGGCCGAACCGTCCGGCGGGTACAACGAGTCGCAGGAGGCCGCCGCCGCCCAGAAACGCGACGTGCTCCAGCAGACACTCAACAACTTCAACGTGGCCGCCGAGGTGGTCAACTATTCCACCGGACCGGTCATCACGATGTACGAGCTGTCGCTCGCGCCGGGCGTGAAGGTCAGCCAGGTGTCCAACCTGTGCACGGACATCTCCCGCGCGCTGGCGGTTCCGGGCGTGCGCGTGGTCAGTCCGCTTCCGGGCAAGGACACCGTCGGAATCGAGGTGCCCAACCTCGACAAGGAGATCGTCCGCATCAAGGAGCTGATGCAGATGGCCCCCGAGGCGGAACGCCAGATGCACCTGCCGGTCTACCTGGGCAAGGACGCCAGCGGCGGGGCGCTGGTCTCGGACCTGGCGTCGATGCCGCACATGCTGATCGCCGGGACGACCGGCTCTGGCAAGAGCGTGTGCATCAACGCGATCATCATGTCGCTGCTGCTGACGCGCCGCCCGGATGAGGCCCGCCTGGTGCTGGTGGACCCGAAGATGGTGGAGATGGCCGCCTTCGAGAACATCCCGCACCTGCTGTGCCCGATCGTCAACGACATGCGCCGCGTCTCGGACATCCTGGAATGGGCCGCCACCAAGATGGACGAGCGCTACGAGCTGCTGAAGGAAGCGGGCGTGCGGAACATCGCCGCCTACAACCGCCTCGCCGAGAAGGACCTTTACGAGCGGTTCCACGCCGAAAGCGACGAGGAGAAGGCCCGCATCCCCAAGCGTATCCAGTACTACGTGATCGTCGTCGACGAGCTGGCGGACCTGATGATGACCAACGGCAAGGAGGTCGAGGGGCACATCATCCGCATCGCCCAGAAGGCCCGCGCGGTGGGCATCCACCTGGTGCTGGCGACGCAGCGGCCCAGCGTCAACGTCGTGACCGGGCTGATCAAGTCCAACATGCCGTGCCGGATCAGCTTCCGGGTGGCCAGCCGGCAGGAAAGCCGCATCGTCCTCGACCAGAATGGCGCCGACGTCCTGCTGGGACAGGGCGACATGCTCTTCCTGAAGCCCGGAACGAGCAACCTCGTGCGGTCGCAGGGAACGTACGTGGACGACGCGGAAATCCGCACCGTCGTCAAGGAACTCCGCGGAAAGGGCGAGCCGGAATACAACACGGAACTGGTCAAGCTCCAGGCGGCGCCGTCGGGCGAGGACTCCGGGCAGCGCGACGACCTGTTCGACCAGGCCGTCGAGATCGTCCTGGTGACCCGGCGCGGGAGCGTCTCGCTGCTCCAGCGCAAGCTCAACATCGGGTACAGCCGCTCCAGCCGGATCATCGAGCAGATGGCCGACGCGGGAATCCTGGGCGACTACAAGGGCTCCCAGGCGCGGGAGTGCCTGATCTCGCTGGAAGACTGGGAAGCGATCAAGGCCGCCCGCGAGGCGGACGAGACGGGCGAGAGCGCCCTGAACGGCGAGCCGACCAGCGCGTAAAATGCATCAGGAACCGGCGGGCGCGGCGCGGAACCGCCGGAGGAGGTCGCGGCCATGGGGTCTGCGGACGAAATGAGCGGATCGGCGGAGACGGAACTGACGCCGGAACCGCCGGCCAAGCCGGTGCGCGTGGCCTGGATGGCGGGGGCGCGGTCGGTCGAGCGCCTGGGGCGGTCGCTCCAGCCGCTGGCCATCGGGCTGATGGACGAACTGGTGGAGATCGTCGCCTTCGCGCCGGACCTGGCCGACGTCCGCGAACTGCCCTGCCCGCCCGTGGAACTGCTGCGATACGGTCCGCTGCGCCGATGGGGATTCGCCACCCGCAGCCTGGAGACGATCGCGAGCGAGATCCGCGCCCGGAAAATCCAGCTCATCCACGCGCTGGACACCACGTCGGCGCCGCTGGCGCGGACGGTCAGCCGCGAGCTGGCGCTGCCGTACCTGGTCAGCAGCTATCGCCTGGGCGCGGCGCTGCACCCGGGTCGCCTGGGGCGGCGCGTGGCGGCGGTGCTGGCCGGCAGCGAGCCTGTGCGGAACGACCTCATCCGCCACCACGTGACCTCAAGCGACAAGATTCACCTCGTCCGCCCCGGCGTCTACCAGGTGCGCCACGCGACGTGCTTCACCGACGCGCGGTACAGCGCGACCATCGTCGCCGTCGGCGCGATGGACGACTTCAACGCCTGGCGGACCGTGCTGGAGTGCTTCGCCGACTTGCACGCCCGCAAGCGCGACTGCGCGTTCTTCCTCATCGGAAACGGGCGGGCGGAGCACCAGCTTCGCCTGCTGGCCGAAAAGCTCAAGATCCAGGGCGACATCACCTTCGCCGACCGCCAGCCGTACTCGCAACTGGCGGGAATTTTCAAGGCGGCCGACGTGTGCATCTCGCCCGCTCGCAGCCGGGGCGTGGACATGAGCGTGCTGCTGGCGATGGCGGCGGGCGTGCCCGTGCTCTCGGCCGGCGACGAGGCGAGCGACTTCCTCATCGATGGGCGGACGGTCCTGCTCTACCCGGCGGGGCACACGGCCGAACTGACCGTCAAGCTCACCGGCCTGCTGGACGATCACGCCGGCGCGACGGCGCTGGCGGAAAGCGCGCTGGCGCACCTGCGGGAACATCACACGCCGGCCCGCGCGGTGGCGACCATGGCGAACCTCTACCGCCGCGTGGTGGCGGCCGGGACGTTCGTCGGGCGCAAAGCGGCCACCGCCGGCGCGGCCTGAGTCCCGCCTGAAATCCTTCCATTCGGGTGGCACTGCTTGCTTGCAAGCAGTGTTCTGGCGGCGACACGGCTTGACAAGCAAGCCGTGGCACCCCCCATGCGAACACCCTCACGCACACGACGCTTGAGGGTGGCACCCAAAACGAACACCCTCAAGTACACGACGCTTGAGGGTGGCACCCGACTTGCGGTTTGGATTGTGAAGGGCTGCTACGCTCGGACCTTCAGCCCGAACTCCTTCAGCAGCGCCGCCAGCGGTCCGCGGAGCTTGTCGCTCAGCGGCGACAGCGGCAGGCGCAGCTCGTCGGCGATCATTCCGGTCATGGCCATCGCCGCCTTGATCGGGATCGGGTTGGTTTCCACGAACATGCCCCGGAACAGCGGGTAGAGCTTCAGGTGCTGCGTGCAGGCGTCGTGCATCTGCTGGGCCTCGATATAGTCCCACAGGCGGCGGACCTCGCCCGGAAGCAGGTTCGCCAGCACGCTGATGACCCCGCTTCCGCCCACCGCGCAGATCGGCAGCGTCAGCGAGTCGTCGCCCGAGAGGATCGTGATGTCGCACGAGGCGGCGATCTCGCTGGCCATGTCCAGCTTCCCGGTGGCCTCCTTGACCGCCACGACCGCCTCGATCTCGTTGTACATGCGCGCGATGGTCTCTGCCGACAGCTCCACGCCCGTGCGCCCCGGGATGTTGTACAGCACGATCGGCAGGCCGATGTCCGCGATCCGCCGCACGTGCTCGAACATTCCGTGCTGCGTGGGCTTGTTGTAGTAGGGGTTGACGATCAGGCACGCGTCGGCGCCGGCGCTCTGGGCGTGGGCGGTGCGCTCGAGCGCCTCTGCCGTCGAGTTGCTGCCCGTCCCGGCGATGACGGGGACGCGCCCGGCCGCCTTCTCGGCCGTGAACTCGATGACCTTGTCGTGCTCCTCGTTGGTCAGCGTGGGGCTCTCGCCCGTCGTTCCGCAGGGGATCAGTCCCTGCGTTCCGCCGTCGATCTGGAACTCGATCAGGCGCGCCAAGGCGTCCCAGTCCACCTCGCCGTCGCGGAACGGCGTCACCAGGGCCACCATCGAACCTTCCAGCTTCATGCGCTCGGACATTGCGTCGTCCTCTCTGTCTCGTTGGGGGAAAGTAATTGATTCCGTCACTCTGCCGCCCGGGCGGCGACGAGGCGTTTCATCTCGGCGACCGCCTCGCGGAGCCCCACGAACACCGCGCGGGAGATGATCGAGTGCCCGATGTTGAACTCCGACCATCCCGCCATCGCCGCGACGGGCGCCACGTTGAGGTAGGTCAGCCCGTGCCCGCCGTGGACGATCAGGCCCGCGTCGAGCCCGGCCGTCAGGCCCTGCTGGAGCTCGGCCAGCGTTTCGTCGATCTCGGCGGCCGTGCGGGCATTGGCGTATCGGCCGGTATGAATCTCGATGGCGTCGCACCCGGCGGCGCGGGCCGCCTCGATCTGCGCCAGATCCGCGTCCACGAACGCGCTGACGAGCACGCCGGCGTCCTGCAACCGCCGCGTCACCTCGCGCAGGCGTTCCGCGTGGGACCGGCAGTCCAGTCCGCCCTCGGTGGTGATTTCCTGCCGCCCTTCGGGAACGAGCGTCGCCTGGCCCGGCTGGAGCTCCGCCGCGATGGACACGATCTCCTCGTCCAGCGACATCTCCATGTTCAGCTTGCACCGGACGGTCTGGCGCAGCAGGCGGGCGTCGCGGTCGTTGATGTGCCGGCGGTCCTTGCGCAGGTGGAACGTGATGCAGTCCGCGCCGCCGAGTTCGGCCTCGACGGCCGCCCACACCGGGTCCGGCTCCACCGTCCGCCGCGCCTGGCGGATCGTCGCCACGTGATCGATGTTGACTCCCAAACCTGCCATGTC
>JAKPKY010000254.1 GCA_029553505.1 Planctomycetota bacterium
TTCAGCAGCGTGCCGTCCAGGTCCACGGCCAACAGGTGGATTCGCATTGCGGTCCTCGGTCGCCCCGATGATAATGGCTGTGCGCGGGTTTGCCACGCCGATTCGTGCCCGGCGGGGGAAAAACCTCGCGGGCGGGGAACCGTCGGCGACGACGGTCGTCCAATCTTCGGCGGCGCGGACCGCCGCACCGCACGGAACGTCACCAGACGAGGCGCCATCGACATGAAACGAACTCCCTCCCGACACCTGTTCCCCGCGGCGGCCGTCGTTCTGCTGCTTCCGGGGATGCTGCTGTCCCGCAAGCCGCTGTCGGCCCAGCCGGCCGTCGCCCCGCCCGAGGGCGCCCCCGGTCTGCACATCACCCAGACCCGCCGTGTGTCGTTCAACTACAACATGACCGACGGAAAGGGCTTCCTCTGGGACATCCAGTACTACGCCAGCATCGGACAGGGAACCAACAACGCCTACGGAAGCGGGCTCTACAGCCAGATCAACGGCAGCAACATCCAGTCCAACGGGTACGGGTATCTCAATGACAAGGGGGACGAACTGGAAATCGGCCCGTACAACTGGAACAACCAGATCCAGGCGTGGCGGCGCGTCCGCGTCTACCAGGACCAGGGCCTGGCCCGCTGGCTGGACATCTACCAGAACACCACCGGCTCGCCCGTGACGATCCAGGTGCGAATCCACACGAACTTCAACTACGGAATCCAGCAGACGATCACGGTGTCGGGCGGGTCGAGTTTCGGCGCGGCCGACTGGGCGTTCATCACGAAGACCAACTACCAGCAGGCGCCAGCCATCCTGCACGTCGTCTGCGGGAAGAAATCCAAGCTCCGCCCCACCGTGCAGACGCAGAACAGCTATTGCTACGTGAACTACAGCCTGACGATCCCTGCCGGGGGAACGAGCGTCCTGTGCTACTTCGAGTCGCAGGCGAACAGCGTCGAGGAGCACCAGGCGACGCTCAAGAAATTCCGCCTGTACCGCCTGCTGAAGGACCTGTCGCCGGCGGTCCGCAAGCTGATCGTCAACTTCACCGCCGGCGGCGACGGCGAGGTGGAACTGGAGCGGTCGGACACGTCCGACCGGGTGCAACTCGCCAACGGCGACCCGCTGCTCGGCACGATTTCCAGCGAGCGGTTCGAGGTGGAGACGCTCTTCGGGAAGCTGACGCTCCCGGGCGGGAAGGTCGTCGGGATGGCCAGTGCGAAGGAGAGCGGCGGCGCGTCGTTGTTCGTGCTGACCGACGGGCAGGTGGTCAGCGGAAGGACGCCCGCCGGCGCGACGCTGCGGCTGACGGTTTCGGCCAGCGGGACGCCCCTGACGATCCCCTTCGAGAAGGTCCGCCAGTGGTCGTACCGGATCTCGAAGGAGCGCCCGGAGGAGGCGACGTTCTCCGGCCCGCTGGCGGTGCTGCGGACGGGCGACCGCCTGGCGTTCGACCCGGCCGCCCTGAAGCTCCAGCTTCGCACGCGCCACGGGACGGTGGACCTGGCCGGCAGCGAACTGCTCGATATCCGCATGGACAATCCCGGCAACGCCCTGCACCGCGTGGCGTTCCTGAACACGTCGCAACTGGCGGGCATGATCCTGCCGGAGAAAATTCGCCTGGAGCTGAAGCTCGGCTCGTCGGTGGAACTGCCGCGCGACATGATCGCCCAGTTGCGGTTCGCTGCGGAAGAGAAGCCCGCCGCCGACCTGGACCGTGTGCTGCTGGCCAACGGCGACGAGCTGTTCGGGCGGGCGACGGACAAGGCGATCCGCCTGGCGACGGAATTCACTACCGAGCCGATGAGCATCCCGACATCGAACGTCCGCGCGCTGGAGTTGAGCCCGACGCACATCGCCCGCGCCGCGGTGCAGATGTGGGACGGCTCGGTGCTGCGCGGGGAGTTGTCGCCGGCGGAACTGACGTTCGCCGTCGCCGGCGGTCCGACGCTCCGCCTGCACGCCGGGGAGGTGCTGGGCCTGCTCCGCACCGACGCCGTGCCCCCCGAGGACCTGGTGCAGAAGGTGGACAAGCTCGTCGCCCAGCTCGGCGCCGAGAGCCACGAGGACCGCGAGGCGGCCATGAAAGAACTCGAGGCCCTCAAGGGCGCGATCGTCCCGCTGCTCAAGAAGCACCTGTCCAGCACCGATCCGGAGGTCCGCCACCGCGTCAAGCAACTCCTCGAGAAGCTGGGCGAGGGCGAGAAGCCCTCCGGCCCCGATGGACCCCCGGGATTGTTCGATGGCGCCATCCGCGGCTGAGACGAGAACGGTTTTCCGCACAGGTATTCACAGGAAACGCCAGACATGAAACACCTACTCCACGCGAGCCTGATTCTCGTCCTGCTGGCCGCCCCGGCGGCGGCCCAGGACGAGGGAATCCACCTTCCCGCCAACCAGCAGGTGGGCTTCTACTGGTACGCCACCGACGGCGCAGGCTTCCGCTGGGACGTGACCTCCTACGGAACGATCAACGACGGGACCAACAACGCCTACGACGGCGCGATGCAGATGCGCGTCAACGGGCAGTATTTCAACTGGAGTTCGTCGGGCAATCTCAGCGCCGACGGGCGCGAGGTGGAGGTCGGCCCGTGGGCCGCCGGATCGGTGCGGATCTACCGCCGGCTGTACATCGACCCGAAGGTCGGCTATTGCCGCTGGATCGACATCTTCGAGAACGGCGCGAACGCAGCGCAGACCGTCTCGCTGCGGTACAACACCGACCTGGGCGTCTCGCCGCAGCAGATGGTCACGTCGGGCGGCAAGGGCGCTGTCGGGGCCGACGACTGGGGCCTGGTGACCGGGCGGACCTCCGGCAGCTACACCGCCACCCTGCACGTCTGGGCCACCGAGCGGGGGCGGGTCAAGCCCAAAGTCACCGCCAAGACCGGAAACGACAACGTCTACTACGATTTCACGCTGAAAATCCCCGCCGGAAAGACCGTCGCGCTGTGCTTCTTCGAGGCGCAGCGGAACTCCTACGCCGACGCGGAAAAATTCCTCAAGGCCTTCCGCCCGGAAATGGAACTGTCCGCCGTGCCCGCCGCGCTCCGCAAGCTGATTCTCAACATGGGCGGCGGGTCCACGCTGGTCCTGGGCAGCCTGGAACTGCCCCGCAACGAGAAGCACGACCTGGCCGTCCTCCAGAACGACAACGAGTTGCTGGGGCAGATCGTCAACGAGAGCTTCCGGGTGCGGACGTTCTACGGCACGCTGGACCTTCCGGCGGCGCGGGCGGTGGGCCTGGCGGTGCGGACGGCCGGCGACCCGCAGGTGCACGTGGCGCTGACCGACGG
>JAKPKY010000181.1 GCA_029553505.1 Planctomycetota bacterium
AGCGCGGTGGACGTGACGCGGAAGCTGCTGGGCGCGGCGTAATCGCGGCGCGCGACGCGGACAATCGAGGTTGAAACTCCAACAGCCCACGGAACGCCTTCCGTGGGCTGTTGTGCCGAAGGACGTTCGGGATCGAAAAACTGTGAAATGCGGGCGCCGGGAGGAATAGGATTCTTCTGTGGTCTCGGCGCCTGTTTTGTTTCCGCGAAGTGGAAAGGGTGATGCAATGACGGGCAGGGAGCGAGTGCTGGCGACGCTGCGCCGGCAGGAGACGGACCGGATTCCGTGGGTTCCGTTCGTGGGCTGTCACGGCGGGGCGCTGATCGGGGCCGACGCGAAGGCGTATCTCCAGTCGGCGGAGCTGATGGTTCGCGGGGCGGCCGCCGCGGTGGAGCGCTACCAGCCGGACGGACTGCCGGTGGCGTTCGATCTCCAGATCGAGGCGGAAGTGCTCGGTTGCGAGCTGGCGTGGTCGGCGGAGAATCCGCCTGCCGTAACGAGCCACCCGCTGGCGGGCGGCGAGATGACGCTGAACGAGCTTTCCGTGCCCGGGCCCGACGCGGGGCGCATCGCCGTGGCGCTGGACGCCGCGCGGCGCATGCGGAAGGCGCACGAGGACATCGCGCTGTACGGGCTGATCACCGGGCCGTTCACGCTCGCGCTGCACCTGCTGGGCACCGACATCTTCATGAAGATGTTCGACGAGCCCGAGACCGTCGCGGCGCTGATGGAGTTCTGTCGCGACGTCTCGGTGGCCATGGCCGGATACTACCTCGACGCCGGGTGCGACGTCGTGGCCGTGGTGGACCCCATGACCAGTCAGATCGGCCCGGACCAGTTCCGCCAGTACGTCACGCCCTACGTGGCGCCGCTGTTCCACGAGGTGCGCCGGCGCGGGGCGCTGGGGTCGTTCTTCGTCTGCGGGCACGCCCAGCAGAACCTCGAGGCGATGTGCGAGTGCCGCCCCGACAACATCTCCGTGGACGAGAACATTCCCTTGTCGTTCGTGCGCGAAGTGTGCGAGAAGGCCCACGTGAGCTTCGGCGGGAACCTGCAGCTCACGACGGTCCTGCTGCTGGGCAGCCCCGACGACGCCCGCCGAAACGCCGTCGAGTGCATGGAGATCGGCGGCGAGACGGGCTTCGTGCTCGCGCCCGGGTGCGACCTGCCCTACGCCACGCCGCCGGAGAACCTCCAGGCCGTCACGCAGGTCGTGCTCGACCCGTACCAGAGGGAAATCGCCAAGACCGTCTCGACCGCCCAGACGCGGGAGCAGCTGGACCTGAAGGATTACGGCCTGGCCGACAAGGTGATCGTGGACATCATCACGCTCGACAGCGAGGCGTGCGCCCCGTGCCAGTACATGGTGGAGGCCGTGCGCAAGGTCGCGCCGGAGTTCGAGGGAATCGTCGAGTGGCGCGAGCACAAGATCAAGTACCGCGAGTCGCTGGTGTGGATGACCTCGCTGATGGTGCACAACGTGCCGACCATCTGCATCGACGGGGAGATACGCTTCGTCTCGCGCATCCCCGCGCGCGACGAGCTGGTGGCGGCGATCCAGGATCGCATCTTCGAGAAGATCCGCATGAAGATCGGCCGGCGGAGGGCGTCGATCCTGATCCTCGGCGACGGCGGCGAGGGCTGCCGCAAGCTCCAGGAAAACGCCGAGAAGGCCATCACCGAACTCGGCGCCGAGATGAACGTCCAGCTCATCACCGACGAGCTGGAAATCCTGCGGCACGGCGTCTCGCCGCGGCAGACGCCGGTGGCCGTGCTCGCGCGCTACCAGGTGAAGTCCACCCGCCGCGTGCCCGATCCGGCCATCATCAAGGAATGGATTAAGAGCCTATCCCAGTAGGTAGAAGGAGCCGCGTTGTGACAAAAACCGTCTGGATGCAAGGAAGGACGACGACGCCAACCCCCGGCGGGTTGGCGAGGAGTCCTGACGCCGCAGACGGGCGGTTTTTGTCGCAACCCTCCGGGACGGGCCGTCTTTTGCCGCATGCCGGCGTTGCTCGGGCTCGACATATCATCGCAAGATATGTCGTCGCCCTCGCGCCTTGGCCTGCGTCAAAATCCGACCCGTCGCGGCCCTTCGACCTACTGGGATAGGCTCTGAGGATATCTGATTCGCGCAACCATGACCGCCCCGGAACCCATCGAGGTGCTGCTGCTGACCGGCTATCTCGGCGCGGGCAAGACCACGCTGCTCAACCGCCTGCTGCGCAGCGAAGGCGTGGCGGGGCGGCGGGTCGCGCTGCTCATCAACGAGTTCGGCTCGCTGGGCGTGGACGGCGCGCTGGTCGAGGGCGAAGGCCTCGCCCGCTTCGAGATCAACAAGGGCAGCGTCTTCTGCGTGTGCGTGAAGACCGACTTCCTGCGCGCGCTGGAGCGGATCGCCCGCGAGGTGAAGCCCGACCTGGTGATCCTGGAGGCCACCGGCGTCTCCGAGACGAGCGATTTGGAGCGGATCATCGACTCGCCGGGCCTGGGGGAGCGGTTCGCGGTGCGGGCGAACCTGTGCGTGGTGGATGCAGCCACATTCACCAAGGTTGCGCCGTTCCTCCGCGCCGCGACGAGCCAGGCGCGGGCGGCCGACGCGATTGTCGTCAACAAGTGCGACCTGGCCGGGGCGGGCGAACTGGCGGGCCTTCGCGGGCTGCTGGACGAGTTGAACCCCCGCGCGCCGCGCGTGGAGGTGAGTTTCGGGGAAATTCCGCCGGGGTTCCTGGCGTCTGTGCGTCACGAGCTGCGCGGGTCCGACGCGCAGGCGAGCGCGCCGCCGGCTGTCGTGTCCGCGTCGTTCGCCTCGGCGGCGCCGGTGGACCGCGCCGCGTTCGACGCCGTGCTGGCGGAGCTGGGCGACCGGCTGCTGCGCCTCAAGGGCAACGTGGACTTCGGGCAGGGACCGCGCTTCGTCGAGGTCGCCGGCGGGCGGCGCAGCGAGCGGTCACCCGCGGCGCTGGCGGGCCCGCCGACGGCCTTCACCGCCATCGCCTGGCGGATCGACAGGCCGGCGCTGGAAGGGTTCTTCGCCCGCGCCCTGAAAGCCCCGCCCGAGGAATAGGGCGAAGGGGGTGGCAGGGCTTGCTTGCAAGCCGTGTTCTGGGGAATTCGGCAACACGCTTTGCAAGCAAAGCGTGCCACCCATCCAGTGAACGGATGTTTTCAGCCGAGCAACTTGAACTGAAGAAGCTTCGCTTGGCTCACGCCTCGGGCAGTTCGGCGATGCGGGCGAACTCGTCCTTCAGCGCGGGGTACAGGCGGCGGAACTGCCGGTAGTATTGGGCGTAGAGTTTCTTTCCCGCTGCCGTCGGCTTGACGGTGCGGACCACGCGGATTCCCGCCTTGCAGGCCTCGCGGACGTCCTGGAACTCCCCCGCGCCGGTCGCCGCCAGCAGGGCCGCGCCGTAGGCGGGGCCTTCTTCGGCGTTGATCGTCACGCAGTTCGTCCCGTAGATGTCGGCCTGGAGCTGCCTCCAGAAGGCGCTGCGCGCCCCGCCGCCGGACAGGCGGATCTGGCGGATGGGCATTCCGCGCTGCTGGAGGATCGAGACGATCTCGTTCATGGCGAAGGTGGCGCCCTCGAGGACGGCGCGGGTCAGCTCGTTGCGCGTGGTGCGGGAGTGGATTCCGACCCAGCCGGCCCGTGCCAGCGGGTCGGCGTGGGGCGTGCGCTCGCCGGTGAGGTAGGGCAGCCAGAACACGCCCTCGCAGCCGGGCGGGGCCTTGGCCGCCTGCGCGGTCAGCAGTTCGTAGGGGTCGCACTTGCGTTTTTTCGCCTCGGCCGCCTCGGCCGCGCCCAGCGTGTTGCGGAACCACTGGAAGCACCCCCCCGTCGAGAGGATGCACCCGAACATGCAGTACTCGCCCGGCACCGACGCGCAGTAGGTGTTGATGCGCCCCTCCGGGTCGGGGCGACAGTCCTTGCTGTGGACGAACACCACGCCGGAGGTTCCGATGGTGGCGCTGATGAGCCCTTCAGCCACCACGCCGTTGCCCACCGCGCCGACCGGCTGGTCGCCCCCGCCGCCGAACACGAGCGTCCCCGGCGCGATGCCCAGCAGCGCCGCCGCCTCCTTCGTCACCGTTCCCGTGGGGGCGTGGCTCTCGACGACCGGCGGGAGGATGCCCCGGTCGATCCCGAACGCATCGAGCATCGGTTTCGACCAGTCGCGCGTCCGCGGATCGAGCAGGAGCGTGCCGGACATGTCGGACACGTCGCCGACGTATTCGCCGGTGAGCTTCAGGCGGATGTAATCCTTCGGCAGCAGGAAGTGGCGGATCCGGCCGTAGATTTTCGGCTCGTGCTCGCGCACCCACAGCAGCTTGGTGAGCGTGTAGCTGACCAGCGCGGGGTTGCCCGTCAGCTCGATGAGCTTGTCGCGTCCGCCGACCCTGCGCTCGATATAGGCCGCCTGGGGGGCGGTGCGGGCGTCGTTCCAGATGATGCTCGGGCGGAGGACCTTTCCCGCGCCGTCGGTGACGACGAGCCCGTGCATCTGCCCGCTGAAGCTGACGGCCGAGACCTGCGAACCCCGCACCTTCGCCTTGCGGAGGACGGCGCGGGTGGCCTGGACGGTGGCGGACCACCACTCGTCGGGGTCCTGCTCGCTCCATCCGGGTTTCGGCGTGGACAGGCCGTGCGATGCCGTCGCCGTCGCCAGCACGCGCGCCCGCGCGTCCATCAGCAGCGTCTTGGTTCCGGAAGTGCCCACGTCGATGCCGAGATAGGTTGCCATGACCTGTCCTTGGAATTCGTAGACGGTTTAGCCGGCGACGGCACGTCGCCGCCGAGAACACGGCTTGCAAGCAAGCCGTGCCACCCAGCCGCGGGCCATTGAAGCACGTCGGTCCGCGCCGTGCAAGGCCGGGCGGTGCGCCCTTGCGGGCGCGGGGGATTGGTGGTATGTCTGCGCCCTTTCCGCCCCTGGGTTTTCGGAGACAGGACATGATCCGCATCAGCGACCGCTTTCCCCGCTACGAGCAATTCGACCCGAAAGTGCCGGTGTGGTGCATCACGCCGAACGCGGGGCGGTGCATCCATCGCTTTTTCGACACGCCGCCGTTCAGCCCGTCGGGTCGCTACGCGGCCGTGCTGCGCCTGCCGTTCGAGGACCGCCTGCCGGCTCCGGGAGACACGGCGCAGGTCGTGCTGATCGACCTTCAGGAAGGCGGGGAAAAGGTCGTCGCCGAGACGCGCGGCTGGGAAACTCAGATGGGCGCGAACCTGAACTGGGGCCCGGACGACCACACGCTGCTGTTCAACGATGTGGACACGCAGACGTGGACCGGCCACGTGGTCAAGCTCGATCCGCTGACGGGAAAGGCGGCGCGCCTGGACGGGGGCATTTACCAGGCGTCGCCCGACGGGAAGTGGATTTCCTCGTCGTCGATGGAGCGGATGCGCCGCACGCAGTACGGCTACGGAATCGTGCTGCCGGATGAGCACACCCCGCGCAACCTCGGCGCGCCGGACGACGACGGTCTGTTCATCACAAACGTCGAGACGGGCGAGCGCAAGCTGGTCTTCTCGCTCGCCGACGCGGTGAAGCTCATTCCCGAGCTGGTTGAGGCAGACCTGGAGCAATGGGAGATTTACGGCTTCCACTCGAAGTGGAATCCGCAGGGCGACCGGCTGATCTTCACGGTGCGGCGGTTCCTCAAGCGGCATCCGGAGCGGTTCGATCTTCTCAGCCACGGCGCGCTGCGGTTCGACGTCTTCACGATTCGCCCCGACGGCAGCGATCCGCACAATGCCGTGCCGAGCATCTGCTGGATCCGGGGCGGGCATCACATCAACTTTTTCCCGGACGGGAAAAATCTGTCGATGAACCTGGGCGCGTTCGCGGAGGGGTTGCGGTTCTACCGCGTCGGCTACGACGGCGCGGGCCTGCGCCCCATGCACTACGACGTGCCCGGGTCCGGCCATCCGACGATCCATCCCGACGGCAGGCACATCCTGACCGACAGCTACGTGGGGGAAAAGGTGGCCTTCGGCGACGGGACGGTTCCGCTGCGCTGGGTGGACCGGGAGAGCTGGCGGGAGCAGACGGCCGTCCGCATCGGCGTCGTCACCGAGCCGAAGCCGGTCAGCGCCCTGCGGGTCGATCCGCATCCGGCGTGGGATCGCTCCTGGCGGTGGGTGGCGTTCAACGGCGTGATGGGCGACAACACGCGGCGGGTGTTCGTGGCGGATTTCGCGCCGCTGCTGGGGTAGGCGGGGCGGCTCAGCCTTGCCCGTTATTATCCTTCGCGGCGGGGCAGGAGCCCCGCTGATCGCAGCAGGAGCAGCCGCCCCGGCCTCGCAGGCGGCGGACCGCGCCGGCGATCAGGCCCGCGCCCGCCAACGCCACGATCAGGATGACCAACACGCTCTGCCACATGGACTCACCAAGTCATTATAGCGCAACGTCCGCGCGAATCGTCACGTGAGGAATCTTCCGGCCTGATAGACGGCCGTCGCCACCAGCCAGGCCAGGGCGGTCAGGTAGCCCCACTGGAAGGCGGCCCACTTCCAGCCGCCGGCCTCGCGGACGGTGACGGCCACCGTCGCGACGCACGGGGAGCCGATGAGCACGAAGAGCATCACGCACAGGCCCGTCAGCGGGGTGTAGTCCTCGCGCAGTCGGGCGCGGAGCACCTCGGCGGCCTCTTGGTCGCTCTCGGCGGCTGCGTAGATGACGCCCATCTGCCCGATGAAGGCTTCCTTGGCCGCCAGGGAGCCGAGCAGTGCGGTGGAGATTTTCCAGTCGAACCCGCAGGGGGCGAAGGCCGGGGCGACGACCTTTCCGATCCGCCCGAGCGCGGAATGCTCCAGCTCGGCGCGGTGCTCAGCCAGGACGATTTCCTCCATCGTGGCGGCGCGGGATTCCTCAACAGCCAAAGAAGCCTCGACGGCGCGGCGCTGGTCGTCGAAGTCGCGCCGCTGGGTCTCCGGCAGCGCCGGCCAGGCGCGCAGCGCCCACATGATGACGACGATGGCCAGGATGATGGTTCCGGCCTTTTTGACGTAATGCCACGTGGGCTCGATCATGTGGACAGCGAGCCCCTTGAGCGTGGGCATTCGGTAGCTGGGCAGTTCGAGCACCAGCGGGGCCACTTCGCCGCGCAGGACGGTCCGGCGGAGCAGTTTGGCCATCGCGATTGCCAGCGCCACGCCGACGAGGTAGACCGCGAA
>JAKPKY010000184.1 GCA_029553505.1 Planctomycetota bacterium
CAAGGTTGTGCACCGCCATCAGCGCCGACGGATGCGTCTTCGAAATCGAGCGCTTCGACCCGCCGATCCTGCATCACGTCAACGAGTTGAAGCGATGGGGCTTCGAGCCCGGCCTGACGCCCAACGAGGCGTTCGAGGCGCACCAGAAGGCGACGGAATCGGACACGTCCGACGAGTTGCTCCCGCTCAAGCGCCTCCGCTCGAACGATTCGACGAACCTCTTCCGCGTTCCGCGCACGGGGCAGGTGATCCTGTACGGCGTACTGTTCATCCCCAATCCCGCGGGCAGCCCCCGGCGCGAGGAGCGGGACAACGCGCGGTCGCTGTTGCGCATCGTCACCCGGCGGACCAGTGACGACGGCCTGACGTTTTCCGACCCGCAAATCGTCCTCGTCCCGGACGAGTTGGACCCGCTGGACCAGCAGTTTTACTACCTTTCCCTGCACCGCCAGGACGGGTATCACTTTGGGCTCCTGGGCGATTACCGCATCATCGACCAGACGATGGACCTCGGGCTGGCCGTCAGCCGCGACGGCGTGCAGTGGTCGCGCCCGGCGCGGAGCCCACTGATTCCCCGCGATCCCGACGGATTCGACAGCATGTCCGTCTATGTCGCCGACAACCTTCTCGATGCCGGGGACGACTGGCTGGTGCTGTACCGCGGCGGGCGCCTTCCGCACACCGCCGGCTCGCGCCAGCACCAGGAAGTGACGATGGCGCTGGCGCGCGTCGGAAAGCGCCGCCTGATCGGCCTGGACACCGCCCATCGGGGCGAGGGAAGGCTGCTGACCGCGCCGTTCTTCCTCACCCGCCCGCAGATGACCCTCGACGCGGACGTGCGCGGCTCGCTGCGCGCGGAGATCTGCGACGCGTTCGGAAACCCCGCGCCAGGCTACCGGCGCGAGGATTTCGTCCCGATCCGCGGCGACAGCCGTCGCCACCTGCTGCAATGGAAGGACCGCCCCACCGACCGCTACCAGTACGAGCCGCTGTCGCTCCGCATCGAAGCCGCGGACGCCACGCTCTTCGCCTTGGAGATCTAGGATGTCGAATCGCATTCGTGTCGCCGTCGTGGGAATCGGGAACCGAGGCTCCTGGGCGCTGGACGCCCTTCAGCGCGCCGGGCAGTTCGAAGTGGCCGCCCTGGTCGACCCGATCGGCGCACGCGTGGAGTACGCGAAAAAGACGAAGAACCTCCCCTCGGCGGCTGGGTACGCCGACCTGGCAACCTGCCTGGCCCGCACGTCGCTGGACGCGGTGGCCGTGTTCACCCCCGACGGAATGCACGCCGAACCGGTGGAAGCGGCCTTGCACGCGGGCAAGTGGGTCTTCGTGGAAAAGCCCCTGGAAATCACGAACGCCCGCCTGGACCGGATCATCGAGGCCGACCGCCAAGCCGGCGGAAAGACGTTCGTGGGGTTCAACCTGCGGTTCGCCCCCGTCTACACGACGATAAAACGCCTCCTGGACGAAGGCGTGGCCGGGGAGATCCTCACCGTCGAGGCGGACGAATTCTACGACGGCGGGCGGACGTACTTCCGCCGATGGAACCGCCTGCGCTCCGTCGGCGGCGGGTTGTGGGTCACCAAGAGCTGCCACGACTTCGACCTGCTGCACTGGCTGGTGGGCGCCGCGCCGACGGGGGTTTTCGCGAGCTGCGCCCTGCGCCACTACCGCCCCAGACCCGAAGCGGCGATGTACTGCCGCGACTGCCGCCTGAAAGCCACCTGCCCCGACCGCCACGAACTGCACCCACTTCCGTGCACGCCCATGGACGAACTGACGGAACAGGCCACCGGGCAGCGCGCGGACCTCTGCCTGTACAACAGCGACAAGGACACGTTCGATTCCGGACAGGCGTGCGTGCGGTTCGCCAACGGCGCAATGGCGACCTACACCGTCAGCGTCGTGGCGGGATTCACGAACCGCCGGTTCCGCGTCGCGGGAACCCAGGCCGTGCTCGAGGGCGACATGGAAGCCGGAACCGTCGTCATCCGCCGGCGCGATCCGTCGGGCGAGGAGCGACTCGCCCCCGGCAGCGGGCTTGGTCACGGCGGAGCGGACGAATTCGTGATGGACGCGTTCGCGGGATTCATTCGCGGCAAACCGGCCCCGCACATGGTCCGACCCGCCGAAGCCGCCGTCGCCGTCCGGATCGGGCTGGCCGCCACCCAGTCGTGCGACGAAGGCCGATTCGTCTCCCTCGTCTGAACGCGCCGATGCGCCGTCTCCGGCGCGATCACGGCGCCTGGTAATTGTCCGGGCCTCCGCAGCGATGCCAGTGCCGGTTGACCTTCCACATCAGCAGCGCCACGCCGACCGTCAGAATGGACGGCCAGAGATACACGTAGCGATAGTTGTCCACCCAGTCGAAGAACAGTCCGCAGAGCGGAGTGATGATCAAGACCACCACGGCCGATATGAACACGTTGCAACTGACGAACTGCCCGTAGCGGTCCCGCGGGAACATGTTGACGATGAAGGCTGCGTTCGTCACCCCCCAGAAGAAGGCGACCACGTTGTAGACGATGGTCCAGATGACATACGTTCCCGGACCGGTGATGAACAGGTACCCGCAGAGCTTCCCGACGCTCAACAGCAGCGCGCAGACGATGATCATCCGCTGGCTCTTCCACCGGTCCACCAAGTTGCCGCAGAAATACGCCAGGGGCAGGACGGCGATGGCCGTCCAGGCGCGCACCTGCCCGAGGGTGGCCATATCCATGCCCAGCGTCTCCCGCATGAACAGCACGTCGAAAAGGTTCCCCGCCACCTGCGAGATGCCGTACATCGCGAACGCGCCGTACATCCACAGGTACATCGGGTGGCGGAAACAGTGGCGGGCATAACTGGCGAATACAGCAATCGGGTTGACGGTGCGCTGATCCGTCGGTGGCGGATATTCGGGCTCCTTGACCTTCCAGCAGACGACCAGGAAACCCAGGCCATACACCGCCGCCACCCCGAAGAACACGCCGGTCATGTGCTTTTCAGCCAGTCGCATGAAGAAGAAGCTGAACACGAACAGTCCGGCCAGGCTGATCACGCGGAACAGCGACATGAACCGCCCCATGAACTGTCCCGGGACCACGTCGGGCATCAGGTAGGCGTAGCAGGCGGAGCAGACGGCGTTGAAGAACATGTACGCCGCGATGGTGACGGCGAACACGAGCGTGGCGCCGTTCAGACCGATTGCCTCCAGGGCGAGCCGCAACCATCCGACCTGCTCGATCCATTGCGCGATGCGGGGAGACAGGGGAATCAGGCACAGGGACAGCACGATCAGCGGCGCGGTGACGACCATGAAGGGGATGCGCCGTCCCCACCGCGTGCGAAGCTGGTCCGACCGGTAGCTGATGATCGGCATGATGAACAGGCCGAAGATCGCCGGGATCGTGCCCATGATCAGGCTGATGGCGGTGTTGGACAGCTGGTGTTCTTTCAGCAGCAACGGCACGAGGGTGGGAACCACCTGCTCCATGAGAACCAGGACGAAATCGCCCCAGAGCAGCCAGCCGAACAGGCGCCACAGATGGGGAGGAATTCGCTGGGCATGAGGAATGCCAACTCCCGCGCCCCCCGAGGAAGAGGATGGCGCCGTCGTATGCGCCGGCGCCGCATCCGTCTTGGGCGACGAGGGATCCCCTTGCGGCGAGGAGCTTTGGTGTACATTGCTCATCAAAGAGGATCCTACCACCAGAACGGCTGTATCGCCAATTAATTCAGGGATATTGGAAAAATTTCCGACCCAAAATTCACTCGTCCATGTTTAATTTCTCGTTGATTATGTTCTATGTTCATTGTTTAATGGCCTTGTAGGCTTCTGGCAAGCGAATAATCAAACATGAAATGGTTTGACGCCCTGTACAACCGATGGATGCTTCGCCAGCGAGGGGTGGAGATGGAGGAATACCCCCTTGTCCGCGGGCGGATTTACCTCCGCCTGGACGACGCCGCCTCCCGGATCCACTTCGGGAAACAGGTCCGCATCAATTCCGGGCTGGTTAATCCGACGGCCGGGACGCGAATGATCCTCGTCGCGCTGGCGGGCGGGGAAATCCTCCTCGGCGACCACACGGGCATGTCCAATTCCACGCTCATCGCCAAAACCCGTATCCAGCTCGGGCGGCACGTCTTTCTCGGCGCCGGGTGCAGCATCTACGACACCGATTTCCATTCCATCCATCACCGCGACCGGGTCCAGCGCAACGCGAACGTCAAGACGGCACCGGTGACGGTGGGCGACCGGGTGTTCATCGGCGCCCACGCCATTCTCCTCAAGGGCGTGACCATCGGCGACGACGCGGTCATCGGCGCCGGTGCGGTGGTGACGAAGGACGTCCCGGCCGGCGAGATCTGGGGCGGAAATCCCGCCCGCTTCCTCCGCAAGGTGGAGCAGACGACATGAACCGTTCGCCGCATTCGACCGCAAAGGAATCCCGATGACTTCGCCGAACCATTCGATCCTGGTCGTCGCGCATTACCACGAACCGCTGGCGTTCTGGCGGCGGCGAGGCGGGTGGCTCGCCGACAGCGAGCGGCACCACGAGAAATTCTTCACTGCCGAGACGGTCGAGAAACTCGCCGCGCTGGGCGTCACGACAGTGGTCTGGCCGGGGTACAAGGGGCTCGGGCTCCAGTTCGAGCGCCCCGAGTTGGAGCGACTCAAGCCCTTCCGCAAGTTGCTGGACCGCGCGGGGATCGAGTTGGGCGTCTACCTGCAATGCGGCTCGTACTACGCCGAGACGTTCTACGAGGAAAATCCCCAGGCGCGCGACTGGACCGCGCTGGACTACTGGGGCAAGCCGCACGTCTACAGCGAGTATTACCGCTGCTACTGGCGCCACCGCCCCTGCCTGACGCACCGGGCGTTCAGCGAATACGTGGCCCACGCGGCGCAGACCCTCATCAAGGATTACGGCGCGACGTACTTCAACTGCGACAACAACGCGCAGATGCCCTGCCACACCCCCCACTTCCGGCAGGCCTTCGTGCAGTTCCTCAAGGACAAGTACCAGACCCACACCACCGAGGGCTTGGCGACGTTCGTGAGAAGGTACGGGCATCCGAACGTGGACAACATCGTGCTGCCCAGCGGTTCGCCCCGCCACCCGCTGGAAAGCCTGCACGCCCTGCCCGACCCCGGTTTGCAGGACTGGGTGGAGTTCCGCTGCCGTCTGGTGGCGGGCAACGCGCAGATCATCACGGCCGCCGCCAAACAGGCGAACCCCAACGTTCGCCTGTGCTACAACCTCGCGTACGATTACGGCGAGTTCCACCAGCTCGTCTGGGCCACCGAGCCGGAGTTCGTCGCGCCCCACGCCGATTTCATTTTCTCCGAAGACGGAAACCAGCCGCGGGTGACGGCGGACGGACGGCTCATCAGCCAGGTCCACACCGCCAAGCACGTCCGCGCCATGGGGCTTCGCGCGAACCTCTACCCGCCGCATGGGACGGCCGACAAGTCCGCCCACGACGCGATGGCGCTGTGGATGATGGAGATGGCGGTCCACAACCAGGGCGACTTCGGGTGCCTGTACGCCAACGATTTCGACCTGCCCGACGGCGACCCGCGCCCGGCGACGCTCCGCTTCGTCCGTAAACACCAAGACGTGTTCACCGACAACACGACGGTCTCCCAGATCGCGGTGCTCCGCAGCCGGCATTCGAGCGCGATCAACTGGCTGGAGGCGACGGAAGGACGCCTGCTCGCCCAGCAGGCGCTTTACGAGGCGGGCCTGCAATGGGACAACGTCCTGGAATCGCTCGACGGGCTCGACCGCTACCGGTTGCTGATCCTGCCCGACACCGTCTCCGTGCCGAACGCCTGCGCGAAGCGGATCGCCGACTACGTCCGCGGCGGCGGGCGCGTGCTGGCGGTCGGCGCGGCGCTGTCCTGCGATGAGTGGGGCTGCCGACGGGCGAAGTCCGCCGCGATGTCGCTGTTCGCCGAGCGTGACAGCGCTTACGGCCTGTCGGAAGCGAAAACCTACGCCGGCGCGGTGCTGGCGGCCTGGCTGGGCCTGGAAGGACAACCCGCCGGGAGGGTCTTCGCCTTCCCGCGCCTGGTCCACCCGAACCCCCTCCGCTGGGACCCCGACGCCACCCGCGCGCCCGTGCTCAACTTCGAATATCACGCGATGCCGCTGAACGGCGAGGCATTCCTCGCGGCCGTGCGCGACGCCCTGCAAGCGCCGCCGCTGGTGGAGACGGTCTGCGGAAACCCGAATGCCCGCGTCGTCCCGGCCCTGCTGCGGTCCCTGCGAGACCGGTCGGTCAGCCTGCACGTGCTGAACTACCGCCCGCAGGAGAAAGTCGCATCGCTGACGGTGCGCCTGAACCTGCCCGAACTGCGGGCTGTCTCCGGCGCGCAGGTCCTCCTGCCGGAAAGCGATCGCCCCCTGCCGCTGGCGGTTGCGCGGGAGGGCGACGCGACGGTCCTGACCCTGCCGGCGTTCCGGCACTACGCCGGCGTCCTGTTTGGAGAGTGAATGCCGCTGCACGAAAAGTGAGTTCGAAATCTCTTCGAGGAATCGCATCCGTCATGGCCGCGAAACAACCATCCGGGAAGGTTGTCCCCATGCCCCGTTACACCATCGTTCGCAAGCCGCTGGACCCGAAGGCCTCGTGGTTCCCGAAGCTGCGGTTCGGGATGTTCGTGCATTTCGGCCTGTATTCTCTTGCCGCTCGCGACGAATGGATGATGAACCACGAGCGGATCGCCTTCTCCGAGTATCGCAAGATGATGAAGCGATTCAATCCGCGCCGGTTCGACGCCCGCCAGTGGGTCCGCGCCGCGCGGCAGGCGGGCGCGAAGTACATCGCCCTGACGGCAAAGCACCACGACGGATTCTGCCTGTTCGACTCGGCGTTGACGGACTACAAGATCACCAACACGCCGTTCGGGCGCGACCTCGTGGGCGAGGTTGTGGACGCCTGCCACCGCGACGGGATGCGCATCGTCCTGTACTACTCCCAGCCCGACTGGGCGCACCCCTGCTACGTGCCCGCACCGGGCTGCCTCAAGGACTGGCGCGTGGGCAGCCCCGCCGACACGCCCGACTGGCCCGCTTACCTGCGCTACCTGTTCGGGCAGGTGGAGGAACTGTGCACGAAGTACGGGCGGATCGACGGCATCTGGTTCGACGGGATGAACAAGGGGGAATCGGAGTGGCGCGGACGCGCCCTGTACCGCATGATCAAGCGCCTCCAGCCCCACGCGGTGGTCAATGACCGCGCCGGCTGCGGCGATTACTACACGCCCGAGCGCCGCCTGGCCACCGCCGCCGCCGCGATGGGATACATGGTCGAGGCGTGCGACTGCGTGGCCCGCGGCGCCTGGTGCTACATGCCCGATCCCGAGATGCAGTCCTCTCCCGCCCTGATCCGCAACCTGGTGCGGATGGCCGGCGCGGGCGGAAACTACCTGCTCAACATCGGTCCCAAGGCCGACGGCACGCTGCCGGAAAGCTGGATGCGACGCTTCCGCGACGTGGGCGCCTGGCTGGGCGAGTTCGGCGCGAGCATCTACGGCACGGAAGGCTGCCCCCGCAACGAGGAATCCCCCGACCGCCTCTACACGCGCAAGGGCAAGCGACTGTATCTGCACCTGCTCCACTGGCCGGAGACGAACCGCCTGACGCTGACGCGCCTGGCCCGCGCGCCGCGCAGGGCCAAGCTGATGGGCTCGGGGCAGTCCCTGGACATCGAAACCGTCGGGGGGAACGTGGTCCTGAAGGGCCTGCCCGCGACGCCGCCGAACGCCGCCGTCAACGTCGTCGAGATGACTTTCGCCTCCGAGTCGTACCTGCGTCCGCCGGCCCGCTGGCCGGCGCCCGCCCCGCTGGAGTTCGACGGCGCGGGCCCCCTGGAAGTGCGCCTGACCGACGCGCCGGGCGTCTTCCTGAGCTTCAAGGGGCTTCCGTTGCCCACGCACCCGTTCCGCGGGCAGCTTCCCGAGGATTTCTCCAACCTCTGGATGCCGAATCACCGCGTTTCCTGGCGGATGCACAGCGCCCGCGCCGCGCAGGTCGAGGTGAGCCTGGAAGTGGCGGCCGGCGCCAACTCGCAGGGGAGCACCTTCGCTCTGCGCGCCGGCGACAGCGAGTTGCAAGGCGTCATTCCCCCCACCGCCTCCTGGACCGACTTCACCACCGTGCGGCTGGGGCGACTGCGCCTGCCGAAGGGGAATTTCCAACTGACGATGGTTCCGCTGCGTGTCGGGTTCCCGGGGCGTTTCGGCGTCGTGCGGAAGCTGATCCTGAGTCCCGGCAAAAGGAGATCGCGATGAAGACGCGCTGGATCCTGACAACGATTGCGGCGTGTATTGCCGCTGCGACGGCGGGGGCAGCCGAGCCCCTGACGCTCGTGGAGAAGGGAAAGAGCGCCTACTCGATCTATCACGAACCCGCCGCGCCGGACTCCGTCAAGGAGGCGGCCAGGGAAATCCAGACGTACGTCGCCAAGGCAACCGGCGCGCGCCTGCCCATCGTCACGACGTTCCCCGACACGCCGGTCATCGCCCTGGGCGCCGGCCCGCAGTTGCAGGCGAATGGACTGAGCGTCGAGGGAATCCCCCTGGAAGGGTATCGGATCGTCACGAAGGGGAAAAACCTCTTCATCTTCGGCCCGGACACGCCCCAGAGGCAGTATACCCCGCTGGGCGGTTTCAGCCGGGGCACACAGAATGGCGCCTACACGTTCCTGGAGACGGTGTTCGGAGTCCGCTGGTTGATGCCCGGCGACGTCGGCGACGTCGTCCCCCGCGCCGAGACGGTCACGATGCCTCCGACGGACCTGACCGACGCGCCGGACTTCCGCAGCCGCAGGCTCCCCTACATCCGCGAGCGGGACCCGAAAGTCCAGCAGTGGATGCGGCGGAACAAGCTGGGATACAGCATCCTGCTCGTGCACGGGCACCAGTGGCACTGGTTCGAGCCGGACGTCTACGACCGCGCCCCGGAGATGTTCACGCTGCACAAAGGCAAGCGCATCCGCCCGGTGAACGCCGCGTCGGCGTGGGTCTGCACGACCAATCCCAAGACCATCGCCCACTTCAGGGCGGTTTTGAAGAACGTCTTCGCCGCCAATCCCGCGATGGTCATGAACTCCATCAGCCCCTCGGACGGTTCGGAACTCTGGTGCGAGTGCGAGCAGTGCACGGCCTTGGATGAAAAACTCCCCAATGGCGAAGTGCGCCACACGCGTCGGATCGTCGCGTTCTATAACGCGGTGACGCAGGCCGTCGCGGAAGTGTGTCCGGACAAACTGCTGGCGGGGTACGTTTACGCCGGCTACGTGGACCCGCCATTGGACCGCAGCCTGCGGTTCCATCCGAATTTTTACCCCGTGCTCGGGGCGCTGTTCGCGTATGGTCCGCTGGCGTACCGGCCGGAGGTGCGCGAGCGCCTTCACGCCTGCATCGAGGGCTGGTCCGCCATGACGGACCACCTGAGTTACTACGGTTTTCTGCCGCTGCTCCAGCCGAGAGGACGGTTCGCGCTGCCCGTCCCGCCGGAACGCAAGCTGCTGAAGGACCTGTTCCCGGCGTTGAAGAAAGCCCGCATGTGCGGCATCTACATCTATGGGCAGGACGGGTGGGGACATGCCGCCGCCAACAACTGGGTGACCGCCAGGCTGCTGTGGCGCGCCGACGCCGACGTCGATGCGCTCTGCGAAGAGTTCTACGCCCAATGCTACGGCAAGGGCGGCCCGGCGATGAGCAAGCTGTACGGCCTGCTGGAAGACCAGACCGAAAAATACATCGTCAACGACCGGACGGCCACCTATCACATGCAGCCCAAGGCCATTCGCGCCATCTACCTGCCCGTCTACGACGAATTGGAGGCCCTCTACAAGCAGGCGCAGGCGGCCGCGGACACCCCCGAAACGCGCCGGCGCCTGGAACTGTTCGGCATGAACATGCGGGGCCTGTACCGCGTGCTGGAGGACTACGGCTGGCTGAAGAACCGCACGGACTCGGTCTTCTACATGCCCGAGCCGGAGTTCATCCAGTGGGTCGAGTCGCAGAAGGCGTCGCTCTACATCAATCCCGGGGCGATGGCGGCGGGGAACCGGAACCTAGCCGCGGCGCTCCGCACACCGCTGACCGTCACCGCCTACCACGACGCGCTGCCCTCGGCCGAACCGGTGCGCCCGTTCCTGCTGCGGTATCGGAACCACCTGGTGCTCCAGGCCAACCAGGACGGCGAGGTTCGCATGGACTTCTCCGTCCGCCAGACCGCCAAGGGCGGCGAGATGGCCTACAAGGTCTACGACGCCAAGGGCACGCTGGTGACCAGCGGAATGGCGGCCGAGACGCGGGAGGTCGTCTTTCCGGCCAGGAAGGGCGAACTGTTCCACGTCTTCCTGGAAACGTCGATGCTGTCGGTGAGCGTGACCAACGCCGCCTGGGCCATCGACACGCGGTATACCGCGTGGGTGGCGGCGAAAATTCCGCGCCTCCACTTGGTCCAGAAGGTCACGCCGCTGTACTTCTTCGTGCCCAAGGGGGTGGAGAAGTTCACGCTGGGTCTGTTTTCCACGGCGCCGGGAGAAACCTGCGCCGCCGTGCTGTACGACCCGTCCAACAAGCCCGCGGCGCGGTTCGACACGTCCGCCAAGGGCGAGGACACGCAGACCGTCGCGGCCGACCAGTCCGACGGCGGATTCTGGAAGCTGGACCTTGTCCCGGCCAAAACCGGCGTCATCGACGACGTCTGGGTCGAGCTGGGCAAGGAGATTCCCGGATACGTCAGCCCCGACCCAGGCAACCGGCTGTCGGTCGAAATCGCCAAATGATCCACGAACGCAACAAGGAAGCTTCCACAAGGAGACCCACGTGAGAACGATGACAGCAATCCTGACGGCTGCGACGGTCCTGGCGGGATTCACCCTCCAGGCATGCGCCGAGTCGCGAACGGTGGTGGCGGACGGAAAGAGCGCCTATTCCATTTATTTTGACGCCAAGGCGCCGAAGTCCATCCGCCGCGCCGCCCTCGAACTCCAGCGCGTCATCGAGAAGGCGACCGGCGTGAAGCTGCCCGTGGTCAACGCGCCGGCCTCGCCGATGATCTGCCTGGGCGTCAACGACTCGTCCCGCGCCGCCGGCGCGGACAAGGACATTCCGGAGTACGGATTCCGGATCGCCACGAAGGGTCCGGACATCTTCATCCTCGGCGAGGACACCCCCGACGGGCAGGAAAAATGGATCAGCGACGCGCGCCAGGGCACGCTCCTGGGCGCGTTCGACTTCCTGGAAAAGGCCGTCAACGTCCGCTGGCTCCTTCCGGGCGATCTGGGCGAGGACGTGCCGAAGACCGACACGCTCGTCGTCGCCGACCTGGACGTGACGGAAACGCCCAGCATCAAATATCGCTGGCTGTTCAGCATCAAGGACGAGCGGCACGAGGTGGGCGTCTGGAAGACCCGCAACAAGGTGGATGTCCGCGCCCGGGGCGCCGGCGTCAACTGGTCGCACTCGTTTAACAGCTACCCCACCATCGAGATGCGCAAGGCCCACCCCGAGATTCTCGCGGTGACCCAGAGCGGAACGCCCGTCCGCATGGATGCGGGGCACGTCATGTACTGCCTCAGCCAGCCGATCCTCTACGACCTGTACGCCCAGTGCATCAACGAGGCGTTCGACAAGGCCCCCAAGCTGTACAGCATGTCCATGTCGCCCGACGAGGGCGTGGACTTCTGCCAGTGCCCCGAATGCGCCAAGCTGACGACGACGGTTCCCGACCAGTGGAAAGGCCTGGGCGTGAACATCCCGCAGCATACCGAGGCGGTCCTCCGCTTCTACAACGAGGTGGCCAAGCGGGTGCGCGCCAAGCACCCCGATCGCGTCCTGGGCGCCTTCATCTACCAAGCGTACCTGGTGCCCCTGGACAAGCCGATCCGCATGGAGCCCAACATCGTCTTCGGCGTGGCGATGAACACCAACTACGGGTTCAAGCTGTTCCAGCCCCAGCGCCGCGAGATCTTCCAGAAGTTCTTCGACGAGTGGGGCAAGTACGGCGCCCAGATGGGCTACTACAGCCATGACACCTGGATGCGCAACTGGTTCGGGCTGCCCCTTCCGCCGGGAATCAGCCTGCTGAAGTGGAACTTCCCGATGTTCAAGAGGAACAACGTGCAGTACCTGTCGTACGTCGGGCTGGACGCCTGGGGATACGCGGCGGCGCACAATTACCTGGTCGCCAAGCTGATGTGGAAGGCCGACGCCGACGTGGACGCGCTGTACGACGAGTTTCTCACCCGCGCGTACGGACCGGAGGCCGCCCCGCTGGTCGCCCGCATCTACGAGCTGATCGACGAGAAGTTCCAGGCGTACATCCAGTCCAAGCCGAATCCGGACCACGAGATCGACTACGCAGCCGCCAAGGCCATCTACGCGCCGATCTTCCTGGAAGTCGAGAGGATCTACCTGGAAGCCCACGGAAAGGCGAAGACCGACGCGCAGCAGGCGCGCCTGGAGATGCTCGGCGACAACCTCGTGCACGGGCATTTCAACCTGTGGAAGGCCAAGCTCCTGACGGATGAGCAGGCGAAGAACTCCCCGTTCTTCAAGAGCACCGACGACCTGGAAGACTTCATCGCCGAGAAGGAAAAGGGACTGTCCATCATCTCGGTCTCGCGGTGGCTCAAGCAGTACAGCCACGACAATTACTACAGCATGCCGGTGCTGCGCCCGGGCTGGAGACCGAACTGACGCCCCCCGACCCGCGGGCCAGACGCGCCGGGGTGGGAAGGTTTTCTTCCCGCCCCGGCGCGACGGCGGGATCGGCGCGGGGGCGCTGGTCAGTGCGCCCAGATCATCGGCGGCTCGTCGCCCGGACGGGCGATGAGTTCCACTTGCACGTCGTAGGCGCGGGCGAGCAGGTCTTCCCGCACGACGTCGGCCGGCGGGCCCGAGGCCACCACTTCCCCGTCGCGCATCAGCACCAGTTCGTCGGCGAACCGCGCCGCCAGGTTCACGTCGTGGCTGACGCACACGACGGCCATCTCCCAGTCGTGCGCCAGCCGCTGCATCATCCGATAAATCTTGAGCTGGTTGGCGATATCCAGGTGGCTGGTCGGCTCGTCGAGCAGCAGCACGCTGGGCTGCTGGGCCAGTGCGCGGGCGATCATTACGCACTGGGCCTCGCCGCCGGACAGCTCGTCGAGCGTGCGGTCGGCGAACTCCTCGGTGTGGGTCATCTCCATGGCCAGTCGCGCCACGGCGAGGTCCTGTTCGCCCGCCAAGCCCAGCGCGCCGGCGTGGGCGAAGCGCCCCATGAGCACCAGCTCGCGGACGGGGAAGGCGAACGTCGAGGCGGGGAACTGCGGCACGTACGCCAGCAGCCTGGCCAGCGCCTTGCGCGAATGCCGCGCAATGTCCTTTCCGTCGAGCAGGATGGTCCCCGCGCCGGGCCTCAGCCAGCCCAGCAGGCAGCGCAGGAGGGTGGTCTTTCCCGAACCGTTGCGCCCGAGAATGCAGGTGAAGCGCCCGGCGGTGGCGGTGAAGTCCACGCCGCGAAGCACCGGCTGGGCGGACCGGTACTCGAACCCCAGCGCGCGGGCCTGGAGGACGTGTTGCGGAGCGGTCATTACCGGCCCCCCTTCAGACGCCCGCGGAGCAGGGCGATGAAGAACGGCCCGCCGCACAGCGCGGTCAGCACGCCCACGGGCAGGTCGCCCGCGTTGAGCAACTCGCCCACGACGCGGCAGAGGGTGTCGGCGATCATGAGGAACATCGCGCCGACCAAGGCGCTGACGACGGCGAGCCGGCGGTGATCGGGCCCGACGACCAGGCGGCAGACGTGCGGGACGATCAGCCCGACGAACCCGACGGGCCCCGCCAGCGTGACGGCGGCTGCCGTCATCAGCGAGACCACCAGGAACGTCTCGACCCGCAGCCAGTGCACCGGCACGCCGGAGGTGGCGGCCACCTCGTCGCCCAGTCCCAGCGTGTTGAACGCCGCGCCGCGCGCCAGCAGCACCACCCACCCCGCCAGCACGCACGCGCCGGCCGTGATGAGCATCCCCGCCGGCACGTTGTCGGTCAGGTTGCCCATCGCCCAGACCATGAAACCCGAGACCACGTACGGCTTGACGAACAGGTAGATGCTCAGCATGACCGCGCCGTTGAAGGCGTTGACGATGACGCCGGACAGCAGCAGGACGTAGGGGTCGAGTCGCCCGCGGCGCTGGGCGATTCCGTAGACCGCGGCGCAGGTGACGGCGGCGCCGGCCAGCGCCAGCGTCGGGCCGGACAGCCACTTCGGCAGCGCCCCCCACCAGTCAGCCATTGCCAGCCCGAACAGCACGCCCACGCCCGCCCCGCTGGAGATGCCCAGGATGTACGGTTCGGCCAGCGGGTTCCGCAGCAGTCCCTGCAAGGCCATGCCCGCCGTTGCCAGCGCCGCCCCGACCACGCCCGCGACGGTCAGTCGCACCAGGCGGGTCTTCCAGACCAGCGGCGTCAGGTCGCCCAGGGAGATCACGCCCACCAGGCTGCACGCGCCCAGGACGGCGACCGTCGCCAGCAGCAGGACCGCGCCGGTCAGGACGAGTTTTTTCGCCGAGAGCGTCCCGCGCAGGTTGTCGGAAGCCGGATCGCTCACTTGGCGGCGCCTCCCTCGCGCAGCTCGGGGTGGAGCATCCCGGCGAGCTGCCCCGCCAGGTCGGCCAGGCAGGCCGAGGGGATCGTCCATCGCCGGTCGGTGACGACGAACACCCGCCCGTTCTCGACGGCGGGCACGCCCCGCAGCGTCGCGAGGTATTCCCGCGCGCGGTCGGCGTCCTCGTAGGCCTGGCAGACGATCACGTCGGGCCTGTCGCGCAGGATGTGCTCGACGCTGATGCGGCTCCACCGTGCGAACTGCCCGCTGAGGTCTTCCCCGCCGGCCAGCTCGATCAGTTCGTGCAGGAAGCTTTCCCGCCCGGCGACGGCGGGCGGATTGGCGCCGGTGAGGAAGTAGACCTTCGGGCGGGGCAGGCCCGCGACGGATTTCCGCACGGCCGCCAGCTTGTCCTCGAACGCCCGCCGGTGCCGCCGGCCGAGTTCCGGCCAGCCCGCCAGATGCCCGATCCGCTCCATCGCCTCGGCGACGTTCTCGATTTTCTCGAGGCTGAAATATTCGATTCTCGCGTCGGGCAGGAGCCGCCGCACCGCGCCGAGGGTGGCCGGATCCTGCTGGATGAGCACCACGTCCGGGCGGACGCGGACGAACTTCTCCGTGCTGACGTTCTGGCAATCGCCGACGACCGGGCGCTCCTGCCCCGCCGGCAGCTCGCAGAAGGCCGTCACCCCCACCACGTGCTCGCCCAGTCCCATGGCGAAGACGATCGTCGTCAGCGCCGGCGAATACGTGACGATCCGCGGGCGCGGGGCGTCCGCGCGGGGAAGTTCCTTGCGGCAGCCGGGCAGCATCGTCGCGGCCGCCACCAGAAGGATAAGGGTAGCCTGTTTCATAGCCTGTCTGTATGATACCCGCAGAGACGCGCGATGGTAGACCGCGCGGCAGGCCGTGTCAAGCCGCGGGAAGGAGTCGGGTATGACCGAAAAAGGCTTCTTCGGAAAAATCGGTTCCATGTTTAGCGGGGGGCGCGGGTCCGAAGGCGAGACGTCGCCGGCAGGCGAACCGTCCGCCCCGGACGCCGGGACGGAACGTCCGCGCCCCGAGTCGGCCGATCGCCTCCTGGAGGCCCTCGACCGACAGGCGCGGGCCCTGGAGACCCTCCACGCGCGCCTCGGAAAGCTGCCCGAGACGCTCGCGACCCTCGGAGAGACGCTCCAGCATCACATCGAGGTCACCGAGGGGCTTTCCGGCGCGCTCCAGCGACTTTCCAGCGACGACGACGAGTTGTCGGCCACCCTGCACGCCATCGACGGGTCCACCCGCCGGCAGACGGAGGCCATCGAGGCCATGAGGGACGCCCTCGCCTCCGGGCAGTTCAACCGCCAGGAGCTGGCCGGGGCGCTCGGAAAGCTCGCCGAGACCATCAACAACACCACCCGCTCCAACGCGGCGCACGTCGACCTGATCGAGCGGATTCGCGACCGCCTGGCCGCCGCAAACGAAGGCCTGGAAGAGACGCTCGCGCGCCACGCGCGGCGGTTGACCTGGCTGATCGGCGCGCTGGTGGGCATGCTGGCGCTATTGGTCCTGGCCATCCTCGCCCACGGCCTGATGGCCCGTTGACGCGAAAACATTTCACCGCAGAGATCGCATAGGGTGGGCAACTTCGTTGCCCACGGAACCACGGCATGATCTGGTGGGCAGACAAGCTGCCCACCCTACTTTCGCTTTTTCCGCGTGGGGGCGTGGCGTTGGAGGGCGGCCGGCAGGAAGTCCAGCAGGTCCGTGGCGATCAGGGAAGTCTCGCCGAGCCGGGCGGCGGCGAGGTCGCCCGCTTTGCCGTGGGCGCGGACGGCCAGGCAGGCTGCGTCGAACAGCCCCAGCCCCTGCGCGATCAGCGCGCCCAGCAACCCGGTGAGCACGTCGCCGCTGCCGCCGGTGGCCATGCCGGGGTTGCCCGTGGCGTTGACATACACCTGGCGGCCGTCGGTGACGACCGTGCCCGCGCCCTTGAGCACGACGACCAGCGGCGGCATGTTTTCGGCGCGGACGTCGATCCACTGCCTAGCGGCTGCGACGGCGGCGGCTTCCCGCGCGGCCTGCACACCCGCCACGTCGCGCCGGGTCAGGCGGGCGAACTCGCCAGGGTGCGGGGTGAGCACGAGCCCGCAGCGGCGGCGCTCGGGCCAGCCGTCGATGTCCGCGAGGTTGTTGAGCCCGTCGGCGTCCAGGACGATCGGGCGGGTCTGCTCGAGCAAGGCGCGGAGGAGGGTTTTCTGCGGCTCGCCGCGGTCCATTCCGGGCCCGACGGCGAGCACGTCGGCCTTGGCCGCGCTGGCGAGCACCTGCCGGGCGGCGGTGGCGGCCGGCACCCCCTGCCCGTCGCAATCCAGCGGAATCGACGTGGCACACGGGCACAGCGTCGCGACGGCCAGTTGCACCGTCTCGGGCGCGGCGACCGTGCAGAGCCCCGCCCCGCCGCGGAGCGCCGCGTTGGCGGCCAGCGCCGGCGCGCCGATCATCCCGCGAGAGCCGCCGACGACGAGCACCCGCCCGAAGTCGCCCTTGTGGGCCGACCGGGCGCGAAGGGACAGCGTGGGGACTTTCCTGAGCCGACGGATCGAACCGGCCATCGGATGGCTCCTTAATGGGCCTTGCGTTTTCCGGCCGCCTGGCGGTTGATGAGCGAGGCGATGTATCCGCCCGCGAACCCGTTGTCGATGTTCACCGTGGAGACGTTGGACGCGCAGCTGTTGAGCATGGTCAGCAGGGCCGACAGCCCGCCGAAGCTCGCGCCGTATCCCACCGAAGTGGGCACGGCGATGACGGGCACGGCCACCAGCCCTCCGACGACGCTCGCCAGGGCCCCTTCCATTCCGGCGACGGCGACCACCACGTGCGCCTTCTGGAGCGTCTCGTTGTGGGCGAGCAGGCGGTGGATTCCCGCGACGCCGACGTCGTAATGTTCGGTGACTCGCTGGCCGAACGCCTCGGCCGTGACGCGGGCCTCCTCGGCGACGGGCAGGTCGCTGGTTCCGGCGGCCACCACGGCGATGTGCCCGACGGGCGCCGCCTGGCGCCCCTGGCGGAGCACGATCGCCCGCGCGGCGGGATGATACTGCGCCGCGGGGAATTCGTCGAGGACGGCCTGGTGCATCTCGCGCGTCGCGCGCGTCGCCAGCACGTTCTGCCCGTGGGCGGCCAGCGCCCGGAAGATCGCCCCCACCTGCTCGACGGTCTTTCCCTGGCAGAAGATCACCTCGGGAAACCCGCAGCGGATCGCGCGGTGGTGGTCCACCGTGGCGAAGCCCATGTCCTCGAACGGCAGGCGCCGCAGGCGGGCGACGGCGGAATCCACGTCCAGCTTGCCCTTGCGGATCGACTCCAGGAGTTTTCGCAGCGTCGCTTCGTTCATGTCGCACCGTCTCCCGCGGTCACCTGCGGACCGTCGCGCGGGCCTCCAGGGCCAAGTCGCTGACCTGTCCGGCCCGCAGGGAATGATACGCCAACCCGGCGACCATCGCGCCGTTGTCCAGGCAGAAACGCAGCGGCGGAAGGCGCAGGGTGCAGCCGAGTTTTTCCGCCAGTGCCGCGACGGAGGCCCGCAGCGCGGAGTTCGCCGCCACGCCCCCGCCGAGCACGAGCGTTTTCGCGCCGATTTTTCGCGCGGCCCGGCGGAGCTTGATCGTCAGCACGTCCACGACCGCCTGCTGGAAGCTCGCGGCGATGTCGGCGATTTCCCGCTCGGAGAAGTTTTCGATTCCGGTCTTTCCGGCCGGGGCGGGCGAGCGCCGGCGGACGGTCCCGGGCACGCCGTTGACGTGGTAGAGGACGGCCGTCTTGAGCCCGCTGAAGGAGAAGTCGAGGCTCTGCCCGGCCAGCAGCGTGCGGGGGAAGTGGACGGCCTGGGCGTTCGCGTCGCGGGAAAGGCGGTCGATGACGGGCCCGCCGGGATACCCCAGGCGCAGGATGCTGGCGACCTTGTCGAAGGCCTCCCCGGCGGCGTCGTCGATGGTCGTGCCCAGCAGCTCCAGGTCCAGCGGCCCGCCGCAACGGTACAGGGCCGTGTGCCCGCCCGAGCAGATCAGCGCCGCAGCGGGATACTCGATCGGCTCGGCGTCCAGCGCGGCCGCGCAGGCGTGGGCGTAAACGTGGTTGACGCCCACCAGCGGAACCCGCCACGTCCAGGCGAGGGTCTTGGCGGCCATCACCCCCACCAGCAGCGAGCCGATCAGCCCCGGCTCGCGGGTGACGGCGACGGCGGAGACCTGTTCGGGCCGCACGGCTGCGTCGGACAGGGCCTTGTCGATGACGGTGTTGATTGCCTCGATGTGCGCCCGCGAGGCGATCTCGGGCACGACGCCGCCGAACCGCGCGTGCAGGTCAATCTGCGTGGCGACGGCGTTGCTCAGGACGCGCCTTCCGTCGGCGACGAGGGCGCAGGCGGTCTCGTCGCAACTGGTCTCGACGCCCAGGAGGATGGTTTCTCCGTCAATCATTCGAGCCCTTCGTGGCGGCGGGCGCGGCGGCGCGGGTGCGGGCCTCCCGGCGGCGCTGGAGTTGGGCCTCGCGGAGAAGTCGCTGCATCTCCTCCGGTTTGCGAAGCAGTTGGACGGCCCAGTTGAGCTGCGCGTCCAGCGAGAGCATCTCGCGGACGAGCCGGAGTCGCTGGCGGTCGGCTGCGGCTGCCGTCGTCGTGGTCGGCGCGGTCTCGGGCAGCACCAGCAGGCGCGCCTGGTCGCGGAGGGCGCGCAACCGGTCGGACACTTCCGCGGGAATGGAAACGGTCTCGTGCGGATCGACGCCCCATCGGCTGGCGCCGGCGCGGCGGGTGATCGGCGTCTGGGACTCGCCGAGGTAGAACTCGGACGTGGTGAGGTTGATCAGGCCGAGATCGTCGCCCAGGGGGATGACGGACTGGATGTAGCCCTTGCCGCGGGTGCGCACGCCGAGGACGACGGCGCGTCCGTGCTCCTTGAGCGCGCCGGCGACGATCTCGGCGGCCGACGCGGTGTCCGCGTCCACCAGCACGACGACAGGCGTGTCGGGGAGCGTGCCCGCGGCGTGGGCGTCGTGGACTTCCTTCTTTCCGCCGCGGCTGACCGACGTGACGATGCGTCCCTCGCGCAGGAACAGGTTGGCGACGGCCGCCCCGCTGGACAGCAGCCCGCCGGGATTCCCGCGCAGGTCCAGCACGACGCCCGTCGGCTCGTCGGCGTGCAGGTAGGCGTTCTGGAACTGGTCGCCCGTCTGCCGGACGAATTCGCGGATTCGGAAGTACGCCAGGCGCGAGCCGGGTTCGATCTGGTAGACCCAGTGCCCGGCCGCGTCGCGCCAGAGGCCCTCGACGGCCTCGACCGGGAACTTCCGCCGCGCCAGCGTGACGACGTCCTTCCGCCCGCCGGGGCGGCGCAGGGAGAGCTTCAGTTCGGTCTCGGGGCGTCCTTGGAGGAGCTTCTCGATCTGGGCCTCGGAGAGCCCGGCCGTCGGTTTGCCGTCGATGGCGAGGATTTCGGTCCCAGCCGGGATGCCCGCGCGGCAGGCGGGCGAGTCCGGCAGGACGCCCTCGACGCGCGCCGTCCCGTCCGCCACGGACACGCACAGCCCCGGGCCGGACTCCTGCCCCATGATGCGGCGGTGGAACTCCTCGGCCTGCTCGGGTGGAACGTAGGTGGAGAACTCGTCGAGCGAGCGGACCATCCCCTCGACCGCGCCGCGGCGGAGGCGGTCCTCGTCGGCCGCGTGAAGGTAGTTCTCGCGGATGACCCGCTGGGCCTCGGCGACGGAGCGGAAGTGCGTCCAGAGCGGGTCGTTGGGCGCAGGGGCGGGGCGCGTCAGCCAGGCGGTCAGGGCCGCCACGGCCAACAGCGCCAGCACCCAGATGAGGTTTCGTTTCGGCATCTTCTGCGCTCGACCATGCTATCACCGCGAGGGGCGCCGCTCAACAGGCTCCACGCAATGGAAAGGAGCCGGACGCTACCTGTCGCGTTTCCGAACAGAACGACGAGGGCGGCGGTTTGAAATTTCGGATTGCGGAATTCGGAATTCGGATTGAAGAGCCCGAGGCCGGGTGCCACCCTCAAGCGCTGTCTGCTTGAGGGTGTTGATCGCACGGCCAAGCAAACAGCGTTTGGCTGTGGCACCCAATCCGAAATCCAAAATCTGAATTCTAAAATTCAGATCCCTGCGCCCCGTGCCGCCGGCGTCGGTCCGTAGCAAAAAAGCGTCCCCCACAAACGATCATGCCCTCCGACGCCGGTGCGCCGGAGGGCATTTCGCGGTGTTTCCTGGGCAGGGGCGGAGTTGAACCGCCGACACCGTGATTTTCAGTCACGTGCTCTACCAACTGAGCTACCTGCCCGTGTCGGTCCGTCCCGTGGGACGGGTTTCTTACTGTATCGGCCGGCGCGGGGAAGTCAAGCGTTTCCGCGCGGCGGAAAGCGAAGTCGCGTCACTCGCCCTGCTCGGGGATGCGTTCGACGTACCCGACGCGCTCGGTCACGCCGCGGAAGGCGAACCAGGCCCGCTGGGCGTCGTACTCGCGCATTTCGAGGATCGCGCCGGCCAGCATGCCGCGTCCGCCCTCGACGTACTCGTTGCGGTAGGCGGGCTCGTATCCCACGCGCTGGAGGACCAGCACCTCGCGGGCGAACGGGGCGGTCACGACGATCGGCGCACCGGCGGATTCAGGCTTCTCCACGTCCTTCGGCGCCAGCGCGAAGACACGCTCCATCAGCGCTTGGCGGACGTGATCGTTCGGGGCGGAAAGCGTCGGCACGTCGTTCCACTCCACCAGGAACGGCGGGCTCATCATCGCGCGGAACATCAGGTCGCGCCGGCGGAACTGCCAGGCGAGGCGCATGAGCTGGTCTCTCGGCTGGGCGAGCAGCCTCCGCGAGAACAGGCCCGTGGCGGCAGCCTCCAGCTTCAGGTCCTGTGCGGCGGCGGTGAGGTTCTTCTTTTCGGCCGCGGCGCGGAGGGCTTCGGCCTGGGCGCGGGCGGCGTCGAATCCGGCCTGCGTGCGGAGGTCCTCGTCGATCCGCTTGCGGATTTCCTCGGTGATGGCCTGGGGCTCGTGCGAGGCGGAGAATCCCGTGACGCGCCAGAGCAGGCGTCCGCCCTCGTCGCCACCGGCGACCATGCGCGGGCCCTCGGCGCCGACGCTCAGGACGGTGGATTTCCCGCCCTGGGCGACCATCTCCTGGAGCATGTCCATCAGTCCCCGCCCGCCGCGGACGTCGGTGGACGCGTCAGACAGCAGGTCCTGCTTGCGGACCTCCGACAGGCTGACCAGCGCCGTCCGCCCGACGGTCACCGGGAACAGGTCCACGCCCGCCTCCCCGCCCATCGGGAACAGCACGTCGCGCAGGCCCTTGCAGAGGGTCCACTCGATTTTCGGCCACTTCACCTGGCGCGTGATGTCGTCCAGCGCCGCCCGGAGGGTCATGTCCGTCCCCGTCAGCGAGACGCGCACGGACGGATCGAGCTTCTTCCCGCCGTGCTCGCCCCACGGGTAGCAGATCACCCGCAGGCCCGCCTGCTCGGCGAGGAGTTCCATCGCCCGGTCCAGGCGCTCGTTGGCGATGGCCAGGCTGCGGATCTTCCGGTCCAGCACGCGGTCGGCGGACTGCTTCATCTCGTCGCGGACGAGCTCATACACGTCGCGGTCGCCGGCGGCGTCGGACAGGTCGCGCACCAGGCGCTCCGCCAGCGAGAGCACGTCGCTGACCCGCGCGCCGACTTCCTGTCGCTTGAGGATGTCGAGGATGTGGGGCTCGGCCTCGGCGAAGGTCATGGGTCGCATGCGCCGCTCGGCCGGGGCGCTGGCGGTCGCGGGCTGGCTGGCCGGCTGGGTTTCCACCGGCAGGGTGAACTCGCTCTTGTGGTCGTACCAGTAGTTCTCCACCTGCCGGCGGAGCGGGCGGATGGCCCGGTCCACCGACGACTGGCGCACCAGCAGCCAGGAAACCGACACCCGGTCCGGCAGGCGGTAGCCAAAGCCCATCGAGTCGATCGTCGGGAATTGCCCCGGCTCGACGCCGCGATACCGCTGGAACATCTCCTCAACCTGCTGGGCGGTGGGCGCGGCGTCCTTGGGCAGGTATTTCCCGACGGGGAGCTTCACCACCGTCAGGTCGATCTTCTCGGCCAGGTCGCGGAAGAGGCGTTCCAGCTCGCGGTCGGACGGCGGCACGTCGGCCAGCGACGCCCGGAACGTCTTGTAGACCCGCACCCATCGTCCCGCGACGGCCCGCAGGGCGTCCTCGGGGAGCTTCGCGTCCGAGCGGATTTCGCCCACGAGGTTGGCGTAATCCTCGCCGGCGTATCCGCCCATCTCGAAGAACGAGTCGATGTCGTACTTCGTCACCGACACGCCGGAGCGTTCGGCCTCGTCCAGCAGCAGCGCGTAGGTGAGGTTGGGGTTGTCGTTGGAGAGCGTCTGGACGAACGCCAGGCCCATTTCGCCGTAGGAGCCCAGGGCGGCCCCCAGCCCGATCCGCTGGAGCACGTCGATGTCGCTCTTGGCCTGGGCGATCTCGGCGACGGTGATCTCTCCGCCGGCGGCCGTCGTGCCGTACAGGCCCTTGGACCGCTGCGGGTGGAACAGCGTCGAGAATCCCTGGATGCCGACGAGGAAGCTGACCATCAGGACGGCCATGATGATCACGACCATCTTCTGCCGCTTGCGGAAGAATGCGAATGCCATGGATGCTCCTAGGTTCTATCCTGACTGCCGGTTGCGCGGCGTCGCGCGAGGAGGACAAAAACACGGCTTTCCGACAAGCCGTGCCACTCGCCATCGGCGCGAGACCGAACCCGCGATGATAGGCTTTTTGCCGGGGATTGCAAGCGGAACCGGGGGACAGACCCGTGGGGGAAATTCCCGCCCGGGAATGGGAAACCCTTCGAGGTCGTGTCGGCGCAAGAGAACCCATTTCGGATTGCGGATTGGAAGACGGTTGACGTTGCGGCGCATGCCTTGGGCTCTTCAATCCGAAATCCGAAATCCAAAATCCGGAATCAAGAGTTTCCCCGTTCGCGGAAGCCGCTCATCCTTTGATGACGCCCAGGGGGCGGAGGCGGGCGACCTTGCGGCACAGGCCAGCGGAGACCACGCACTCGACGACGGCATCGATGTCCTTGTAGGCGGCGGGCTGTTCCTCGGCGAGGCCCTCGCGGCTGCGGGCCCGCGCGACGATGCCCTGGGCGGCCAGTTCCTTCTCGATGCTCCGCCCCCGCGCCGCCTGGATGGCGGCGTGGCGGCTGAGCACGCGCCCCGCCCCGTGGCAGGTGCTCCCGAAGGTCTCCCGCATGGCGCGGTCGGCGGCGGCGAGGACGTAGCTGGCCGAGCCCATGTCGCCGGGAATGAGCACGGGCTGGCCGACGTCGCGGCAGGCGGCCGGCAGCTCCGCGTGTCCGGGCGGGAAGGCCCGCGTGGCGCCCTTGCGGTGGACGCAGAGGCGCCGCGCCCGCCCGGCGACCTGGTGCGTCTCGATCTTGGCGATGTTGTGGGCCACGTCGTAGACCTGGCGGATGCCCAGCGCGTCGGGATCGCCCGCGAAGAACCGCGCGAGCGTGCGGCGGATCTGCGTGGCCAGAAGCTGGCGGTTGGCCCAGGCGTAGTTGGCGGCCGCCCGCATCGCGCCGAGATATTGCCGGCCCTGCGGGCTCTCGACCGGCGCGCAGACGAGTTGGGCGTCCGGCAGCTCGATGCCGTACTGCGCCACCGCGCCGCGGAGCATTCGGATGGCGTCCTCGCAGACCTGGTGGCCCAGGCCGCGCGAGCCGGTGTGGATCATCACGGCCAGCTTGCCCGTTTCCAGGCCCATCGCGGCGGCGGAGGCGGCGTCGTAAATCTCCTCCACCACCTGCGCCTCGACGAAGTGGTTTCCCGAGCCCAGCGTTCCGCACTGGTCGGCGCCGCGCCGCAGGGCGGTCTCGGAGACCGCGTCGGGGTCGGCGCCGTCCAGCCGCCCGCCGGACTCCGTGGCGGCAAGGTCGTCTTCCGTGGCGAGGCCTTCGGCCAGCAGGAACCTCGCGCCGTCGGCCAGCAGGCGGCGCATGCGGTCGCCGTCGAAGACGAACGCCCCGCCCACTCCGACGCCCACCGGCACGTCGCGGAACAACTGGTTGACCAGGTCGCGCAGTCGGCGGCGCGCGTCGGCCGCAGGGATGTCCGTCCGCAGGAGGCGCACGCCGCAATTGATGTCGTACCCCACGCCGCCGGGCGAGACCACGCCCCCGGCCTCGACGTCGGTGGCGGCCACCCCGCCGATGGGGAACCCGTATCCCCAGTGGATGTCGGGCATGGCCAGCGACGCGCCCACGATGCCCGGGAGCGTCGCCACGTTCGCCACCTGCACCGCCCCGCCGCCGGAAACCACCTCGGCGATCAGCGGCTCGCTGGCGTAGATGATTCCGTCGACGCGCATCCCCGGCACGCTTCCGGCGGGAATCCGCCAGCGGTTGGCGTCCAGTTGCTCCAGTTTGCCCTGGAATTCCTTGCCCATCGCATCGTTCCTGCACGTCGAAAGTCATCTTTGGGTGCCACGGCCAAGGCCGATGCTGTCTATCGGGCTTGACCGTGCGGAAGACACCCTCAAGCACACAGCGCTTGAGGGTGGCACCCCACCCTTCCTACACGTCGAGAACCACGCGGGCGCGCCAGGCGTCGCCGTCGCGCCGCGCCTCCAGGTAATGATAGGTCACGGCCTTGATCTCCGTCCGCGGTTCGTGGCGGGCCGGATCGAGCGGTTCGCCGCAAAGCTCGCCGACGGCGGCGGTTTCCGACGCCTCCGTCACGCGGACCGACGCCACCGCGAACCGGTCGGCCTGGATCGCGCGCATCACCTCGGAGAGGAAGTCCACCACGAGCCAGTCGAGGCGTTCGGCCGTGGCGCGGATGCGGCGCGTTTCGCGCGGCGCGACGGTCCGGCGGTCGAGAACCACGTCGGTCAGCGCCTCGGCCATCGCTTCCAGCAGTTCGCCGAGGGTGTCGGCCCGGGCCTCGAGCCCGACGTCGGCCGTGTGATCGAATATTTCGACGTGCCTGCCCACGCCTCTACTGTACCCCAACGGCGCGGGATTTCTCCACGGATTCCACGCTCGGGTGGCACGGCTTGCGGGTGCCGTGGCTTGCGCAGCGCAGCGGAGCAACCACACGGAGGTCGAACGTGGTTGCTTCGTCCCGCCGGAAAATTCGCGCGGGTGTTCGCTTGTCAATCCCGCCCGGGCGGAAGTATGCTTCCGCGGACGCACCGACACGGAACGAAAGGAACCTCCCGTGGACGCAACATACGACATCGCGGTGATCGGGGGCGGCGCGGCGGGCCTTTGCGCCGCGGTGCAGGCGGCGCGGGCCGGCTGCCGCACGCTCCTGGTCGAGAAGACCGCCCTGCTGGGCGGAACCATCACGTCCGGGGGCGTGAATGCCCCCGCCAGCTTCCATGCCTGGGGGCGGCTGAAAATCGCCGGCATCGGCTGGGAGCTGGTCCGCCGGACGCTCCGCGAAATGGGCCACGGCCTGCCGGACGTGGGCGACAAATTGCCCGTTCACATCGGGGTGGACGCGGTGCTCTTCGCCGCGCTGGCCGACGAGATGGTCCTGGAAAGCGGCGCCGAACTGCTGCTGCACACGATGGTGCAGCGTGCGGCCTTCGCCGACGGGCTGTGGCGCATCGAGCTGTGCACCAAGACCGGCCCGCGCCCGGTCGCCGCGCGGGCGGTCATCGACTGCACGGGCGACGCCAACTTCGTGACAGTGGCGGGCCTGCCCGTCGAGCGGAGCGACGTCCTCCAGCCGGGCACGCCCGTCGTGAGGGTCGGCGGATACGACCGGGACGGACTCGATTACGACGCGTTGCAGGCGGACTTCGAGCGGGCGGTGGCGGCCGGCGAGATGCGCCCCAGCGACCCTGGCTGGGACCACGGGAAAATCCGCTTCTTCCTGCACTCGTACGGCGGGAACCGAATCCACCTGCCCGGCATCGGCGGTGACACCAGCGCCTCGCGCACCGCCGCCGAACTCGAGGCGCGGCGGGCGATGCTGCGCCTCTACCGCTGGTGCCGCCGACAGAAGGGGCTGGAAAAATTCCGCTTCGAGTGGGCCGCCCCCGAATGTGGAATCCGCGAGACGGTCACCATCGTCGCCCGGAAGAAAATCACCCTCGCCGATTTCGAAAGCGGGCGCGTCTGGGACGACTCGGTCTGCTACAGCCTCTATAACATCGACATCCACTGCGAGCAGAGCGTCGACTATCGCCGCCTGGCGCACGGCGTCTTCCCGACGATCCCGCTGGGCGCGATGATTCCGAAGGACGGGCGGCGGCTGCTGGCCGCAGGACGCTGCATCTCGGGCGACCGGGAATCCCACTCGGCGTACCGGGTGGAGGCGTCGTGCATGGCCATGGGGCAGGCGGCGGCAGCGGCCGCGGTGCTGGCCGTCCGCGCGAACACCGAGCCCGACGAGGTTCCGATGCCCGAGCTGCGCGCCCTGCTGGAGGCCCACGGCGCGATCGTTCCCCCGTCCGACGGACTTCCCCCGGACGCCTGACGGCTGGGAACAACGGAAAGAATGAACCGCGGAGATCGCAGAGGCCGCGGAGAAGGAATTCGTTTTATTTTCCCTTTTCTCTGCGTTCTCCGCGATCTCTGCGGTGAGTCTTCTTCTTAGGGCTTCTCACTCGCTGACGCGCTGGATGTCGGCGCCGAGGGCGTTGAGGCGCTGCTCGATGCGTTCGTACCCGCGGTCGATGTGGTAGACGCGGAGGATCTCGGTGGTCCCGCGGGCGACCAGCCCCGCCAGCACCAGCGCCGCCGACGCCCGCAGGTCGCTGGCCATCACCGGCGCGCCGATCAGGCGGCGCACGCCCGTGACGATCGCCGTCGGGCCCTCCTTGCGGATGTCCGCCCCCATGCGCAGCAGTTCCGCCACGTGCATGAAGCGGTCGGGGAAAATCTTCTCCGTGATCACGCTGTTCCCGTCGGCCAGGCACAGCAGCGTCATCAACTGGGCCTGGAGGTCGGTGGGGAAGCCCGGGTACGGCTGGGTGGTCACGTCGGTGGGCTCCAGTCGCCTCGCCGACGAGACGACCGCGCCGCCGGCGCTTGGCTCGACGTTGACGCCGATCTCGCGCAGCTTGTCCACGACGGCCATCAGGTGGTCCAGCCGCGCGTTGGTGAGGGTGACCTCGCCGTTGGTCAGGGCGGCGGCGACCATGAACGTGCCGGCCTCGATGCGGTCGGGAATGACCTCGTGCGGACAGCCCGCGAGCTTCTCCACGCCGTCGATGGTGACGCGCGGGGTGCCCGCGCCGCGGATCTTCGCGCCCATGGCGTTGAGGAAGTCGGCAAGGTCCTCGATTTCCGGCTCGCAGGCGGCGGACTCGATGACGGTGCGCCCCTCGGCGAGCGTCGCGGCGCTCATGACGTTGGCGGTGCCCAGGACGGTCGAGCCGAACGGTCCGCCGAGGAACAGGCTCGTGCCGCGGAGCCTGCGGGCCTTGGCGACGATGTCGCCGTTGTCCAGCTCGATCTGCGCGCCCAGGGCGCGCAGTCCCCGCAGGTGCAGGTCCACCGGGCGGGCGCCGATGGCGCACCCACCGGGCATGGAGACTCGGGCCTGGCCCCGCTTGGCCAGCAGCGGGCCCAGCACGCAGATGCTCGCGCGCATCTTGCGGACGCGCTCGTACTGCGCGTGGGAATTGGATTCGTCGCGGACCTCGATGCGCATCCGCCCGTCGGCGTGCTCGACGGACGCCCCCAGCTCGCCCAGCAGATCCGACATCGCCGTGATGTCCGCCAGCGCCGGGACGCGCGAGATGTCGCAGGGCCCTTCGGCCAGCAGCGCCGCGGCCATGATCGGCAGCGCGGCGTTCTTCGCCCCGTCGATGGCGACCTGCCCCTTGAGGCGGTTTCCTCCGCGAATGACAAACTTGTCCATGCCTTGCGTTCCGTGATTCGGGGACCTTCCGTGACCCGCCGCGGCCCGTGGCACCGCGCCGGCGAGAGACATTGTCCCCGCCCCGCCGCCCGCCTTGCAAGCAAAACCCAATCGCGGCAATTTCGGATTTTGGAATTCGGATTTCGGATTGGGTGCCACGGCCAAGCGCTGTTTGCTTGGCCGTGCGATAGACACCGGAAAGACCAAACACGGCCAGTCCCGACTTCGTCGTGACAGGCCGTGGCACCCCAGTTGAGGGTGGCACCCGGCCCCGGGCTCTTCAATCAAAAATCCAAAATCTCAAATCCAAAACGAGTCCCCCCAGCAGTCATTCCTTTCGCAAGAACACGGCTTGCAAGCAAGCCGTGCCACCCGACGCGAAGGAACGGAACGCTGTTGGTTACGGCCTGGCCGCCAGCAGCGCGACGGTGGACCAGGCGAGCGTCTCGTCGTCGCGGAAGCGCCGCGCGAGGCGCGGGCGGACGGCCTGCACGTATCCGGCGTCGAGTTCGGCCAGCGGAAGCAGGCGGATGTCGGTCCACCCGGCGTCGGCGAGGAACCGCCGGTACTCGCCGGGGCGCACGCGGTTGGGCTGCCCGCGGTAGGCGCAGGCGCGGTACCAGCCGTCGCCGTGGCGGTAGAGGTTCAGCGGGTCCAGGCGGGCCAGCGGGCGCGAGTGCGTCTTGAGGTCCACGACGGCCAGCAGCCTGGCTCCCGGCGCGGCCAGCGTGGCGAGCTGGCGGAGGACGGCCGCGGGATGGTCGAAATGCTCCATCGCCGCCTGGGAGACGACCAGGTCCGCCGGTTCGAGCCCGGCCGCGAGCAGGTTGAAATCGCCCCGGCAGACGTAGCGGAGGCGATCCGGCCGGGCGGCACGCAACGCGTCGAGCTGGCGGCGCGGCTCGGGCGGGTCGCCCAGGCGGGCCAGCAGTTGGTCGTGCAGCGCGTCGGCGGGATCGGCCAGGCGGTGCGCGTCGAAGGCGGTGCACCCCGCCGCCCCACGCGCCAGCAGCGCCAGCGCGGCGGCCAGGTCCGGGCCGGGGCCCAGTTCGAGGATGCGCCGGCCGGCGAACGGCTCTTCGCCCGGGCGGTACTCGCGGAGCAGGCGTTCCCAGCCGCCCGCGACGGACAGGCCGTACCCGATCGCCCGATCCGCGTCGCGCGGGGCAAAGTGCCGCGCCCGGCGGTACCCGCCGACGGCGTAGCGCAGCTTGTTGCCCGCCAGCGCCGCGGCGCCGAGCAGGCGCAGGCCGAGGTTGGCGAACCGCCCCGGGCGGATTGTCCGCGGATGGGTCATCTCGCACGAGAGCATATCGCTTCGCGGCCGCGACGGAAAGCGGGTGCCGTGGATTGCAATCACGTGGTTGTCCCACCAAAGGTGTCCCTTCGGGACTTCGGGACAAACCACGGCACCCTTGCGAAGGAAAATGGGTGCCGTGGATTGCGGAGTTCCGCGGCAGCGGGACGGAGCAACCACGGGATTGCCTGTCAGAAACTGTCGGCGGGTTCGGTGGCGGCGGGCTGGGAGTCCGTCGCGGGCTGCGAGGCGGCGTCGGCTTCGGGCGATTGCCCACGGAGTTCGGCGGCACGGGCGCGATCCTTTTCGGCGCGGTCGCGCAGGCCCAGGGCCTCCAGCGCGACGGCCCGCAGCTCGTAATAATCCGGATCGCCCGGGTGGTGCAGCTCGCGCAGGCGGATGGCCTCGTTGAGGTCTTCCAGCGCCCCGCGCCAGTTCTCCTGTCCGATGCGGGCGCTGGCCCGCTCGTAATGCATGCCCCACGACCAGCGTTTCAGCGCCAGCGCCTCGGTGTACTCGCGTTCGGCGGCGGCGTAGTCTTTGGCCTCCAGGCGGGCCTCGGCCGAGTTCCACAGGCGCGAGACTTTCTGGAGGTCCGACTCGGGCGCGAGCGACCCGACAGCCCGGATCACGCCGTGCAGCAGCGGGTCCAGCTGGTTGGTCCACAGCAGCACGATCAGCACCACCACGAACACGCGGGTGAGTTTCGGCGCGAAGGTGGGCTTGAGTCCGGGGAGCAGGCACGGCCAGATCTTCGACCCGTCCAGCGGGGGCACGGGCAGCAGGTTGATGGCGGCGAGGATGGCGTTGATGATCGCCCCGAGTTGCAGCAGCAGGTGCGCCAGCTCGACGGAGTGCGCCGCGCGCGGCCCGAAGGCGAAGCTGTTTCGGGTCAGGAGCATCCCGGCCAGGCAGACGCCGACGAGCAGGACGTTGGCGGCGGGCCCGGCCAGGCTCGTCAGCAGGTAGTCGCGCTTCGGGCGGCGGAAGTGATACAGGTTGACGGGCACGGGCTTGCCCCACCCGAAGCCCAGCCAGAACAGCACCGCCGTCCCCAGCGGCGACAGGTGGCGCAGCGGGTTGAGGCTGACGCGCCCCTGGCGGCGCGCGAAGTCGTCGCCCAGCAGGCTGGCCGACCAGGCGTGGGCGAACTCGTGGAGCGTCAGCCCCGCGACGAACCCCGGCAGCAGCAGGACGGCGACCCGCCAGGTCACGCGACGCCCCCTTTCCCCGCCAGAGCCGCCTCCAGCCTTGCGGCGGCGTTCTCGTCCTGCCGGCGGAGTTCGCCGAGGATTTCCCTCGCCCGGTCCACCAAGCCGACTGCCGACAGGGCCAGCCCCTGGCAGTAGAGGCGGTGGGCGGGGGGACCGTCGCCGGCTTCGGCCAGATGCGTCTCGGCCTGCGCGGTGCGCCCGGCGAGCGTGTCCAGCGCCCAGAGCACGGCGGCTGCGTGAAGATTCTTCTCGACGGCCAGCAGATGCTTCGCCCGCGCCTGGGCCTGCTCGAACCGTCCGACGAGCATGTCGTACCAGAGCAGTTCGCTGAGGATCATCCGCGAGACGATGGGCGGAAGGTCGCGCCGCTGCTCGAAGCGGCGAGCGGTCTCCACGGCGGCATTCTTGTCCTCGCCGGCAAGGGCGATCAGGAATTCCAGCGTTTCGAGCATCCCGGCCGGGTCGTCGCCGAGTCGGCGGCCCTGCTCCAGCCAGCCGGCCGCCTGCGCGACGTCCCGGTCTTCCATCGCCAGGATTCCGGCGGCGGCTGCGATTTCCGGGCGGGCGTTCGACTCCATCCAGACGGCCGCCCGGGCCAGCGCGGCGGCGGCGCCGTGATGCCGCTGGACCTGCCAGATCGCCTGCCGGGCGATCTCGCCGCTTCCGGAGATCCGCCAGGCGGCGCTGAGCAGCGTGATGGCCGACGGCGAGTGCAGCATCGCGGCGGCCTGCCCCGCCCACAGGGCCGGCAGCGACAGCAGCGTGCGAATCCAGCGAACGAGGAACATGGCGTCTCCGGTGAAACGGGATGCGGCGAGGACGAAGTTCAAGTCCCGGCGTGGAAGCGCAGGCCCACGGCCAGGTGGCCCATGCTCAGGAGCTTCTGGCGGTCGACGCGGACGATGGTCGCCTCGACCGGTCCGTCGCCCAGGGCGGCGAACTCCGGGCGGGGCACGGCCCCCAGCGCCAGGCGAACGGCGTGGCCGGGCTGGACGGGCGTGGTGGCCGGCACGTAGAGCATCATGCCCCCGGCGGAGATGTCCACGCACCGCCCGGGAAACTCGCGCCGGCTGGGCGCGTGATATACCTGCACGCTCGTCGCCAGCGGGTGCCTGGCATGCTTCCTGCGGTCTGCGGTCGGCGCGACACTCATGGCGGCTCCGTGAACTGCCGCGCCGATGCCCGGTTGCCCGGCGCGGCTTTTTCAGTATTCTGTATTCTATTGCATCCTTGCGAAAGTTCCAATAGTCCAGACGGGCAACGGCGCGGCGGTTCGCTCCGCGCCGAAGGGAGACGGCGGACATGGCGGCATTGAAACGCATCGGAATCCTCACCGGCGGCGGCGACTGCCCCGGGCTCAACGCGGTCATCCGCGCGGTGGCCAAGTCGGCGCTGGCCGGCGGCCTGGAGGTCGTGGGCATCATGGACGGGTATCTCGGCCTCATCGAGGACCGCATGCGCCCGCTGAGCTACGAGGACGTCAGCAACATTTTGACGGTGGGCGGGACGATTCTCGGCTCGTCGAACAAGGCCAACCCCGCGAAATACGCCGTGCCCGACGGCCTGGGCGGCTGGACCATCCGCGACGTGCGCGAGGAGGTCGTCGCCACCTGCCGGCGGGCGGGCCTGGACGCGCTGGTCGTCATCGGCGGCGACGGCACCATGAGCGGCGCGCACGAGTTGATCCGCCGCGGGCTGAACGTCGTCGGCGTGCCCAAGACCATCGACAACGACCTGTGCGCGACGGAGATCACGTTCGGGCACCACACGGCCGTCGCCACCGCCTCCGACGCGCTGGACAAGGTGCACACCACCGCCTCCAGCCACCACCGCGTGATGGTCGTCGAGCTGATGGGGCGCTACGCGGGCTGGCTGGCGCTGCACGCGGGCGTCGCCAGCGGCGCCGACGTGATCCTGATTCCCGAAATCCCCTTCGACATCGAGAAGGTGGCCAAGACCTGCTCCGACCGGCGCAAGGTGGGCAAGGGATTCACCATCGTCGCCGTCGGCGAGGGGGCGAAGCCCGTCGGCGGAAAGCAGTTCGTCGACCACGTGGTGGCCGACTCGCCCGACCCGATCCGCCTCGGCGGCGTGGGCAAGTTCGTCGCCGAGCAGGTCGAGAAGCTCACCGGGCTGGACAGTCGCTCCATCGTGCTGGGGCACGTCCAGCGCGGCGGAACGCCCACGAGCTTCGACCGCCTGCTGGCCACGCGGTTCGGGTATCATGCCTTCCGACTGCTCCAGGACGGGCGGTTCGGGCGACTGGTCGTCCAGCAGAAAGGCGAGATCGACTCCGTGCCGATCTCCGACGTAGCCGGAAAGGTGCGCACCGTCCCGGGCGACTACGACGCGGTCCTGGCGGCGCGGGCCATCGGAACCTGCTTCGGCGATTGAAGAAACCGCTGGAACCACAAAGGACACGAAGGGCACAAAGATGCTCCGCAGAAAACAACCGTTTCCGGAACGGGTGGCACGCTTTGCTCGCAAAGCGTGTTGCCTGAATTTGCCCGGAACACGGCTTGCAAGCAAGCCGTGCCACCCTCTCCTTGGGATGTTTTTTACAGAGCAGCACGAAGAGAATTGATCGCGATGAAGACATGGATTTCCTCGTGGCGGCGGGTGGTCTGGGCGGCGGCGATGGCGATGGTCTTCGCGCGCGGGGCGGCGGCGCAGAGCCGCCCGGCCGAGACGCCCTCCCTCGCCCAGCGCGCCGCGGCGAAACTCGCCGAGTTCGAGAGCGCCCACAAGGCCGTCGCGGGCGTCTCCGTCGTCGACGTGCGGACGGGCAAGCCGCTCGTTGCCTTCCGCGCCGACGAGCCGCGCTCGCCCGCCAGCAACCAGAAGCTCCTGACGTCGGCGTTCGCCCTGGCGCGCCTGGGCGGGGATTTCCAGTTCGTCACGCGCGTCTACCTGGCCGGGCAGGACGTGGTGGTGCTCGGCGACTATGACCCGACCACCGGCGACCCGGTGCTGGCCGAGCAGGCCCAAAAGACCGTCTACGACGAGCCGGACCGCTGGGCGCAGGCCGTCAAGGCCCAGGCCCAGGGCGTCCGCAACGTCTATGTCATCGTGCGGCGCGACCACGAAGCCTTCCGCCACCCCGACTGGCCGGCCGGGCAGCACGACCAGTGGTACGCGGCGCCCGTCGCCTCGCTGAACTTCAACAACAACTGTTTCGACGTGACGTGGGCCGTCGAGAAAGGCGCCGCCGTGCCGACCGTCACGCCGGCGGCGGCGGGCATCCGCGTGGACAACCAGGTGCGCGTCGGGCCCCGCCACGTCTGGCGGCTGGTCACCAACGCCGACGACTCGCGCGTCACGCTCACCGGAACGATCTCGCGCGGTTCGTCCGACCCGCTGAGCGTGGCCGTCAACGACCCGCCCCTGCTGCTGGGGCGCGTGCTGGCCGACCGGCTCGCCCGCGCAGGCGTGGCCGTGGCGGGCAACGTCATCGCCATCGACCGCGAGCGAGTGCTCATCAAGCCCGAGGCCCAGCCGCTCTGCCAGACCGTCACGCCGCTAGCCGACGCCATGGCCCGCGCCAACAAGCGCAGCCTGAACATGGCCGCCGAGTGCCTGTTCCTCCGCGCGGGCGACGGAACCTGGGCCGGCAGCGCCAAGCTCATGTCCGAGACGCTGGCCAAGGAATTCGCCCTCCCGCCCGAGAGCTTCACCGTGCGGGACGGCAGCGGGCTGTCGCACGGAAACCGCGTCTCGCCGGCGGCCGTCACCAGGCTCCTGACCGAAATCCTCCGCCGCAAGGACGCCGACCTCCTGCTCGACAGCCTGCCCATCAGCGGAACGGACGGGTCGATCCGCGGGCGGCTGACCAGCCAGCCGTACCGCGGGCGGGTGCTGGGCAAGACCGGGTACATCGCCGGGGCGTCCTGCCTGAGCGGGTACGTGCTTGACCGCGCGGGCAAGCCCGCCTGCGCGTTTTCGATCCTGGTCAACCGCGTGCCCGCCGGAAAGGGCTGGAAGGCCCACGAGCTCCAGGAAGACCTCTGCCGAATGCTCGTCGACGAGCTGGATAAGTGACGGAGAAAACAGAACTCACCAGCGGGACGGTTGTTACAAGCCCCCGCTGTCAAGCGGGGGTTCCTGCTGTTTTTCGTCACGCCGTATTCTACCCCCTGCTGACGCAGGGGGCTTGTTGTCCCGCGCTCTTTGCCCTGCGGTCTCGGCGGTGAAGTTGTTTTCTTCCCGATCACCATTCCTCGATCTCGCCGACGATTTCCTCGACGATGTCCTTGACGGTGGCGATGCCGGCGTGTTTTTCCCCCGCTGCGACGACCACCATGGAGACCTTCGCCCGCTGCATGCGGTAGAGGGCGTCGGTGACGCTCATGGCGGCGTCGAGCACGAGCGGCGGGCGGAGCAGTTCGGCCGGTCGCGCCGCGTCGCCGGCGGCCAGGAAGTCGTACACGTCCACGATGCCCGCGACGCGCCCCGCGGCGTCCAGCAGCGGCAGGCGCGAGTAATCGTGCTTGCGCAGCAATTCCAGCAGCGCCGCGCGGTCGAGGGTTTCGGGGGCCTTGGCGACCTTGCCCATGGGTTTCATCACGTCGGCGAGGGTGACGCTGCCGATCCGCATGACGCGGTCGGCCATCACCGACTGGGCGTGGGTGAGCACGCCGCTGGCGTGGCCCTCGGTGACGAGCGCGGACAGGCCCTCGTGCGCCAGCGGGGTCGCGCGGCGGCGCGGCGCGCGGGCCAGGCGCATCAGCGCCCAGGAGAACCCGCGCACCAGCCCGGCCAGCCCGCAGGCGTTGAACAGCACGTTGGCCGCGCCCAGCACCGCGGAGAACCGGTAGACCAGCGACTCGGCCACCCGCTGGAAGACGTTCTTCGGCACGCTCTCGCCGAAGATGAACAGCACGGGGGTGGCCACCAGGATGGACATCCACTCGGCCTTGTGCCCGAACCCGGTGAGGAAGAACATGTTGCTGGCCGCCAGGGCGGTGAAGTAGCCCGAGAGGTTCACGCCGATCAGCAACACGGCCAGCAGGTTGTTGGGGCGCGCCAGCAGGGCGCGGATGCGCCGCGCGGGGCGCCGCCCGGTCTCGGCGTGCAGGTCCAGGCGAATCTTGTTCAGCACGTAGATGCCCGTCTCCATGCCGGCGAAAAACCCCGACAGCGTCGCCCCGAGGACGATCGCGCCGATCCAGAACGCCCAGACGCCCAGGGAACTCACGGCGATCATGGCGGTTCCTCCTGGAGCGTCAGGCGCAGGCGGTCGATCCGCCGGCGGCGCATCGACTCGACCGCGAACGTGAGGTTGCGGTACGTCACCGCGTCGCCCACGCGGGCGATCCGCCCCAGCAGCGACGTGACGAACCCGCCGATCGTGCTGATCCGCTTGCCCGAAAGGTCCATCTTGAACGCGTCGGCCCAGTCGTGGATCGCCAGGTTGCCGTCGAGCAGGAACTCGCGCGGGCCCAGGCGCTCGACCGCCGGCGCGGGCGACTGCTCCGCCGGCTCGGGAATCTCCCCGACGATCTCCTCGACGATGTCGTGCAGGGTGACGAGCCCGGCCGTCCCGCCGTACTCGTCCACCACGATCGCCATCTGCGTGCGCGTCACGCGGAACTGGAGCAGCGCCCGCTCGACGCTGCCGGCCTCCGGCACGAACGGAACCTTCACCACCAGCCCGCGCGGGTCGGCGCCGGGGGTCAGCAGCATGCGCTTGGCGTGCACCACGCCCCGCACGTGGTCCAGGTCGCCCTCGTAGACGGGGATCTTGCGCAGGCGCGTTTCGCGGAACTTCTCCACCAGCTCCGCCGGCGGCGCGCCCAGGTCGTGGGCGATCATGTCCACGCGGGGAACCATGATGTCGCCGACGCGCAGGTCGGTCAGCGCGACGATCTCCTGGAGCAGTTCGTTGACGCTGTGGTCGAGGATGCCCCGCTTGGCCGACAGGTCCAGCAGTGCGTTGAGCTCCTCGGCCGTGATGTCGCTTCCGGCCGCGGGGCGCGGCGCGAACAGGCGCGTCAGCGGCGAAACGAGCGTCACTTCCATCGCCGCCAGCAGCGGGCGGAACACCCGCCCGATCGTCGCCAGCGGCGGCGCCGCCACCAAGGCCCACTTCTCCCCGATCACCAGCGCCAGCATCTTCGGCGCCACCTCCCCCAGCAGGATCAGCACCAGCAGCGGCGCGAGGTTGGCCAGGAACGCCTGCCACCCCGCCAGGCCCCAGGCGTCCGACGCGTGCAGGATCATCACCGACGCGATGCTCGCGTACGCCACGTTCACCAGCATGTTGCCCAGCAGCAGCGTGTTCAGCACGCGCCGCGGGCGCTTCATCAGCAGCACGACCATGCGCCCGGCCCGCCCGGCGTTGCGCATGCGGTACAGCTGCCCCGCCGTCAGGTTGAACAGCGAGGTCTCCGACCCGCTGAAGAAGCCGCTCATCGCCAGCAGCCCCAGCAGCAGGACGAGTTCCCAGAGGTCGGTCCCCGCCAGGCCGGTCCCGAAGGAAGCGATCATGCGAGGGCTCCCCCCGGCGCGCGGGGCGCGGGGCCGGTTCTCCGGTCGTCGGCGACAGGTTGTGCGGACGGGTCGGACATGGTTCCGGGATTATATCCTCCGCGCCTCGCTACAGCCAGTGGCGCGGCGTGAGCATGAGGTTGTCGTGTCCGGGAACGATCACGTCGGCCAGCTCGAGCATGTCCTGGAGGGTGCGGAGGGCGGCCTCGGCGTCGGCGCATCCTTCCCACACCTGCCCGCGCTCGACGTGCCCGGCGGTGACGGCCGCGTCGCCCGCCACCACGATGGTCGTCGTCGGAGGCGTCAGCAGCAGGCCCATCGACCCGTCCGTCGGGCCGGGAAGCGGGATCACCGCCGCCTGCTCGCCGAACTTCTCCGGCGCGGGGGCGAACCGCTGGAGCACGCGCAGGTCGGACTCGAGGGCGGCGGCCTCGTCGGCGCCCAGGCGACCGGCCGAGTCCAGGCGCCCCTCCAGGACCGCGCGGAACGTCTCGAGCTCCAGCTCGCCGCACCACCAGCGGGCATTCGGCAGGGCCGCCACGCCGCGCCGGTGCGCCGGGCGAAGCGTCGTGCAGAACACGTCCGTCACGTCCGCCAGCGTCCGGCCGGTCCGCTCGCCGAACCGCGCCGCCAGCGCCGCTGCCGGCAGCGACGGGTCCACCAAAATCACCCGCTCGCCCGCGCGGACCAGCGTCGTCGTGGCGTGGGCGGTGCGCACGGCCGCGCTCTCGCCCCACAGGCGGTTGGCGCTCAACGTCCCGATGCTGATGATGGCGTATTCAACGGTCATTCCTGTCCTCAATTCCTGGCGCCGCGGTCAAGCCGGGCGCCACGGTCAAGCGTCGTTTGCTTGACCGTGCTCTTCCTGACCCCTCTCTCACGTCCGGGGCTCTGCCTATCTTCTTCACTCTCCACTCTCCACTATGCACTCACCACTATGCACTCGCCACTCTTCACTTCATCTCCACTTCCCTCAGCACTCGTTCGGCCAGGGCCTGGGGCGTTTCGTCGGGCGCCACGTCGAACCAGCGGACGTCCTGCCATCGGCGGTGCCAGGTGCGCTGCTTCTTGGCCAGCCGGCGGGTGTTGATCTTGATGCGTTCGACGGCCTGGTTCAGCGAGCAGCGCCCGGCGAGGTGGTCGATCATCTCGGCGTATCCGACGGCGGCCGCTGCCGTCGCCGACAGGCCCGCCGGCTCGGCCAGCAGGCGATCGACCTCCTCGCGCAGGCCCAGCTCGATCATCCGCCGGACGCGGAGGTTGATGCGCCCGGACTGGTCGTCGCGGGCGCGGCGCAGTCCGATCCGCACGCAGTCGTAGCGGCGCGGGCCGGCGCCCCACTGCGTCTGGAGCTCGCTGATTCCCCGCCCCGTCGCCGCGTGCACCTCCAGGGCGCGGCAGATGCGCTTCTCGTCGTTGGGGTGGATCCGCCCCGCGGCTTCCGGGTCCACGCGCGCCAGCTCGGCGTGCAGGGCGGCCAGCCCCTCAGCCGCGGCGCGGCGGCGCAGCGACTCGCGGACTTCCGCGTCGGCGGACGGGCCCTCGAACAGCCCTTCCGACAGCGCCATCAGGTACAGGCTCGTGCCGCCGACCGCCAGCGGCACGGCCCCGGCCGCACGGATCCGCGCGACGGCCTCGTCGGCCTCGCGGACGTACTGGGCGGCCGAGAACGTCTCGCTCGGTTCCACCAGGTCGATGCAATGGTGCGGGACCGCCGCGCGATCGGCGGGCGACGGCTTGGCCGTGCCGATGTCCATCCGCCGGTAGACCTTCATCGAGTCGACGCTGACGATCTGCCCGCCGACCCGCCGGGCCAGCTCGCGGCCCAGCGTGCCCTTGCCGCAGGCGGTGCATCCGAGGATGAAGTACAGCCGTTCCATGCCGGGATTGTGACGGCCGGACGGCGCGGGGTCAACCGCCAGGGCCGCCGTTGCCCCGCCGGCGCGGGCCGAAATTCCGCCGCGCGGCAGTGAAAATGTCTCCCGAAACGCCATAAATGTTTGCGAAATCATGGTTTATTCACCCCCTCGGCTGCCCAGAACTGCCCAAAACTGCCCGGGGCTGCCCGTTTGGCCCCCGGTCTTTCCCAAAAGCATCACGTTCCGATGGACGTTTTCTCGTTTTCGTATCCAGGAACAAGGAACTAAGGAACACGGGAAGAAACATCCGCTCGCGCCGTATTTCCGTGTTCCATAGTTCCCCAGTTCCGGGTTCCTTCTTCGTTCCGGGCGCGTAACGCGCCCCCATACTTCCCGGCGCGCTCGGCGGTGCGCTGCCCTTCTGCCGCGCGAAAACCGCGCAGGCCGCGACGCGACCCGCGGCTGGAGCGGGCGAAAATAATTTTCAGATTCCCACGCCTCGCGCGAAAAACCGGC
>JAKPKY010000186.1 GCA_029553505.1 Planctomycetota bacterium
CCAGGCGCAGGAATTTCGGTCGGTCAGCAGCGGAGAAACCGCCTCCCGCCCGCCGAAATTGACCACATGGGCCACGCCATACTCGTCGTGGACCTCCTCGCCGGGGAAGCACCGCAGGTCCGACCCCGACGCTTCCACCGCCGCCGCCAGATCGAGGGACGACTGGTACGCCCGATGGTCCGTCAGCGCCAGGAAATCGAGCCCCTTCATCCGCCCGAGGCCCGCCATGCAGACCCCCGGCTGGCTGCCGTCGGAGGCGGTGCTGTGCAAATGGAGGTCGCCGGCGAAAGGGCGGAGCGCGAGCAGGTCGTCGGCGACCGCGTAGACTGCCACCTCGCCGAGGGTGCGCAGCGCCGCGGGCTCCCCGCCGTCGTTCCGGGCCACGCGGAAGATATACCCCTGTTCCCGCGGGAAAGTGAAGGTGACATGCGCCACCCCCTGCGCGTCCACCACCGCGGGGATCGTCTCCTGCGCCGGCGACCACCCCATCCGGGTGCCGTCCACGCGGCGTCCGTCGTCTGGCGTCACCTGCAGCACGATGCGCTCCGGCGGCGTCATCGCCGCATGCGCGTAATTCGCCTGAAAGACCAACTCAACCGCCCGCCCCACCGGCACCACCCGCCGCGAGAGCCGCAACTTGCGCAAGGTTTTCATGTTTCGCTCCGCCTCCACCGCTCCTGTGATGCGCGGTCCGGGCCGCGCATCGGAAAAACGGCGGCATCGTCGCACATTTCAAGGGGCTTGTCCATGCCGCCGTTTGCTAGGAGGACAGCAGATCCTGGATGCAGGTCAGCAGCAGCCCGAGCAGGATGAGGGCGACGCCGATGATTTTCGTCGGGGTGCAGCGCTCCTTCAGCACGAACACGCCCGCCAGCATTCCGATCGGCAGTCCCAGTTGACGGAACACCTGGACATAGGAGACATTCGTCACGTAGTTCATTGACAGCAGGACCAGGACATACGTGGCCGAAGCGAAGATGCCGGCGAGGCAGGGGGTCCAGTTGCGCGCCGCGAAGAACTCGCGCATCTGGGCGCGGTTCGACGGGCTGAGCATGACCACCAGCCAGAGCGACGAGGAGAGCAGGACGACGCGGACGGAATAGTAGGTGATGGCGCGCAGCGGCTTGGCGTAGTCCGCCATGGCCGCGGTCATGATCCGCTGCGCCTGGCTGTCGAAGACCGTGTACCCCGTCGTGCCGCAGGCCGTCACGAGGACAAACAGCATATCGCTGTTGAAGTACTTCGCCGGGCGGAACTCAGCGAACTTCGCCAGCGGCATCAGCAGACATCCGGCGCACACGACGACCATCCCCAGCTTGGCCGTCGGCGAAAGCGGAGTG
>JAKPKY010000207.1 GCA_029553505.1 Planctomycetota bacterium
CGGCGTGCCGCTGCCGGGCGTCGAGGTGCGGCTGGCGGACGAGCAGAACCGGCCCGTCGCGGCTGGCCAGCCGGGCGAGATCCAGGTGCGCGGACCGAGCGTCTTCCAGGAGTACTGGAACCGGACGGAGGCGACGGCGAAGAGCTTCGTCGACGGGTGGTTCAAGACGGGCGACGTGGCGGTGATCGAGGAGGGCGCGTGGCGCATCCTGGGGCGCAACTCCGTGGACATCATCAAGACGGGCGGGTACAAGGTGTCGGCGCTGGAGATCGAGGAGACGCTGCGCGAGCATCCGGCGATCCTGGAGTGCGCGGTGGTCGGCATGCCGGACGCGGAATGGGGCGAGCGCGTCTGCGTGGCGATCGTGCTGCGGCCGGGGCAGAGTCTGGACCTCGACGCGCTGCGGACGTGGGGCAAGGAGCGGCTGGCCGTGTATAAGGTGCCGACGCGCGCGCTGTTCATCCGTGAACTGCCCCGGAACGCGATGGGCAAGGTGACCAAACCGGATATCGTCAGACTGTTCAAGGAGACGCCATGAGCCGCCGCCCGCCCAACCTGCTGTTCCTCTACACGGACGAGCAACGCCGGGATACGCTGGCCTGTTACGGCAACCGGCAGATCGAGATGCCGAATCTGAACCGTCTGGCGGAGGAGAGCACGGTTTTTGACCGGGCGTACGTCAGCCAGCCGGTCTGCACGCCGTCGCGGTCGACGCTGTTGACGGGGCTGTGGCCGCACACGAACGGATGCACGGAGAACAACGTGCCGCTGCGGCCGGAGACGAAGTGTTTCCCGGAGATGCTGGCGCCGGGCTACGCGACGGCGCACCACGGCAAGTGGCACCTCGGCGACGAAATCTTCGCGCAGCACGGCTTCCAGGAGTGGCGCGGGATCGACGACCACTACGACAAGTATTACAGCCCGTCGCGCGACCGGCACGAGCGGTGCGGGTTCCATCACTTCCTCCTGAGCAAGGGCTACACGCCGGCGAACGGGTCGTACTTCACGCGCATCGAGGTCTCGCGATTGCCCGAGTCCGTGAGCAAGCCGGCGTATCTGGCGCAGGAGGCGAGCCGGTACTTCCGCGAGAATCGCGACCGGCCCTTTGTGCTGTTCGTGAACTTCTTCGAGCCGCACATGCCCTTCACGGGTCCGCGCAATGCGCAGTACCCCCCGGAGAAGATTCCGCTGCCGGAGAACTTCAAGTCGTTGGAGAACGCGGACCTGCCGTTGAAGACGCGGCTGTTCCAGCGCTGGTACACGGAG
>JAKPKY010000216.1 GCA_029553505.1 Planctomycetota bacterium
GGCGCGGCGACGTGATGGGGCACCTGGGCAACCCCGCCGCCGTCACGCCCAACCTCGACCGCATGGTCGAGCGCGACGGCATGTCCTTCCGCTGGGCGTTCTGCCAGAATCCCGTCTGCACGCCCAGCCGCTGCTCGTTCATGACCGGCTGGTATCCGCACGTCCGCGGGCACCGCACGATGTACCACATGCTCCGCGCGCACGAGGGCGAGGCGGTGCTGCTCAAGACGCTCAAGGACAGCGGGTACTTCGTCTGGTGGGGCGGGAAAAACGACCTCGTGCCGGCCCAGCGCGGGTTCGAGGAATTCTGCGACGTCAAGTATTCGCCGCCGCGCAAAGCCAAGGCGGCGGAACGCCCCCCGCACTGGAGAGGCCAACCGGGCAGCGACACGTATTACAGCTTCTACGTCGGGCGGCGCGACTGCGGCGGGGAGAAGTTCTACCGCGACGGGGACTGGGAAGCGGTCCTCGGCGCGATCGATCTGCTCCGCGACCCGCCGATAGACAAGCCCCTGTGCCTCTACCTGCCGCTGTCCTACCCGCACCCGCCTTACGGTGTGGAAGATACCTGGTACAGCATGATCGACCGCGAGAAGGTTCCGTCCCGCACCCCCGCGCCGCCCGACGGGGCGAAGGAGCCCAGCATCCGCCGAGGCATCCGGAAGAACCAGAATCTCCAGGGCTGGAGCGAGGACCGCTGGCGGGAGCTGCGCGCGACGTACTACGGCATGTGCGCCCGCGTGGATCACCAGTTCGGCATGGTCATGCAGGCGTTGAAGGACGCCGGGTTGTACGACGACACGGCCGTGTTCTTCTTCTCCGATCACGGCGATTTCACGGGCGATTACGGCCTGGTCGAGAAGACGCAGAACACGTTCGAGGACTGCCTGTCGCGCGTGCCGTTTGTCATCAAACCGCCGGCGGGCGTGCCGGTGCGCCCGGGCGTCTCGGACGCGCTGGTGGAACTGGTGGACTTCCCCGCCACCGTCGAGGCGCTGACGGGCATCCAGCCGAAGCACTCGCATTTCGGGCGAAGCCTGCTGCCTGTCCTGGCCGGGCAGACCGGCGAGCACCGTGACGCGGTCTTCTGCGAGGGCGGGCGCCTTCACGGCGAGACACACTGCATGGAGTTGCAAAGCACGTCCACCGACCCGACGGGGCTCTACTGGCCTCGCCTGACCCTCCAGATGCAGGAAGGCCCGGAGCACACCAAGGCCGTCATGTGCCGCACCCGGCGGTACAAGTACGTCCGCCGCCTCTATGAGAGCGACGAGCTCTATGACCTCCAGGCCGACCCGCGCGAGACCGACAACCGGATCGACGATCCGGCTCTGGCGGGCGTGCTGGCGGAACTGAAGGAGCGAATGCTGACGTTCTTCCTGGAAACCGGCGACGTCGTTCCCCCCGAGACGGACCACCGCTGAGAAGCCCGGCAATTTCCTCCCACGCCGGCGGGGTTACTGCGCCTTGCGGATGATGAGGGTGTTGTTCTGTCCGCCGAAGCCGAAGCTGTTGGACATGCAGATGTCCACCTTCGCCTTGCGGGGTTCGTTGGGGATGTAGTCCAGGTCGCACGCGGGGTCGGGCGTCCTGTAGTTGGTGGTGGGCGGCAGCACCTGGTCGCGGATCGCCAGCACGCAGGTAATCAGTTCGGTGGCGCCGGCCGCCGCGATCAGGTGCCCCAGCATGCTCTTGACGCTGCTGACGGGAACCTTCGGCGCCAGGGGCCCGAAGGCCGCCTTGACCGCGAGCGTTTCCACCTCGTCGTTCTGCTGCGTTCCGGTTCCGTGGGCGGAGATGTAGTCGATGTCGGCCG
>JAKPKY010000253.1 GCA_029553505.1 Planctomycetota bacterium
GAAGAGCCCCTGCGCCGCCGTCGGGGCGGTCAAGTCAACCTGGACGTCGAACCATGCCGGGTCGGAGATGTTACCGGCCTCGTCCACTGCGGTCACGCGCAGATGGTGCGTCCCTTCCGCGAGGTTCAGCCCCGCGCTGAAACTCATCCCCGTCACCGTCGCTTCACCCAGGCTGACGTTGAGGGTGGCATCGAACAGATACACGCGCAGATTGAGTTCATCCACCGTCCCCGAGAGGACGACCGCACCGGTGTTGGTGATCCCGTCCGAGGCGCTCACGCCCGTATCCGGCGTGATGGCCAGGCTCGTCGGAACGTTCGGCGGAGTGGTGTCCGGAACGAAGGTGAAGCTCTGCGTCCGAACCGCGTTCGTGTTCCCGGCGTTGTCCGCCACCTGTCCTGAGACCATCGTCACGTTGTAGACCGCGCCGACCAGCTTGTCGCCATCGTCGCCGTACCAGTATCGAACACGTCCGCCGCCCAGCGTCTCAATCCGGTCAACGGTCACTCCCCCGGAGATCGTCACGTCGGCCACGCCGAAGGTTGCCGCGTTCAGCCCGGCCACGCCGGCGTCGGACCACTGGATCTCCACATAGCCACGATCCAGCGTGGTGGTCTGATTAGGCGCGGGGAGAGTCAGCGTGCCTGTCGGACGGGTCATGTCGAGGCGAATGGTCTTGTCCGCCTCCGTGGGGCCGATCTCGTTCACGGCCTTCACCCGGACGTTGTTGGCGCCCGAGACGAGTTTCGCCCCCGTCAGAGAGAAGACGCCGGTGTCGTCGGCGCGCGCCGTGCCGTCGTCGTAACCGTCGCCGTCCAAATCGAGCGTCACCACCTGGTAGGCATCGGTTGTCCCCGAGAACGTCACCGTCTGGATGTTGGTGAGCCCGTCGCCCTTCACCGCAGAGTCGCTCGCCGGCGCGAGATCGAAGGCCAGGGGCGGCGCCACGGCGTCGGTCAGCAGGACCGCGTCAAAGCGCAGTGAACTGGTCTTTCCGCCGAAACCGATTAGATCCACCGACAGCGTCAGTTCGGTTCCTTCGGCAAGGGCGGAAAGGTCAATCGAGATCGTCGTCGGCAGCGACGGGGCGGAGGACGTGCCGGAGGTCGCGCCTTCGAGATAGACTTCGGAGCTGAACCAGACCGTCCCGTCGGCCTGGACGTTCAGGCAGGCATCGGTGCCGCTCAGACCCGCAATGGCGCTCAAAACCGAGGCGCCCGAGGCGTCGCGCAAGGCCACTTCCACCGCATCGCCCGGATTCCGCACGTTGGCCAGGAGTTGTGCGTCGAGCACCGTGATACGCAGACGGCGGGCATCCGCCGGCAGGAGGAAGGTCTGGGTCGCGCCGGCGTTGATCATGGCGCCTTCGCGCAGTTCCGCCGCATCAGCGACCACGCCGGCGCCGCCCCGCAGGGTCCAACCGAAGTCGGAGGCGGCGGGATCGCTGACCTTG
>JAKPKY010000001.1 GCA_029553505.1 Planctomycetota bacterium
CGCGCCTGCGACCAGGTCCGTGTCTGCGTAGCCCACACCAGGCTTCCGGTCAGGCTCAACGGCTCCTACGGCGGCCTGCCGACGGGCCGAGCTGGCGCGACCCATTCGGCGATCGAGGACATCGCCATCATGCGCGCCATGCCGAACATGACGGTGCTTACGCCGGCCGACGCGACGGAAGCCCGCGCGATGACCCTGCTGGGCGAATTCTTCGCGACGGTCTCCCCGCACTCGACGGCGCCCGAGATACTGCCCCGGATCGGGGGCGTGCTGACGGGGCTGGGCGTGATCTCAGCGACGTCGCCGGTGGCGGTGTATTCCCTGAGCGAATGGGACCCGGAGGTGCTGGCGGCCGTGCTCGCGCCGGGCGACCTGCCGGACTGGTTGCGCCTGGACCGCCGGACGGACACGCCGCTTTCGTCGGCTCCCCCCGCCTCAGCGGAAGAGGCACTCCGCCTGCTGCTGCGCGACGATTCCCCGCTGCGCCGTCGCCTGGACCTGGCGCGCTGCCGGCATCTGCCCCTCGTTTGCGCGGGGCGCTGGGTCGGTGGGGTCCTCGGCACGGGCGAACCGTCCGCCCCGCCGGGAAACGCATCTGCCGTCTGCGCCGCGACGGCATCGGCGCTGGCCATCGTCCAGGGGCGCTGCGCCGCCATGCGCCTGGGCGAGCAACTCGCCGGCGCGTCGGAACTGCTGCGCGACACGCACGAGGCGCTGGCGGAGAGCCGCACCCTCGCCGCGATGGGCGAGATGGCCGCCGGCGCCGCCCACGAGATCAACAACCCGCTGGCGGTCATTTCCGGCCGGGCGCAGCTCATGCGAGAACGCGCCTCGTCCGATACGGAAAGGAAAACCTGGCAGCTCATCGCCGACCAGGCCCAGCGAATCAGCGACATCATCACCGAGCTGATGTCCTACGCCAGCCCGCCCAAACCGAACCCCGAAAAGCTTCAACTCCCGCAATTGCTGGAGAATGCGGCAAAATCGTTTTCTTCTTCCGAACATCCTCAAGCCGCCCGCCTGACGGTCGATATACAAATAGAGGACGTTCCACCCGCCAGGGCGGACCGGACCCAGATGCAGGCGGTGCTGCTCGAGCTGATCGCCAACGCCGCCAGCGCATCGCGGGAGCCGTTGCAGGTCCGACTGGCAGCCGAGGACGACCCGCTCAACAACGCCGTCCTGCTGACCGTCGCCGATGACGGGGTCGGCATGGACGAAAAGACGTTGGGCAACGTGTTTACGCCGTTCTTCTCCATGCAGGAGGCGGGAAGGCGAAGAGGACTGGGACTTCCGACAGTCAAACGCCTCATCGAGAACAATGGCGGAAGAGTCTGGATCCGGTCCAAACCGGGCGAAGGCACCAAGGTATACGTGCAACTGCCCCGATGGACCGACAGCGAGTAAGGAATGCTCCATGCCGATGAGTGTGCAAGTCGCGCGAGTGCTTGTGGTCGACGACGAGCCGCAGCTTCGGGAACTGCTGGTGGACGTTCTGGCGGCCGAGGACGTGCAGGTGGAAACCGCCGCCAACGGACGCCAGGCGATCGAACTCGCCCGGCGCTGCCGGCCCGACCTGCTCGTCACCGACATGCTCCTGGGCGACTGCACCGGGTTGGACGTCATCGACCAGATCCATTCGGCCGTCGGGGACATTCCCGCGGTGGTCATCACCGGGCACAGCGACCCGCGATACCTCACCGAGGCCTCGCGCCGGCGCCCGGTGGAACTGATGACCAAGCCCCTGGACGTCGAACGCCTCCGCGCGACGATCCGACAGGAACTGCACCGCCGTCGCGAGGCGGAAAAAAGTCGCCGGAGAACCCGTCGGCTTCGCGCCCTGGCCCGCAAGACCAACATCGCCCGCAAGGACGCTCATCGCCAGCTCGACACCACCTGCTCGGACCTGACCGAGGCCTACCGCACCCTCAGCGGGCAACTGGCGTTCCAGCAGGTGCTGCTCGATTTCCAGCGACAACTGCTCGGCGCCAAGACCGACGACGAGACGTTCGGAACGCTCTTCCGCTTCTTCGTGCAGCGGTCCGGGCCGCTGTTCGGCGTGGCGATGGTCTGCGACCAGAACGCCGAGTTGCGCATCGCCGGACGGTTCGGCGTGCCCAACCCCGACAGCGAGGCCTTCTGCGAGGCCCTGACGAGCCCGCTGGTGGATATCGCCCTGGCCAACCCGCAGGTCAGCACCCTCGACGCCACCGACGAGGCCGACCTGTTCGATCCGACCATCCGCAAGTACGTCGTCGGACTGAACGTCCTGCTGGTGCCGCTGATCCCCGCGCCCGGTGAGATGATCGGACTGGTGGTGCTTTACCGCAAGGGCGAACAGCCGTTCCCCGACGGCGACGCCGCCCTGGCGGAACTGATCGCCGGGCCGACCGCGACGGCCGTCCGACGAAACGATTGAAAACAAGGACTTGGGACTCGGGAATAGGAAGAAAGCCGTTTCCTGGTCCCTGTTCCCCAGTCCCGAGTCCCTGTTTTTTGTGGTTGTCGCCCCCCCCCGCGCGTATCATCTCCGCCTGTGTTTCCCCAACGTATTCAGGAGAATCGCCATGCCTTTGACGTTCGACATGCCGCTGGAGAAGCTTCAGGCCTACCAGGGGCGCAACCCCCGCCCCGAGGATTTCGACGCCTTCTGGGACAAGTCGCTGGCTGAGATGAACGCGCTCGATCCACAGGTGAAGCTCGTGCCCGACGAATTCCAGACGCCCTTCGCCGAGTGCCTGCACCTGTACTTCACGGGCGTCGGCGGCGCGCGGATCCACGCCAAGCTGCTGCGCCCCCGCCAGTCGTCCAAGCCGCACCCTGCCGTGCTGATGTTCCACGGATACTCCGGCAGCGGCGGCGACTGGAACGACAAGCTCGGGTACGCGGCGATGGGCTTCACAGTGGCCGCCCTCGACTGCCGCGGGCAGGGCGGGCTCAGCGAGGACGTCGGCGGCGTGCGGGGCAACACGCTCCACGGGCACATCATCCGCGGATTGCAGGACGCCC
>JAKPKY010000035.1 GCA_029553505.1 Planctomycetota bacterium
CCAGGCCCCCCAGCAGCGCCGCGCCCATCCAGCGGGGCATGAGCACGTTGTGGATGTCGCCCGCGGCCCACCACAGGCCCAGCGACGCCAGCGTCAGGATCGCCCCGGCGGCGACCTTCAGCCAGCCGTGACGGTTCAGCACGAACCGGTCCTTCGGCACCCGCGCGATCAGGCACGCCAGGCCGAAGATCAGCGCCGTGTCGCAGATGATCGACCCCACGCCGTTGCCCAGCGCCAGGTCGGCGTCGCCCTTGATCGCCGCGTTGACCGAGACCGCCGCCTCGGGCGAGGTGGTCCCCAGGCTCACGACGGTCGCGCCGATGATGACCTTGCTCATGCCCAGCGCGCCGGCGAGCTTGGCCGCGGCGCCGACGGCGCGGTCCGCGCCGACGACCAGCAGCACGATGGCCGCGCCCGCCAATGCCCACAGCACCCACTCGGTCTGCTGGGCGAAGAACGCCGGGGGAACGATGTCTGCCAGGATCATGGGGCACGAGCGTACAGGCCATCGCGCCCGCTCGCAAGCGAAACCGGAGAGCGGAATCGCGGAAGCGCGAATTTCAGGCCGATGCGGGCCGGCGGCCCGAACCGCAGCAAAAATGCCCTTGACGCCTCGCGCGGGTACGCTATATTGGCCTAGCGCACCTGCGGGCGTAGCTCAGTGGTAGAGCGTCACGTTGCCAACGTGAATGTCGTGAGTTCAAATCTCATCGCCCGCTTGCGGACAAAGGCCGGTCCGGCAGGGCCGGCCTTTGTCCGTACCAGGCCGGGGCGGGAGTCCACGCCGCCGGCGCTGCGAAGCAAATCTCTTGACCCGCTTTTCGCCTGACGGGGCGGCATCTTGACGAATGGGAGTTTCGGGAAGCAGGGATGGCCGGTCTGGAATGTCGCCAGATCCCTGTACCCCGTGGATACGGCCTTCGAGGCAGGAAGATCATGAACAAGACATTGGTCGTGGCGGCCTTGGCGTACCTGGGTTTGATCCTGTCCGGCTGTGGCAGCAAACAGGAGAACCTGACCGACAACTACATCGACGCCATGGAGGACATGCGGGACACCCTCCAAGGAGTCACGGATTCCGCGTCGGCCAAGTCGGCGGTGCCCCGGATTCGAGAGATCGCCCAACGTCTCAAGCAACTGGGCAACGAGCTGGATACGGTCGAAAAGACGCTCTCCGAGCAGGAGAGGGAGGACCTGCACAAGACGTTTCAGGCGAGGGCCGAGCCCATCTCGGAGGAGATCGACAAGGAGACGCGTCGCATCGGAAAGTTCCTGACCAGCGACCCGGAAGTCCTGAAGGAGTTCATAAAGGCGGGCAGGGGCCGGTAAGCGACTCGCGCCATCGTATCGGAAACCGTTCTTCGCGCCCATTCCCCAGAAGCGCGACATCGAATCGGCTGGCCCGCAGACGAACGGAATCGGAACCGCAGCCGTTCCCTCTTCTCCCGAGGTCTCACTTCGACCGTTTCTTGATCTCAAGGGCGGCCAGTTCGCGGAATCGGCTGTCCCGATTCCCGCTGGCGATTCTCTTGAGCGCCGCAGGAGAGAGGCGGGCGCACATTGCCCGCATTGACTTCAGCCTCGGGGCATCGACCTGGGCGGAGTAGAACCCCTCATCCCTGGGGTCGTCCGGCCAGTCCGAAGTAGACCAGTGCGCGCCGCCCATTTCCGGGCTTTTGCTGAACCGGCATGTGACGCTGAAGGCTTCTCCGTGAACGGTATACTTCTCATTGCTCCGGACTCGGTTCCCACGCTCATCGTACCATCCGTATGTTTTCGACAGTGGTTCCCAACGGACGCCGAGGATCTGCATGCCCCCAAGATCCTCAAAGACGACAGGATCGACCATCGGCACGACCGTCTCGAAGAGGTTTCTGGTCCAGCGAGCCCTGTGATCATAGGGGATCGTCGCACACTCGTGGGTCATCTTCGACAGAACCGACGAGTGCATGACGCTGATCGGGTCTCTCGCGGCGGCCACGAATTCCGCCACGGTTCTTGACTCCGCAAGTCTGCGGTAGGCCGCCCATGCGAGATCGGAATCGGTGCTGCCAAAGGCGATCATCGCCAGGGCGTGCGGCTCATTGATCGCCGCCAGGGCCGAATAGCGGGTGTTGGGGTCTTGGACGGAGGAGTCTTCCAGGAGCCGTTTGGCCATGGCGGCCTGGTTCTCGGGCGAGTCCTTGTCCTCGCGGGCGATCCTGGCCCGCAAGGCCGAATCGGCGAGTTTCCGGGTGGCCGCCCTGCGCACGAGGGGATCACGATCGGCTACGGCGACCTTCGCCAGCACCGCCTGGTCGGTGAGCCTGGGGATGGCGGCGGCGCGGATGCCCTCATACCCGCCTTCCGTGGCGAATTTCGCCAGAGCGGCTTGGTCGGTGAGGTTCTCCACGGCGGCGATACGAACATCAACGTGCCGGGCGCGCAGGGCGATGTCCTTCAGCAGCGCCTGGTCGCGTTCCTGCCGGGTGCGTTCCGGTGTGTCCCACACCCTCATCCTGTTCAGCAGGGCCTTGTCGCCCAACTCCTGTGCGGCACGGATGACCACATACGGATCGTTGGCCTGGGCCACGATCCGGGTCAGGATCGCCTTATCGGCGATCTGTCCCGTGGCGGACGTGCGGATGAAATCATCCGGGTGTTTGAGCGCGACCTCCGCCAGCAGGGATGGATCGGTGAGTGACTTGACCGTGTGGAGATGCACGAACTTGCCGCAATCGGATGCCATGGTGAGCTGGAACAATCTCTTCTGATCGGTGATCTGCCCAGCGGCGACTCCCCGGTTCCACACCTCCTCATTCTCATTCCGCGCGATCTTCTCCAGCAGATCCTGATCGGTGAGCTTCTTGATGGCGGCCAGGCGGACGTCCGAATTCTTGTGCTCCACGGCCAGCTTGGCCAGTCGGCCCTGGTCCGTGATCTGCTTGACGGACTCCTCCGTTTCCTCTTTCCCTTCCTCGCTCGAACGGCAACCACCGAGAGCAAGCAGCAGGACGCATAGACTGCACGGCAGGCAAGGGGAGAGCCTCTTGATCCATGCGGTCCTGGGCGAGCGCCTTTTCGCCGGTGCGCCCCGCGTGCCGTCGGCAGTCCTCGCCGATCCGTGCGGCGCCCTCGGCGCCCAGGGCGCCGGTGTATTGGCTGGAAATGGGGCCCGGCGGGGAGGCGCATGCGGAACTTCGGGAGGGAAGGCTGGAGAGGAGGCGAAGAACTCCGGATACCCCGCGTCAATCGGTGTTCGCGCGGACATTGCTTCTCCTTGAGACGGACGGGACGTCACGGCCAGCCTTGCGGCATTCGGGACGGTCATGCTCCGCAGGGAACGTTGCCCAGTATAGCAGGATCGCGAGGTTGCGGGTAAGGATCCGCACGCGGATCTCGCGGTTCCGGCGGTGGTTGCCGCCGGCCTTGCGTTTGCGGCAGGGGAGTCGGTGGAGCGTCCCGCCGGCCTTACGGCGCCAGCAGGGCGATCCGGACGGTCATTTTCGTGGCGTCGAAGTTGGTGTTCAGGGCCGGCCCGCAGGTGATCGCGAAGTCCACCACCGTGCCTTTCCGGACGGGGATCGTCAGGTCGTAGTGGGCTTCCTTCGCCCGGTTGGGCCCGCCGATCAGTCGGGAATCGACGACCACGCCATCGACGAGAACCTTCGCGCCGATGCCGTCGCTCTGTTTCTGCCCGCCCGCGGCCGTGAGGGAAACGCGGACCGTCCCATCCACGTCGCTCTTCCATCGTCGGACGGACCAGGCCTGGCGGCCCTCGATGGCCTGTGGATGCCCGCCGTTGCGCAGCAGCTTCAGGAACTGCACGGGCCCGGCCCACTCGTAGCCCCACATCGTCTCGACGTACTTCATTTCGCGGAAGTCGCCGACGGTGTAGGGTTCGGCCGCCCCGTCGCCCGTTCCGGGGAAGTACCCGTAGTGCCAGTGGCCCTTGCCCTGGACGTTGGTGAAGTCTTCCTGCGAGTCGGCGAGGATCCGCACCACCTGTCCCGCCTGCGGAAGCTTGGCCTGGGCTTCGACGGTCGCGGCGAACTCGCCGGCGGGTTTCGCGGCGCCGGCTGCGCCTTCCAGCGTGCAGAGGCGGAACGCCCGCGGCTCCTTTCCGGGGTAGAGCCCCCGGCCCCACAGGGCCATCGGCGTGGCGCCTTTTTCCCGCGGCGCGCCGGCCGCGACGAGCGCGAAGCGGAACGCCTTGTCGGCCGGTCGGATGCCTTCCAGGCGGCTCCACGGGACGGCCGTTTCGTAGACGACGGCGTCGCCTTCGGCGCGGACCGCGACGGGCACGTCGGACAGGGCCTTGGCCAGCGCGTCGGTCGGGGCGGCGGCGCAGGCGAGGGTTTTGGCGTCCGGGGCGAGTCGCAGCTCGTACCACGCGGGGATCAGACCGGCCGAATCCGCGGCGGCCAGCCCGAACCGCAGGCTTCCGGCCGACGCCTGGGCGCCCTCGATGCGTGCGGCGAGGTAGAAGTTCTCCGCGTCCCAGGCGAACCAGACTTTCCCGGTCGGCGGGGGCGCTTTAGGCGGTTCCGGCGGGGCGACGGGTTGGGGCTTCTCTTGCGGCTCCGCTGCCGCGGCCGGCTGGGTGGCCGGCTGGGTCTTGGCGTTTTTGTTCGCCTTGGCCTTTTTGGGCGGCTGGGGCTTCTTGGGGGTCGTCGCGGCTGCGGGGACCACCGGCGGCCAGACCTCCCCGTCCGCCGCCAGATCGATGGCGGGGGCGTGGTCCCAGTCGCCCAGGTCGCCGTCGGCCCGCACCGTCCGCCGGTAGCACGGATTGCACGAGACCTCGTCGCTGAAGAGCATCGCGTCGCGCCCCTTGAGCTTGACGGACGCGCTGACCTTCGCCGTGCGGTAGTCGGGCAGGTCGGCCAGCGGCAGGCCGAACCGCAGGTCCTTGGAGGCGGGCAGTCGGACGGCCGTCGCCTGGACCGTCGGCGGGGCGTCGCCGACCTTCCACGAGACGCTCTCGACGTCGTAGGCGGTCCGCGAGGAGGCGTTGGCGAGCCGAAGCTCCATCCCGCGCGCGGCATCGACTTTCGCGTCGGGCGAGAACGTCAGCGGGTCCACGACGTGCAGCGTCACCTGGCCCAGGCCTGCGGTTTTACCGTCGAGGACCAGGCGGTAGGCGTATTCGCGGGTGTCGACGGCCTGCGTGTCTTCGCCGGGGATCGTCAGGCTCAGGTCCCGGGCGGCGCCGGCGGGGCAGGCGATGTTCGCCTTCTGCCCGTGCGCCTCGAAGACGCCTTCCAGGGCCTTCGCCCCGCCGCGGTTGTCCACCGAGAACTTCAGCGTCACGTCGCCGAGGATGTCGGCGGTCTGTTCTGCCGGCAGGACGAATCGCCCGCCGGCGGGGAGGATTTCCTTCACCTCGCCCTTCACGTAGACGGCGTTTTCCGTCAGGGTGAGGTAGACCTTTCCCTCGACGGGCTCGAGGCGCTGCTCCTCGCCCATCAGGTCCGTCACGGTCAGCGGCGCGTCGGCGGACAGCGCCAGGTGCGCCGGGACGGTCGCCCAGCAGACGCGGACCGGCTCGCCGCCTTTCTCGAACAGGTAGATGCGCGTCCGCGGGTCGGTCGGCTCGCGGCGGACGAACTTCGCGCCGGACAACTGGCGGATGAGGTTCGCGTAGGCCGGGTACGGCGGCGCGACGGCGTAGCGCCCCATCGGGTCGTTCGGGTCGCGCAGCAGGCCCATGGTCTTGAAGCTGGAGTAGTCCCGCAGCAGGTACCAGTAAATCTTTTCGCATTCCTCGCTCAGCAGCAGCGTATACATGCGGACCAGGTACCGCGCGACGTTGTGCCGCCCGTGGGGGGTCTTGTCGTGGGCGCCGGTCTCGGTCACCCAGATGGGCTTGGTCTGGCCGTCGTTGTACTTCCGCATCAGGTCCTTCAGTTCGCGGATTTCCTCTTCCACGCCCTCCGGCGCGGGGCGGTAGGGGTGAATGACCACGCCGTCCATGTATTTCATTCCGCCGTGCTTGAAGATGCCCTCGAAGTACGGGCGGGGCAGCAGCACGGCCGCGCCGCCCAGCACCTGCACGTCGGGGCGGACTTCCTTGATCGCCTCGTAGGAAAACTTGAGCATCTGCGTGTAGTACTTCGGGCGATCGTCGGCGGCAGGGCCCTTGCACCACGTGCCGTTGTACTCGTTCCAGATTTCCAGCCACCGGATCTGCCGGCCGTACTTCTTGAGCAACTCCTGCCCGTAGCGCCCGTAGGCCTTGCACCCCTCGGGGGTGTGGGGCGTCAGTCCCTCGTCGTAGTTCTTGTTGGCGAAGGTCATGGGGACGAGCGGGTCGATGTGGAACTTGGCGGCCTCGGCCATCCAGTCGGTGAATTTGGAGGCGAAGACGAATTCCTCCTTGTTCTTCTCGATCTGCTGCCAGTACTGCTCGTCGCGGATGGACGTGATGCCGGCCTTGGCGATCAGCGGCATGATGTCCAGCTCCCATCCCTGGGCGAAGTGGGTCATCACGCCGAAGGGGGAATCCTTCCACGTCGCGACGTCCACGGGCGTGATGACGGCGTAGCTCGTGTCGGTCTCCGCCAGCGTCAGGTCGCCCTTGCGGACGACCAGGTAAACCTCGAAGTATCCCTTCCTTCCGGCCTGCGGCTCGATCACCGCGCGGCTGTCCCGCACGACGGCAACGCCGCGCTCGATCTGTCGATGCCAGAAGTCCCGGACGGTCCATTCGATCCGGTCGCCCTTGCTGACCAGGGGAATCCGCACGGTCTCGGTCGTCAGGAAGACGTTGCCCAGCCGGTCCTGCTCCATCTCCAGGTCGGGCACGAACGCGCCGGGTTCGGCCAGCGCTTCGATGTCGTCGATCCAGAGCGTGCGGGTGACCGGTCCCTTGGCGTCGCCCTTGCCGATGACGAAGCCGATTCCCTTCGCCGGCCAGTGGAACCGCCCGTCGTTGGCCCCGCCGAAGTGGCGATAGCCCGGGCCGGTGTCGAACGCGTCGATGGCCACCTGCTGCCACTGGCCGTCGGGCTCGATGGAGACGGACTGGTGGTGCGCCTGGCCCGTCTTGTCGGTCAGGATGAAGGTGAAGCTCTTGACGTCCGCCGAGCGGACCCAGAACCGGATGCGGCGGAACTCCCGGACCACGTCGAGTTGTCGGCCCGCCTGCCGCCAGGGCTGGCCGCCCTCCTTGGTGAAATCGCCCTCGAACCTGCCCGACGCGGCGCCGCCCTTGAACTCCTTGACGTCCTGGGCGAGCCCGCTGAGGCGGTCTTCCTTCTTGCGCTGCTTGAGGGCGGACTCGAAGTCCTCCAGGACCACGGTCTCGCAGCCGTCGAGCACCGTCGCGGGCTTTCCGGCCAAGTCCAGCTCCACCTGGTCGATCCACAGCGAACCGGCGACCTTGCCTTCCGGGAGGTTGTTCTTCTCGAAGATGAACGCCAGCCGCCTGGCCGGCCAGTGGAACTTGTGGTCCTTCGCGCCGCCCCAGGACTGGTAGCCCGGGCCTTTCTCGAACGAGTCGAGGACCACCTGCTGCCATTCGCCGCTGGGCCGGAACCTGGGGCGAAGCTGGTGAACCTGCCCGGAGCTGTCGATGACGCGGAAGGTCAGCCCGCCGGCGTCGTGGGAGCGGACCCAGAAGCGCACGGCGCGGATCTCGTTGGTGTAGAGCAGCGGCGCGCCGACGATTTTCCACGGCTCGGCCTTGGCGTTGGTGAAGTCCGCGTCGATCCGTCCGGACGCCTGCCCGTCCCTGGCGACGGCGGGGTCGCGGACCAGGGAGGCCTCGAACCCGTCGCGCCCCTTCTCGAAGTCGGCCAGCACGACCGTGGCGACGGGCTCTTCGGCCGGCGCGGCGGCGCAGAAGGCCCACAGGCAGACCAAGCAGGGGAACGCTTTGGCGACGTTCGTCATCAGAAGGCTCCTTCGCGGATTCTGTATTTTGTATGCGGCAGGGGGGCGGATGGGCGACAGGCCCATCGCGATCCTTGTCGGGGATTCCCGTCGATCGGGAAACCGCACGGGTTGCTTCCTTCGCGTTGGGAAACCGGGGGACACCCTATTCCATATCGATATAGAAAACAAGCGAAAAGTTCCTTTTTGGCGGGAGATTCGCGGGAGTATGGGGGGAGAGCCCAAGTCGGTTAACGAGAAACACTTTTGCGGAAAATGCCTGTCGGAAGGCCCCGGTGCTTTCGTTACAATGTCCGCCTAAGCTGCGTGCAATGAAGATTGCACGCAGCCAGAGCAGGCGAGCAGTGGAGTAGTGGAGCAGGAGAAAGACGGCATCGAGCCTGCGGTCTACTGCTCTCCTGATCACCTGTTCCATTCACGGAATCGACGCAGGAAAAAATTCGCAGCCGAAAGGACCGAGCGGCCATGAGCCGACCCAACGTGCTGGTCCTGTTGACGGACGATCAGCGGTTCGACACCATCGCCGCGCTGGGCAACGGGAAGATTCACACGCCGAACCTCGACCGGCTGGCGCGGCGCGGGACGAGCTTCACGCGGGCGGCCATCATGGGCGGCTCGTGCGGGGCCGTCTGCATGCCCAGCCGGGCCATGCTCCACACCGGAAGGACGCTCTATCGCATCGCGGGCCAGGGCGAGACGATCGACCCGGCGCACGTCATGCTCGGCGAGCACCTGGCGCGCAGCGGCTACGCGACGTGGGCCTGCGGGAAGTGGCACAACGGGCGCGAGGCCTTCGCGCGGAGCTTCGGCGGGGGCGCGGAAATCTTCTTCGGCGGAATGGCCGACCACTGGAACGTGCCCGTCTACGAGTACGACCCGTCGGGCAAGTACGACGCGACGCTGCCCTGCTGCAAGGACGCGTTCCACAGCAACGAGCTGGAGCACCGCCATGCCGACCACATCCGCTGCGGGGTGCATTCCAGCACGCTGCTGGCCGACGCGGCCGTGCGGGCCCTGCGCGAGCAAAGCGGCGAGAAACCGTTCTTTATGTACGTCGCGTTCCTCGCGCCGCACGACCCGCGCACGATGCCGCAACGGTTCCGCGAGATGTACGACGCCGACCGGATCGAGCTTCCGCCGAACTACCTGCCGGTGCATCCGTTCGACAACGGCAGCCTCGCCGGGCGCGACGAGGAGCTGGAAAAGTGGCCGCGAACGGAACAGGCCATCCGCCGTCACGTCGCCGAGTACTACGGAATGATCAGCCACCTGGACCACGAGATCGGGCGCATCCTCGACGCGCTGGAGGCCGGCGGGCTGGGCGAGTCCACGATCGTCGTGTTCGCCGGCGACAACGGCCTGGCCTGCGGCCAGCACGGCCTGATGGGCAAGCAGAGCCTCTACGAGCACAGCGTCCGCGTGCCGCTGATCTTCGCCGGCCCGGGCATTCCCGCCGACGCGCGGCGCGAGCAGTTCTGCTACCTGTCCGACCTCTATCCCACGCTGTGCGACCTGGCCGGCCTGGAGATTCCCGACACCGTGGAAGGCCGGTCGCTGCGCCCGGACCTTCAGCGCGACGCGCCGGGACCCGCGACGCGGTATCATTGTTTCCAGCGCGTCCAGCGCGCCGTCCGCGATGATCGCTACAAGCTCATCGAGTATGTCGTCGGCGGCCGGCGGCGCACCCAGTTGTTCGACCTGCGCGAGGACCCGTGGGAGATGCGCAACCTCGCCGGCGAGCGCGCGGCCTCGGGCGAGGTGGCGCGCCTGCGGAAAGAACTGGCGCGCCTGCGCGACGAACACGACGACCACCGCGCCGGGCAGGGCGGAGACTTCTGGGCGGGATTCGCCGCCGAAGGGCCCTGATTATTCGCGGGATTCCGGCGGTTCCGCGCGCATTTCGGATCTTTTTCCCCCGTTTCCGGGCGCTTTTTTCGCCCTTTTTGGGGTTTTCGCGCGCGCCTGTCGATAAGCCGCAATCTCTTGTACAATATGGAGTTAGTTCCACTTTTACCCAAAGTGCCTGATAATCGGGTATTTTGTTGGCAATAGCGTAAATGTGATGTACTATGAGGAATCATGGCACGGGTCTCCGCCATCACTGACACCCTCGAGCAGCGCGTCCTGAACGCCGATTACCGCGCCCGTCGGTTCCCTTCGCTGACGGAACTTTCGGCCGAGTTGCATGCCAATCCCCGCACCGTTCGCAAGGCGCTGCTGGATCTTGTCCGGCGGGGGATTCTCCACAAGCTTCCGTCGGGGCGCATCGCCGTCGCGCCGGAGATTCCGCGCGCGGTCCGGCACCTGGTGCTGCTGGCGCCGGCGTATCCCACGCCGTGGATTGCCATCTGGCATCTCGCCATCGAGCGCCTGGCGACGGCGCGCGGCTGGCAGTTGAAGCTCGTCGGCTACACGCACTGGCGCGACGTGATGATCCCGCAGACGATTCGCGCGTTCGACGGCGTGTTCTTCGTGCCGATGGGCGACGACCTGCCGGCGGAGACCGTCTCGCTGCTCCAGGATTCGGGCCGGCGCGTCGTCGTGCTGGAGCAGGACACGTCCGGGTACGGATTGCCGTGCCTGCGGTTCACCACGCCGTCGTCGATCCGCCGGTTACTGGATGAGGTGGCGAACCATGAGGCGGTCAGTTGTTTGAACACCCAGCCGTTGTGCGGCAACATCCAGGATCGGATCGACCAGTGGCGGCTCTGGACCCGCGCGCACGGAAAGGGCGGGCAGTTGATCAACGAGCCCGTGGAGCTGTTCGGGTCTTCGCTCGAGCGCGCTTACGCGACGATCCGCCGCCGGCTGGAGCAGCGCGCCCTGGGCGGCACGGCGTTGTTCTGCGTGACGGGCGCCGCGGCCCTGGGCGCGATGCGGGCGATCCGCGATCACGGGCTTTGCCCCGGGCGCGACATCGCGGTCTGCTCGGCCGACGACGACGCCGGGCGCCTGCCCTACACGGCGCCCTCCGTCACCTGCCTGAGTTCGCCCGCGTGGGATCCGTACCTCCAGGTGTGCCTGGACTGGTTCGCGGGCGACCATTCGGAATGGCAGGGACCGCTGTTGGTCCAGCCGGACGACGTGCCCGTCTTCCAGGGAGAATCCACCCGCGCATGAGCGACCCGACGCGACAATCCGCTTGCGTTTCGCGCCACGGCGCTGCCGACCGGCCGCGCGGCCATGGCCCGCGCGGGTTCACCCTCATCGAGCCCTTCGACTCGGGCCCCGCCCTCGCTCCCCTCGGTCTGAGGCCTCGGGATCGAAGACAGGGCAAGCTGCTTGCGGTGAGGCAAGGTGAACGCAAAGCGTTCACCTTGATCGAGCTTCTGGTCGTCGTGGCCATCCTCTCGCTGCTCGTGTCGATCCTGCTGCCTTCCCTGCGCAAGGCGCGGGAGCTGGCGATGGTCGCCGTCTGCCTCAGCGGGCAGCACGCGGTGGGGGTGGCCCTGTCGCTGTACGGAAACGACAACGACGGCATCCTCGCCAACACCAGCAACCAGGGCGTCCCCAAGAACGTGACGTGGTGGTGGTACGAGTTCTACCTGCCGCCCTACGCGTCGGGGTACCTGAGCGCGTCGCAATCGGGCCCGCCGCATTGCCCGAAGAACAACGAGACGAATCCCGGCAGCTACGGCATGTACTGCCTGTTCGGCAGTGGTCCGTACGGCAATCCCACCGTCTATCGCGACGCGATCTTCATGATCCGCCGGGTCTGGGACGGCGGGTTGTTTTACGGATTCCGCAGGGACGACAATCCCACGCCCGCGGATTTCTGCATGATCGCGGACACCTCGGCCGGCGACGGCTCGGCCGGGAAGGCGAAGGTGGACGAGGGCTCGCCCCAGTTCCTCGCGCGATCGACGTGGTCAGACAGCTATCGCAACCAGCAGTCGGCCTGGCTGGCGCACGGAAGCGGCACGGCGGCCCTGATGGGCGACGGACACGCCGAACTGTGCGACCCGTACCGCCTGCTGACGCTGCACAACAGCATCATCACCAGCCTGCCGGGAACCCAGGGCATCCGCGTCTGGAAGGAGCAGGACGGCACGCTGAAGGTGAATTGACCGGCCCGCCCCGACGGAACCAGCAGACGGAATGAACCCCAAAAGACACAAACGGATTTCGAATTGCGGAATGCTTGCCCTGAGCGAAGTCGAAGGGCGGATTTCGGAATCCCTCTCCCTCCAGGGGAGAGGGCGGGGTGAGGGTGCTTTTCCCCAGCTCCCGGGTCCGGGTTCGTTGTTCCGGATTTTATTCCCGGCGTTGCATCCGGCGACCGCTCCCTCACGGTCGCGGCTCCGTTTTTCGTATCCGGGAACTGGGGAACACGGAACCCGGAATCCCGGCGCGTCGGGACTTGCGCCGGGCTTCTATCTTCCCGGGTTCCTTGTTCCTGAGTTCCAGGT
>JAKPKY010000046.1 GCA_029553505.1 Planctomycetota bacterium
TCTTCGGCGTGTCGTTCTTGGCGTTCATCGTAAGTCCTTCCGGTTCAACCGATTGCGTTGCTTTTTACAGGTCGCATGTTTGCTCGAAGGGCCGGAAACATCAACTGGAATGTTCGATTTTTCTGAACTTTTATATCCGGCCTGGAACCCGCCATCTGGAACGGTTGCTGCATGCGCCCGGCGCGACCGGTTTACGGGCGTCCTGATCCCCCCGGAGCGGGTCTCCCACCTGTTATATACCCCGGAAACCGGGAAGGCGGCGGCATGACGGCCGATTCCACGCCCAGGATCACGGCGCTCTCGCCCGCCCAGGCGGCGCGCATCCTCTCGGCCTCCGGCCAGCGGCGGCTCGACGAGGCGCAGATCCGCTCCGACATCGACTCCGGCGCGCCCGCCAACGCCGACGGCACCATCAACCTGGTGCACTACGCCGCCTGGCTCGCCCGGCAGGTTGCTGAACGCGGGCCGGAGATTGGAGGCGAGCCATGAGCGACGCCCTCAAGCCTCAAGCCGCAAGCCGCAGGCCTTCCCTCGATCCCAGGAACCTCAAGCCCGCCGATCTGGCGCGGCTGCTGAACTCGACGCCCCTGGGCGTCGTCATCGACGAGCGCCAGCTCTACCGCCACCGCATGCGGGCCGGGTTCCGCATCGGCGACGGGCGGCACATCGATCTGCTGCGGTACACGGCCTGGCTCTTCGAGCAGCACCACGCGCCCCGCAAGCCGGCCGATCCGAACGCCGGCTACGAGGCGCTCAAGGAGCGCGCGGCGGCCCGGAACCGGGCGCTGTCGGAGGCCGGGCGCGACATCGGCGAACTGCCCGCCGTCGCCGATCCGGTCCGCAGGGAGCGGGCGCAGGGCGATTTCCGGTTCTTCTGCACGGCCTACTTTCCCCTGACGTTCCATCTCCCCTGGTCGCCCGACCATCTGAAGGTCATCGCCCGTATCGAGCAGTCGATTCTGCATGGCGGCCTCTTCGCCTTGGCGATGCCTCGCGGATCGGGAAAGTCGGTCCTGGCCGAGTGCGCCTGTCTCTGGGCGGTCCTCTACGGCCACAGGGACTTCGTCTGCCTGATCGGGGCGTCCGAGGTCCATGCCGTCGAGATGCTCGATTCGATCAAGATGGAACTGGATGGCAACGACACCCTCGAAGCCGATTTTCCCGAGGTCATCTACCCGATCCGCTGTCTGGATGGCATCGCCAACCGCTGCTCGGGGCAGCTCTACAAAGGCGAACGCACGCACATCGGCTGGACGGCGAACGAGATCGTCCTGCCGAGCATGCC
>JAKPKY010000074.1 GCA_029553505.1 Planctomycetota bacterium
GTCCCGGCCGTCGCGCCCAGGTAGCGCGACAGGTCCAGCTTCGCCGCGTACAGGCAGACCAGTTGTACGACGAACACCACGAGGTTGGCCAGCAGCAGGATCTTGACCATTCGGCCCGGGCGCGGCAGGCCGAGGGTCAGCCCGCCGCCGGCCGGCGCGCCTCCGTCGTCCCGCCAGTAGGTCCGGTCGTGCAACGCCATCGTCAGAGCGTTCCCTTCTTCATCCAGTACAGTGCCATGGCGGCGATGGTTTTTCCGTCGTGAATCCGCCCGTCGGCGATCCTGCGGCGGACCTCGCTCTCGGCGAGCGGCTGGACGTCGATCTCCTCGTATGCCTCCAGCTCCTGCAGCCCGTCGCGCAGGTCGGTGGCGAGGTAGGCGTGCATCCACTCGTCGGTGCTGCCGGGGCCGGTGTAAAACGCGCCGAGTTCGACGAGTTTCCCGGCTGTGTATCCGGTTTCCTCGGCCAGTTCACGTCCGGCTGCGGCGAGGGGGTCTTCGCCGGCGTCCACCATGCCGGCCGGCAGTTCCCACAGCGTCTCGTCCACGGCGAACCGGTAGTTGCGGATCATCACGATCGCGCCGTCGGCACGGACCGGCACGATGACGGCTGCCTGCCCGTAGCGCACCAGGTCGCGCGGGACGACGCGTCCGTCGCCCATGCGCAGGCCGACCTTGTGGACCTCCACCACGCGCCCCTTGTAGACCAACTCGTCGGATGCGAAACGCTCGTTCATGCGGGCGATTATACGCCCAAAGGCCGCGCGGGACAACGCCGCTCGGTGGTTGGGTCTTGTTCCCCGCGCCGGGGGCGATAAGATAGACGCTCTGGACCCGCGCAGACGGGCGGGAATCGCCGTGAAGACAAAACGCATCGCCATCCTGGGATCGACGGGCAGCATCGGCCGGCAGACGCTCGACGTGATCGCCGAGTTGCCGGAGCTTCGCGCGTGCGCCCTGGCGGCCGGCGCGAACGCCGAGTTGCTCGCCGAGCAGGCGAGGCGATTCCGTCCGGAGATGGTGGCGCTGTCCGACGGGCAGGCAGCCGCCGGTCTCGCCGAGCGCTTGCCCGAGGGCACCGCGCTGCTGACCGGGCCCGACGCGATGACGGAACTCGTCCGCCGCGCGAAGCCCGACGTGGTGCTCACCGGGGTGGTGGGCGCTGCCGGGCTGGCGCCGACGATGGCGGCAATCGAGTGCGGCGCGGAACTCGCCGTCGCCAACAAGGAGACGCTGGTGATGGCCGGCGCGGTCGTCATGCCCGCGGCGCGGAAGGCGGGCGTGCCTGTTTTGCCCGTCGACAGCGAGCACTCGGCCATCTTCCAGTGCCTGTCCTCCGGGCGGCGCGACGAGGTCCGCCGCGTCGTCATCACCTCCTCCGGCGGGGCACTGCGCGACTGGGACGACGACCGCTCCGCAGCCGCCACCGTGGACGACGCCCTGCGCCACCCCACCTGGTCCATGGGGCGCAAGATCACCATCGACTCGGCCACCCTCATGAATAAGGCGCTGGAGATCGTCGAGGCGCACTGGTTGTTCGACCTGCCGGCCGGGCAGATCGAGGTGCTGATCCACCCGGAGTCCATCGTCCATTCGCTGGTGGAGTTCCGCGACGGATCGGTGATCGCGCAGCTCGCGCGCCCGAACATGACGATGCCGATCGCCTACGCGTTGTGCTACCCGGAGCGTCCGGCCCGCCCGGTCGAGCCGCTGGACTTGGCGGCGCTGGGCAAGCTGACGTTCCGGCGGGTCTCGGGGCGGTTCGCCCGCGCGGTGGACTTGGCCTACGAGGTGATCCGCCGGGGCGGCGCGGCCGGGGCGGTTTTGAACGCGGCGAACGAGGCGGCCGTCGAGGCCTTCCTCGGGCGGCGAATCCCCTTCGGAAAGATCGTGGCGATGGTCGAGGAAATTCTCGCCCTCGCCGAACCGATAACAGAAGTGTCCCTGGAAAGCCTGGCTGCGGCGGACGCCTGGGCACGACAACAGGTTGCGCAGCGCGTCGAGCGAATCGCCGCCGGGTTCTAAACGAAACGAGGTCGTCATGGATTTCGCCGTATGTCTTGCCCAGGCAAATGTTTGGGTGCATTGGGTCTGGCCGATCGCCCTGTTCTTGCTGGGGCTGTGCGTGGTGGTGTTCGTCCACGAACTGGGGCATTTCCTGCTGGCCAAGCTGGTGGGAATCAAGGTGGAGCGGTTCGCGATCGGCTTCGGGCCGCGCCTGTTCGGCGTGCGATGGGGGGAAACCGACTACTGCGTCTGCGCGATCTTCCTGGGCGGGTACGTCAAGATGCTCGGGCAGGAGGACTTCAAGCCCCTCAGCGACGACGACAAGCCCGACCCGCGCTCGTACAACGCCAAGAGCGTCGGGGCGCGGTTCCTGGTCATCGCCGCGGGGGTCTACATGAACGTGCTGCTGGCGGCGGGTCTGTTCGTAGCCGTCGGGCTGGCGGGCAAGGATTTCGTCGCCCCGGTTGTCGGGGGCGTCTCGGCGGACATGCCTGCCGCTACGGCGAAGATCACCTGGCAGAACGGCGCCGCCTCGCAACCGGCCAGCGCGCCGGCGATGCAACCCGCGACGGGGCCCGCGAGCCGGCCCGGCGCCGTGCCGGCGCTCGAGACGCCCGACACCCTCCAACCGGGCGATCGCATCGTCAGCATCCACGGCGACAGCGTGATTCTCTGGGCCATCAGCGATCGGATCGGCAACTTCACCGACCTGGCGATGACGGCAGCCCTGGCCGACCCGGAGGACAAGTTCCTCTTCACCGTCTCGCGCCGCGTGGGCGAACGGACACTCGTCGGCGCCGCCAGCATCGGCGTCAAGGAAGGCGGCGAGGGCCTGTACGCCTTCGGCGTCCGCCGGCCCGATTCCACCGTCGTCGCGCCGCTGGAGGACCTGATCGCCGACACGCCGTTCCAGGCCGGGGACCGCATCGTCGCTGTCGGCGAAAAGCCGGTCGCCTTCGCCTGGGACATCGACGCGCTGCAGAAGAAACTCGACGGCTCGCCCGTGCGCGTCTCGGTCGATCGCGGCGGCGACGAGATCGTCGTGACGCTCCAGCCGGAACTCGTCGGCCCGCGCGACCTGTACTGGTTGGACGACGGCACGCAGATTCGCGGCACGATTGTGGGAGGCGACGCCGAGGCGAGGACGCTGCAAATCCGCCTCTCCGACGGGCAGGTGCGGACCGTTCCCGCCGACCAGTTGCAGAGCGACATCCTGAGCGTCCTGGGCATGGTCCCGCGGCAACGGGTGGCGGGGGTCATCTCCGGTTCGCCGGCCGACAAGGCGGGCGTCCGGCCGGGCGACATCCTGCTGGCCTACGGAGACCAGGACACCCCCACCATCCAGCAGGTGCTGGAGATCAACAAGCAGGTTCAGGGGCAGGAAACGCGGATCGTCGTCGAGCGCGACGGAAAAGAAGTGGTCATGAAGGTCGTGCCCACCAGCCGCGAGGGACAGGCGCTCATCGGCATCCAGCAGTGGCCGGACCGCGAGCACGCGGTGGTCGCGCACGTGCGCGCGGGGTCGGCGGCGGCCGTCGCGGGAATCCCGCGCGGCGCGATCCTCCGCAAGGTCAACGGGCAGGCGGTCGTGTCGTGGTCCGACGTCTGCCGCGAGCTGTCCCGCCTGCGCGGAAAGAAAGTCGCCATCGAATACACCGCCGCCGGGCAGGATGAGACGGCCGAGATCCCCCAACTCGCCCGCGCCGCCTACGACGCGTCGGAATACAGTTACCAGTTGCTGCCGGCGGGCACGGCGTTCGAGCCGCTGACGGAGCGCGTGGTCCAGCCGGGCGTGTGGGCGTCGCTGAAGTGGGGCTCGCGCGAGACGTTCAAGCTGGTGCTGTCCAGCTACGCGAGCCTGCGTAGCCTGATCCGCGGGCAGGCGTCGACCAAGACGATCTCCGGGCCGGTGGGGATCGGCGGCGCCGCCGTCGGGTTCGCGCGGCGGAGCTTCATCGACTTCGTCTGGTTCATGGGCTTCCTCTCGGCGGCGCTGGCGGTGTTCAACTTCCTGCCCCTGCCGGTGGTCGACGGCGGGCACGCCGTGTTCCTGCTGATCGAGAAGATTCGCGGCCGGCCGCTGCCCGTCCGGCTCCAGAACATCATCCAGGGCGTCGGGATGGCCCTGCTGCTGCTGGTGCTGGTGGCCGTTACCTGGCAGGACATCGCCAAGATGGTCAGCAAGCTCTGGTGACGAGCGAAATCCAAAAAGGAACCGGGAACAGGGAACGAAGGAACCAGGGAAGAATCGCCTGTGCGCGCCAGGGTTCCGGGTTCCTTAATTGGGGAGTTGGTCCGCTGCGGTCATGGCCTGTTTCAGCCAGCGCCGGCTGGGCAGGATCACATCGAGCGAAGAACGCAGCGCGGCGCGTTTCCGCAGTTCCCGCGGCGATTTGGCCCGCGGGTCTCGCGGCGAACGGCTTTTGTGCGCCTCGGACACCATCGCCCACAGGCCGCTGCTCATCTCGATGTTGTTCGTTTCCGTCATCATTGCGAAGTCTCCCCCATCTCGAAAATGCTCTTCATACTACTATAGACGCGTCCGGGCGCGATTTGTTGCAGCGGATTGCGGAAAATCGCAACCCCCGTCCCTTGGACCGGTTGGCCCCCTGTCGTTTTCCTGAAGCCACCCCGGACACACGCTGTAGAAGGAAACCGTATCCGGGACCCGGGAACAAGGAACCCGTCAGTCCCCCCTTTTGCACTCACCACTCTCCACTATGCACTCGCCACTCTTCACTCACCACTCTCTTCTACTTGGCCAATGTTTCCCGCCAGAATTCGCACTGGGCTTTCCGCAGGGCGGTGTCGGCGTGGATTTCCACGTCGAAGACGAGGTGGCGGTCGCCGTCGGGCTCGTAGGCGGGCCAGTTGGGCAGGCCGGGGGCGTTGGGGTCGCCGCTGCGCGCGAAGTTCACCCAGTACGCCATCATCCGCTCGGAGAGCTTCCGGTCGGACGCGTCGTAGAGCATCGCCGGCAGCCGGCCGAAGACGTAGGGCAGCTCGCTGCCATGGAAGGCCCCTAGTCCGCGTCGCCGCGCCCAGGGCGTGACGCGCGCGAAGGAGTACAGGTACGTCTGCGGCTGGACCTTCGCGTGGGCGGCAGCGCCCAGGCGAGCGCCGCAGACGAACGCGTCTCCGATGATTTGCGCGACGGCCTGTCGGGCGGATTCGTCGTCGGTGACGCCGTAGAAGCGCATCGCCTCGTCGGCCCGTCCGGGCATGGCCAGGGCGAGCATCATCCGCAATCCGGCCTGTCCGCGCACGCCCAGCAGCGGCGCGAACGTGGCGCCCTCGTCGGTGGTGGCGCCGATCAGGAGGGGGACGTTCGCCTGCCGGGCCGCCGTGAAGATCGCCGCGGGGGAATCCGGCAGGACCGCGCCGTCGACGCAGAGGAAGCGCAACGTGCCCTGCCCCGGCCCGGGGCCAACCTCGCCGGCCGCGGCTTGCAGGTCCGGCCAGCGGGCGGAACGCATCGCCTCCAGCGAGGCGGGCTTTCTGCCCTTTCCCGCCAACCTCGCCGCGAATTCCTCCCCGTGGCGTTCGGCAGCGCGAAGGTCGTTCAGACGCGAGGGCGCAGGGCCGCTCTGCGCGATCGCGCGGTGGAACAGGCCCTTCGCCAGCGGGCTGGACAGCAGGCAGCAGACGCTCACCCCGCCGGCGGATTCGCCGAAGATCGTCACGCAGCCGCCGTCGCCCCCGAACGCCGCGATGTTCTTCCGCACCCACTCCAGCGCGAAAATCTGGTCTCGCAGGCCATAGTTGCCCGAACTCTTGTCGGACGATTCAGCCGTCAGGTCCGGGTGCGCCAGGAAACCCAGCACGCCCAGCCGGTAGTTGATGCTGACGACGACCACGCCGCGTTTCGCCAGGGCCGCCCCGTCGTACAGGTCCTGCGAACTGGACCCGACGTAGAATCCCCCGCCGTGGATCCAGACCATGACGGGCAGCTTGTCGCCGGCGCGGGCAGCCGTCCAGACGTTCAAGGTCAGGCAGTCCTCGTTCTGGTCGGTCGGCGTCTGCACGCCGCGCCGCGTCGGCTGGGGGCACGCACGGCCGAACGCCCTGCACGCGCGGGGCGCGGTCCACGGCGCCGGATCGACCGGGGGTTTCCACCGCAGCGGGCCCACCGGCGGCGCGGCGTAGGGAATGCCCAGGTAGGCGCGAACCTCGCCGACGTCCTTGCCCGTGACCGGTCCGCTGTGCGTCTGGATGGGCTGCGCAGCCGACGGGCGCGTTTGCGCCCAAGCCGGGGCGATGAAGCCGGCCCACGCGACGGACAACACGGCCGCAACACGTAAGGAACATGCCCGCGTTCTCATAGCACGCCTCCATGACCAAAGACCGTGAAACCGAAGGCCGTATCCCGGAACACGGAACCGGGAACCCGGCTTGGGTGCCGTGGACTGCGACGCGCAGCGGAGCAGCCACGTTGACGCAAGAACGTGGTTGCTTCGTCCCGCCGAAGGCGTCCCTTCGGGACGTCGGGACTCCGCAAACCACGGCACCCAATCATGTCTTCCCCGGTTCCGAGTTCCCGGTTCCTGGTTACTTTTCCGCCAGTTTTTTCCTCGCGGTCGCGGCGAGGGAGGATTCGGGGTACTTTTCGACGACGCGTTTCAGGGCGGCCTTGGCGGCCGGGGCGTCGTTGAGTTTCTCGTAGCACTCCGCCGCCATCAACAGCAGTTCGGGCGCGTAGTTGGACGCGGGGCTGACGCGGACGAGGGTTTCGGCCTCGCGGGCAGCCGGCGCGTACTGCTTCTGGTCCATCCGCAGGCGGACGCGGTAGAGCGTGCTGAATCCGTCGAGCTTGTCGGCGGGCAGGACCTGCTCCCAGCGGTCGAGGTAGTCCTCGGCGTCGCGGAGCTTCCGGTCGCGCAGGTAGGCCTCGACGTGGCGGACGAAGTCGCCCCGCACGACGGGCTCCCCGCCGCGCGCGTTCGGCGGCAGCGACGCGCCGGCTGCGAGGTAGGCCTCCATCGCCTTGTCCCGCTCGCCCCGCGCCCGGCGGACGTCGCCCAGGCCGATCCGCGCCAGGCGGATGGCCGGCGAACTGCTGACCAGCGCGTACTTCTGGAGGACGGTGGCGAAGAGCTTCTCGGCGTCGTCGATCTTGCCCAGGCGGTCGAGAGTGATCTGCCCGGCCTGGACGAGCAGCTCGGCCGTGACGCCCGCGTGGTCGGTCATCTTCGATCCGCGAATCAGGGCGATGACGGCCTCGGTCGCCTGTCCCGCAGCCGCCAGCGCGTCGGCGTATGCCGGAACAACCTGCTGCACCGCCGTCGCGGGCGCACTGTCCCGTCGCAGGAAGCCTTCGCCCGCGCGGAGGACTGCCGCCGCGGACCCGGCGCGTTTCAGCAGCGCCATCGCGGGCCCCGCCGACTCGGCGTCGAGCGTGCGGAAGTCATACCCCGCGACGATCCGCGCGTGCTTGCCCAACCCGTCCACCTCGTTGCGGATCACGGCGTCCCAGTCGCGCGTCACGGAGATCCGGTTGGTGCGTTTCAACTCGCCCAGGGCGGTCCTGGCCGTCAGCGTGACGGTGTAGAGACCGTCGGCGAGGTACACGTGTTCGACGGAAGCCTTTTCGGACGTCTGCCCGTCGCCGAAGTCCCACCGCCAGGAGACGTTCTGCCCCAGCCGCCCCGCGGTGAGCGCCTCGAATGCGTACCGCTGGAAGTAGGCGTTATCCATGAACGCCTCGCCGGCGTGGTCGGGCACGAAGTCGATCGACCCGCCGCGCCCGTAGTCCTCGATGGGCCCGCAGCGCCCGCGGAAGACCGGCGCGAACGCCCCCGGCGGAACCGGCTCGACGCGCCACGTCTCCGGCGGACGCCAGGCGACGACCATCGTCGGGTCGCCCCAGCTCGAAACGTGGTAGACGGTGAGTTTGTGCAGTCCGGCCTTGAGATCAGCGGCCGTCCGCTTGCTGATGTTGTCCTGCGGGGCGTGGAATCCGCCGTTGTCCAGCAGCAGCGCGTCGTCCACCAGCAGGAAGGAGGCGTTCTGGCTGGAGAGGCAGAAGAGGTATTTTCCGTCGGCCGGGCAGTTCAGCCAGGCGGTGTAAATCGTGGCGAGGTTGGTCTGCGGGCCGAACGGATTGTGCGCCTGGAAAATCCGGTCGCGGAAGTCGGCGCCGAGGAGCGTCTTGGCGCGTTCGAACACGGCGCGCGCCTGCTCGAGGTTGCCGGTTCCGCCGCCGGGGTTGGCCCAGGTCTGCTGGAGCACGCCGCGGCGGATGTCCAGGGGCTTGGCCTGCGGGGGCGGGTCGGCGCAGCCGAAGTAGGCGTAGTATCGCGTCGTGCCCGGCTCCAGCGCGAAGGCGACGACCGCGCGGTCGCCCGGGCCCGTGCTCAGCACGCGCGTCGGGAGCGGCTTGCCCGCGGACGTCGTCACTCGCACGTCCGCGCCGTCGGCGCGCGTCAGGCCGGCCGTCGGCATCGTCACCACGCCCACGTCGTCGCCAGGAAGCTTCGTCGGCTGGTACGACTCCACGTCGATCGCGCGGCGGTGCGCCCAGGCGACGTTCCACCAGCCGGCCGCGCCGAAGGCGGGCGAGGCCGCCAACAGCACCGCCAGCGCCGTCGGCAGAAGTTTTCGCGTCCCGAGGTTCATGGTCGGAGGCAATTCTATCGTGCAAAACGCAGGGCGGTCAGTGTAAATTGCGACTCTTGTAAAACGCATTTGGGACGGAAAGGTTGCACGACCTTGCGACGATTCGACGCGGTTATCTTCGACATGGACGGCACGCTCATCGAGCCTCTGCTGGACTTCCGCGCCCTGCGCGACGAGCTGGGCGTCCGCCCCGACGCGGGAATCCTGGAGGACATCGCCTCCATGCCGCCCGCGCAGGCCGAGGCGGCCCACCGCAAGCTGCTGGAGCGCGAGCTGTCCGCAGCCGCCAAGGCGAACCTCATGCCCGGGGCGGCTGAGACGATCTCCGCCGTGCGGCTGGCCGGAATGAAAACCGCCCTGCTCACGCGCAACGCCGCGCCGGCCATGCAGCGGGTGCTGGAGCGGTTCGGCGAATTGCGGTTCGACCTGGCCTGGTCGCGCGAGGACGGTCCGATCAAGCCCGAGCCAGACGGCATCCTGCGGGCGTGCGCGACGCTGGGCGTGCGCCCGGAGCGGACGGCATGCGTGGGCGACTTTCATTTTGACCTGATCGCGGCGCGGGCGGCCGGCGCCGTCAGCGTGCTGCTGGCGACGGGCGAGAGGCCGGCATTCGCCGACGAGGCCGACCACGTGATCCGCCGCCTGCGCGAGCTGCCGGCGCTGCTGGGAATCGCCCCGCCGGACGGCGAAAAATCCCCGCGCCAAGGGTCGAAAACTCCCCGGCCGGACGGGGAAAAATGATTCAAAAAAGCGCATAAAAGGGTCGAAAAGGACGCGGAATCCCCCCAAAATCGACGCGGACGCGATATGAATCTCCCCTTGGCGAACATCCTGCACCACACGCTCCGCAGCACGCTCAGCGCGCTGGGGATCGGCATCGGCATCTGCATGCTGGTCACCCTCAGCGGGCTGGCGCGCGGCACGCTGTACGAGGTGGCCGACCGGTGGGAGCAGGTCCGCGCCGACCTGATCGCCTACCCGGACATCTGGGGCGACAACCTGACCACGCTCAGCGGCGTCGGCCTGCCGGACAAGTACGCCGGCGTCTTCGCGGCCGAGCACGGCGATCTGGTCGAGCGCGTGGCGCCGGTGTTCCTGTGGCACCTGAAGCTCGGCGGGCAGGACCAGACCGTCGTCGGCGTGGACGCGCCCGACGCCGACGTGGTCCTCGGCGGGCGCGGCCTGCTGGAAGGGCGCCTGTTCGATCCGGACTCTCGTTTCTCGCGATGGCTGGAGGGACTGCTGTTGGCGCCGTCGTCCGAGGGCGACTCGCCGCTGGAGATCGCGTCGGCCGACCTGTCCGCGCCGTCGCACAACGGACTGGAGCTGGTGATCGACTCCCGCCTGGCGGCCGCTGGCGGATATCGCGTGGGCGACCGCGTTTCCGCCGCCGGGCACGAGTGGAGCATCGTCGGCATCGTCCCTGCCGGCGGAATGGCCCGCGTCTACATGCCGCGCCGCGCGGCGCAGTTCCTGTTCGGCAGCGGCGACATCACCAAGAGCACGATCCTCTTCGTCCGCCTGCGGGCGGGCGCAGACCCGTCCGCAGGCGCCCGCGCCCTCCGCAAGCCTGGCGTCATGCTCGTGCAGGTGCGCCAGTACCGCGCCATGCTCGAGCAGAAGTTCGGCGTGCTGTTCCGCTACGTCGACGCGGTCAACGTCGTCGCGCTGGTCATCGCGTTCCTGTTCGTGATGATCACGCTCTACACGATGGTCCTCCAGCGGACGCGCGAGATCGCCATTCTGAAATCCAGCGGCGCGTCGGACGCGTTCATCCTGCGTCAGGTCGTCTGCGAGTCGCTGCTGCTGACGGGCGCGGGCACCGTCGCGGGGCTGGCCATGAGCTTCGCCGCTGCCTGGGCCATCGAAACCGCCGCCCCGCTATACACCGTGACCATCACGGGGACGTGGGTGCTGATCGCCGTGGGCGCAGCCGCAGCCGGCGCGATCGTCAGCGCCCTGTACCCCGCCTGGCGCGCCAGCCGCGTGGACCTGCTGGCCGCGCTGACCCTGGAGTGAGACCGTGACCGATTCGGACGCCATCCTGGAAGCCCGCGGGCTGCACAAGTCGTTCGGCCGGGGCCCCGCGCGCGTCCACGTGCTGCGCGGGCTGGACCTGCGCGTGCGGCGCGGGGAGTTCCTCGCCGTCATGGGCCCCAGCGGGTGCGGAAAGAGCACGTTGCTGCACGTCCTGGGGCAGATGACCCCGCCCGACGCGGGGGAGATTCTCCTGGACGGTTTGCCCGTGCCGCCCTCGGCCGCCGGGCGCAACGCCATCCGCCGCCGGCGGATCGGGTTCGTATTCCAGCGGTTCAACCTGATCGACGTGCTGACGGCCGCCGACAACGTCGCCATCTCGTTGCGGGTGCGAGGACTGCCCGCCGACGGGCGCGCCGAAGAGCTGTTCGCCGCGATGGGCGTCTCGCACGTCGCGCGGCGCAAGCCCGGTCAGATGTCCATCGGCGAGCAGCAGCGGGTGGCCGTCGCGCGGGCCCTGGCGCACCGCCCGCAGGTGCTGCTGGCCGACGAGCCCACCGGAAGCCTGGACTCCGCCAACGCCGCCGACCTGCTGGCCCTGCTGGGGCGCGTCCACCGCGACGATGGGCAGACCATCGTGATGATCACGCACTCGGCCGAGGCGGCTGCCGTCGCTGACCGCGTCGTCCACATGATCGACGGGAGGCTCCTTGACGCCCCACCCTGACATCGCCACCGTCGGACACCTGCCCGACAACGTCTCCATCCGCCGATGGTTCGCGTTCTACGGGCTGTTTTTCGCCGCCGGCGCCTTCTCGCTGTTCTGGCTGCTGCGGCAAGAGCCAATCGCCTGGCCCGCCTCGTGGTCGCAGGCGGCCGAGACGCTCCGCCAGACCGCGCCGGCCGTCAAGCTCATCGCCTTCACCCTCTACATCTCGCTGGCCTGCACGTTCCTGCCCCTTCCGACGACGGCGATCGTGGCCGCCGTCGCCACGCGCTCCGCTGCCGTCACCGGTTCGCTGGCGTCCACCGCCCTGCTGGTCGGGCTGCTCGGGGCCGCCGCCTCCACGCTGGCCAACCTCAACGACTACCACCTGTTCACCTGGCTGCTGCGAAGCCACCACGTCTCGCGCGTCCGCAACACCCGCGGATACCTGCTGGCGGCGCGGTGGTTCGCCCGCGCGCCGTTCTTCATCCTCGTGCTGTTCAACTTCATCCCGATCCCCGTGGACGTCATCCGCATGCTGGCGACCACGGCGCAGTACCCGCGCCTGCCGTTCGCCGCGGCGAACTTCCTGGGGCGGTTTGTGCGATACGGAATCGTGGCCGGCGTGACGTACTGCCTGCCGGCGGACAAAGGCTGGATCGCCGTCGTGGTGCTGCTGGCGCTGGCGGTGGTGCTCGGGGCGTTCAAGGTGCTGCCCCGCGCCGCCCGACGCCTCTTCCGTCGCGGCGCCAACGGCAACGAAATGGAACAACTGCCGCAGAGTCGCAGAGACGCAGAGGAGATATGAAATTTCCGCTTCATGATCCGATTGATCTCTGCGTTCCCTGCGTCTCTGTGGCCGTCGTTTGAAAATATCCCCTGTTTTATCCGGAACCGACTGGAGCATAGGCAATGAAACGATTGGCAGGTTTGATGATCCTGGCGTGCGGGTGCGTGGCGGCGGGCCCGGCCAACCAGCCGGCAAGCGTTCCGGCCACGGAACCCACTGCCGCGTCCGCGCCCTCCACGGCGACGGCCCCTGCCGTGGACGCCGCCGCTCGAAAGCTCCTGGACCAGCTCGAGCAGGCCGGCAAGGACCACCCCCGCATCCAGGCCGACGTCGAGTATGAGGTGCTCATGCGCAAGGTGGGCGACCGCGAGACCCGCTGGGGGCAGGTGAAGTTCCAGCGGGCCGAGGGCGACGAGCCCGCGCGGTTCCACATCGCCTTCGACGTCCTCCGCCAGGGCGACGGCCCGAAAATCGCCGACAAGGTCGAGTACGCCTTCGACGGCCAGTGGCTCACCGAGCTGAAGCACCGCATCCGCCAGCAGACGCTCTACCAGGTGGCGGCTGAGGGGGAAAAGATCGACGCCTTCCGCATCGGGCGCGGGCCCTTCCCCATGCCCTTCGGGCAGAAGGCCGACGACATGCTCGCGTGCTTCGAGCCGTCCACGCGCCCGCCGGCCGACGGCGACCCGAAGGACACCGACTACCTCCGCCTCGTCACCCGCCCGGAGCACGCGAAGGACATCCAGTTCACCGACGTGGAGATGTGGATCGACCGCGCCACGCATCTGCCGGTCCGCCTCGTCAGCCGCGACCGCAAAAAAGACCGCACGACCGTCGTCTTTTCCAACCTCAAGACGGACGTGGAGTTCGACAAGTCGGTCTTCCGCCCCGGTCGCAAACTCGGCTGGGAATACCACGTCAAGAGGCTAGGAGAATAGAAAAGAAGGGACCAGGGACTTGGGACTGGGGATTGGGCCTGGGTGCCACCCTCAAGCGTTGTGTGCTTGAGGGTGTCTTCCGCACGGCCAAGCAAACAGCGCTTGGCTGTGGCACCCAAACGAGCAGGGAACAAAGGAACCGGGGAGTGGTTTGATTTCTTCGTGCAATTCGTGTAATTCGTGGATAGCCGTTTTGGAGAAGATGCGATGTCCGAAAAGCTGAAGATTCGGCGGGCGGAGGCGGGCGATTATCACGCGGTGATGGACCTGATCAACCGGGTGTTCCGCCCGGCCGAACCGCAGTATTTCGAGACAAACTATCCCCACCTCTACCGCCGCGTGGAGACGGCCACCGGCGGCGCCGTGCTGGCGTACCATGACGGGAAACTTGTTGGGCACGTGGGCATCTACCCGTTGTCCTTCCGCGTGGGCAAAACCGTGCTCCGCGTCGGCGGGATCGGCGCGGTGGCCACCGACGCCCCCTGCCGCGGACAGGGCGTCATGAGCGCGATGCTGCCGGCGGCCATCGAATGGATGACCGAGGCGGACTATGACATTTCGATTCTCTGGGGCGACCGGCGGCGCTACCGGCGATACGGGTGGGAGGTGGCGGGGCGCGGGCTCCGCTGGCAGTTCGACGACCAGCTTGCCCAGCAAGACGGCGTGGCGCCCCTGCCGCTGCGCCCCGTCCACCTGCCCGACGATCTGGACGCCCTGACGGAAAGCTGGAACGCCCGCCCGCTGGGAACCGCGCGGACGGCGGAGAACCTTTCACGCCTGCTGGAGCGTCCGCAGTGGTACAAGTTCGTCGCGCCCACGCAGCCGATGACGCAGGTGTGGTACCAGTTGAATGACGGCGGGCGCGAAGTCCGCGTGCACGTTCTTTGCGGCCGGGCCGGCGAGGCCCTGGGCGCGCTGCTCTGGCTGCGGCAGAACGTCTGCCAGGCTGAGGGAAAGGTGATGGTCTATTCCCCCGCGTCGCAGGACGCCTCGACGACGCTTGCGGAACGATACGGGCGGATTGTCGAACCCTACACGCTCGGGCTGGTTCGCCTGGTCAACCCGGCGGCCCTGGCGGAAAAACTCGCGCCGGTCCTGGGCCCGTGCGCCGCGGCGCTGGCGAAAGTCGATCTGTCCGACGCCGACGCGGGCCCGCGCCTGGTCCAACTGCTCTTCGACGCGCCGCTGAAGCCCGCCCTGCCGGAATCGCTGGCGGGCCTGGCCGCCGCCCTGCCCCTGCCTTGGTGGATCGAGGATCCCAGCCGCGTCTGAGTTCGAGAGTTGCGAATGTTTTTGACAAGCCCCCGCTGTCAAGCGGGGATTCTTCCTGTTTTTTTCACGCCGCAATCGACCCCCTGCTGACGCAGTGGGCTTGGTTTACCTACTTCACCTCGACAACGACGCGCAGCCCGATGCCCAGGCTCACGTAATCGCTCTTGCTCCATCCGCGGGCGGCCGAGCGGCACGCTTCCGGCACGAACCACGCCGACCCGCCCCGCAGCACGCGATACGTCCCGTCCTTCGGGCCAACTGGGTCGGTCGCGTCGGGTCCGTACGGCCCGTACCAGTCGGCGCACCACTCCCAGACGTTCCCGTGCATATCGTGCAGGCCCCAGGCGTTGGGCTTGAAGCTGGCCACGTCCATCACGCGGCTGCGGAAGACGCCCGGCGGGTCCTTGGCGTCGCGGAAGCGCCCGGCGAAGTTCGCCTGGTCGGTGGAGATCTTGTCGCCGAATGCGTAGGCGGACTTCGACCCGGCCCGGCAGGCATATTCCCATTCGGCCTCGGTGGGCAGGCGGACGGCGTGCCCGGTCTTCTTGCCCAGGCGGCGGCAGAACTCGCGGGCGTCGTCCCAGGAGACCATGTCCACGGCCAGCCGGTCGCCGGGGTAGGCGCTTGGCATCTTGCCCATCACGGCCCGG
>JAKPKY010000081.1 GCA_029553505.1 Planctomycetota bacterium
ACGCGCTGTTGCTGCCCGCCGGAAAGCTGGTTGGGCTTGCGGGCGACGAAGGCGTCCATCTGCACCCGCGACAGCTGCGTGCGGGCGCGAAGGCGACGTTCCGCGGCGCCGGCCCCGCGCATCTTCGGGCCGAACTCCACGTTCTGCGCCACCGTCATGTGAGGCCAGAGCGCGTAGCTCTGGAAGACCATCGCGGTGCGCCGCCGCTCGACGGGCTCGCGCGTGACGTCGCGCCCGCCCAGCAGCACGCGCCCGTCGGTGGGGGCGATCAGCCCCGCGACGACCCGCAGGAGGGTGCTTTTCCCGCAGCCGCTGGGGCCCAGCAGGAAGAAGAACTCCCCGGACGGGATGGACAGGCTCACGTCGTCCACGGCCCGCGCGGCGTTGGCGCCGCTGCCGTATACCTTCGTGATGTGTTCCAGGCGGATGTCGGTCATGGTGGTCAGGCCCTGAAGATGGTTCCGAGTTTCTTTCCCAGCAGCGCCCCGGCCAGCCCGAGCGTTCCGCCCAGCAGCCCCATGCCGTAGACGCCCAGCGCCGAGGCGATGTTCGCGGCGTCCACGTTTCCGCTGGTCGCCTGGCGGTAGATCTCCTTGGTGATCGGGAAGTGCGCCTGCTGCTGCGCGAGGATCAGCGAGTCGCTGACCTCCAGCACGGCGAAGGCGAAGGTCAGCACCCCCGCGGCGATGACGTTGGCCAGGATCAGCGGAAGGGTGATGCGGAAGATCGTCCCCGCGCGCGACGCGCCCAGGTTCCGCGCCGCCTCTTCCATGGACTCGGGCACCTGCTCCAGCCCGGCCGAGACGCCCCGCACCACGAACGGAATGCGACGGATCGTGTAGGCGACCACCAGGATTCCCAGCGGGTTCCCGAAGGGTCCGAACGGCTTGAGCGGGCCCGCCGCCGTCAGGGCCACGTATCCCGCCGCCAGGATCAGGCCCGGAACCGCCAGCGGGAGCATCGACATGCCGTCCAGCAGCGTCCTTCCGGCGACGCGCGTCCGCACGATCAGCCAGGCCGCCAGCCCGCCCAGGATCAGGTCGGCCAGCGTGCTCAGCGAGGCGTACTTCAGGCTGTTGACGATGCTCGAGACCGTCTCCCCGCGCGAGATGACGAATTCCAGGTGGCGCAGCGTCCAGGCGGTCGGCAGGATGGTGTTGACCCATCGCGCCGACAGGGCGGTCAGCACCACGCCCGCGTGCGGCAGCAGCGCCATCAGGAGCACCGCGCCGAAGACCAGCCATGCGCCCAGCGTCGCCGCGGGGCCCAGGGGGTGCTGCTCGGCCGCGATGGACGCCTTGGACGACTCGGCCGCCGCCGCCCGACCGAAGAAGAACTTGCCCAGCACGTACAGGCCCACCGCGCCCGACAGCAGCACGAACACCAGGCTGAACACGCCGGGGCTCGTCTCGGCCAGCGCGAGCTGCTTGAAGATCGTCACCGGCGCCAGCTCGTCGTATCCGAGGATCAGCGGCGTACCGATGTCGGTGAACGACCAGATGAAGACGATGGTCCCGCCCGCGAACAGACCCGGTCGCATGAGCGGCAGCGTGATGCGGAAGAACGTGCGCACCGGCCCGGCGCCGAGGTTGCGCGCCGCCTGGGCGTATGCCGGGTCCACGTTGGCCAGGGCGGCTGAGGCATTCAGGTAGAGGATCGGGTACAGGTGCAGCGCCTGGAGGACCGCCACGCCCGCGAAGCCCGTGCCCAGCCAGTCCGGCGGCAGCGACTGGCTGAAGTCCAGGATCCCCACGCGCTGAAGCAGCAGGTTGACCGCGCCGAACCGGCTGAACAGGTGGCGCATCGACAGCGCCCCGACGAACGGCGGGAGGATCATCGGCACCAGCAGGAGCACGCCCAGCAGCCCCTGCCCGCGGAAGCGGCAGCGCGCCCGGAGCACCGCCGGCGGCAGCGCGATCGCCAGTGACAGCAGCGTGGCGCAGCAGGCCAGCAGCACGCCGTTTCCGAGCTGGCGCAGCACGTCGCCGTCGGTGACAGTGCGGACCAGCCAGTAGAGGCTGGGGCGGCCTTCGTCGACGAACCCCCGCCCGATCGCCAGCGCGATCGGCAGCAAGAGCATCGCCGCCAGCAGGACCAGCAGCCCGCCCTCCAGCGCCAGCGGAACGGGCGCGGCACGGCCTTCCGTCGCCGCGAGGAAGGAACGGCCCTTGGCGCGCGGTTCGCTCATGGCCGGGCCTCCAGGATGCGGCGGTACTTGTCGGCGAAGAACCGCTGCCAGCGCCGGTGGAGGTCGTCGACGGCCTTGCTGTCCGCCGAGCCCAGGTCCGCCTTGGCCCGCCGGATGCCCGCCAGGTCGGACAGTTCCGGCGGAAGCTCGTTGAAGATCGCCGCGAGCGCCGGGTCGTTGCCGGAGTCGATCAGCCGCCGCCCGGCGCGGTGCAGCAGGTCGCGGTGGACGATGGCCGCGTCGTAGACCAGCGCGCGCAGGACGTGGAAGTCCACGCCGCGGTCCAGTGACGGGTCCAGTGCGAGGGCCTGTCCCGGCTGGTAGGGATCGACCAGCCAGGGGAGCATCCTGCCGGCCAGCGCGTGGTAGACGTCGCGGCGGATGGGCTGGCGTCCCAGGGCGGTGCGAATCGGCCCGTCGGGGCTTCCGGGCGGCAGGGCCCACAGCGCCTGGCCCCGCGGGGACATCACGAAGCGTACGAATTCCTCCGCCAGCTCGCGGTGGGGCGGGTTGCGCAGCACGGCGATGGGATCGGGGCTGAACGTCGTCTGTCCGGGCGGGCTGACGTAGGTGAGCTGGTCGGGCGCCTCGGCCACGCGCATCGCGCCGTAGAAGTCGATCGAGGTCGCCAGCAGCGCCTCGCCCAGCACGGGCGAGTTGGCGGCAGCGCCCGCGCTGTCGGTGAAACGTCCGGCGTTGGCGAGGATGCGCAGGAGGCGCGCCCAGCCCGTCGGCCAGTCCGGGGCGCTGATGACGATCATGCGATAGGCCGCGGCGGCGGAGCCCGACGCCGAGGGGTCCGCCAGCGAGATCAGCCCGTGGAACCGCCGGTCGGCGAGGTCTTCCCACTGCCGGGGCGGCGCGATGCCGCATCGCTCCATCATGGCGCGGTTGTAGAGGAACCCGAATCCGCTGACGGCGGAGCCGATCCACCGCCGCTCCGCGTCGATCATCCTCGCGCCGGCGAACTGCTCGGGCACGTTCGCCGTCACGTCGGTGGGCAGGTCCAGCGGTTCCAGCGCGCCGGCCTTGGCGAGGTTCATGAAGGTGAACTCCCCGCCGCCCCAGAGCACGTCGATGTCCATCGTCCGCCGGCGGTTCTGCTCGAAAACGTTGAGCAGGAACTTCTCGATGCTGCTGGCGCCTCCGCCGACGTCGCGCCAGCTGATCCGCACGCGCCGCCCGCATTGCACCGCGCGGTGCAGGCAGAAGGCCCATTCGAACTCGTTCTGGATGTTCTCGTTGTTGGGGCTGATGGCGACGAGTTCATCCACGGGCAGTTCGTCGAGCGTCTTTCCCCAGCGGCGCAGCACTTCCTCCTCGGCGGCGCGGCGCTGCGGGCTGTCGGGAACCTGCCTTTCGGCGGCGCAGCCGCCCAGGAGAGCGGTCGCGGCTGCCAGCAACCAGATGGCGCGTCGGACGTGCATCGGTCAGATGCCCAGGTCTTCCTTCGTCAGCAGGGCGTGGTATTCGTAGCCGGCTTTCTCGACGTTTTCGCGGGCGCCCTGGAGGCGGTCCAGCGCGATGACGATTCGCGCGACCTTCGCGCCGGCCTGGGTGAGGGTCTCGGCCGCCTGGAGCGCCGCGCCGGCCGTCGTGCCCACGTCTTCCACCAGCAGCACCCGCTTGCCCGCCACGGGCGTGCCCTCGATGAGCTTGCTCGTGCCGTAGTCCTTCGTCGCCTTGCGGACGATGGCCGACGGCTTGCCCGAGGCGATGCTCGTCGCAGCCGCCAGCGACACCGCGCCCAGCTCCGGACCGGCGACGACGTCGACGTCGGCGGCGAACTTCGCGAAACGCCGTCCCAACTCGGCGAGGATTTCCGGCTGCGATTCCATCAGGTACTTGTCGAGGTAGTACTTGCTGCGCTGGCCGCTGCGAAGGACGAAATCGCCTTCCAGGTACGCCGCTTCCTTGATTCGACGGGCCAGTTCCTTCTTGTCCATTCGGTCGCTCCTGCGGGCTGCGGGGTTCGGGTCTCGCACCGGGCGTTTCGGCGAGCCCGGGCAGGGCACATTAAACACCAATGGCCGGCGAAATGGAATCACCTGCCCGCCGCCTGGGTTTGCGCTGGGCGCGCGGTCGATTCCGGTGGGCGCTGGTGCCAGGCGGGAATTTTCACCGCCGCCGAATCCCGCCAAGCCGTCAGGTACAGCGAGGCGGTGAATTCCGCCGCCGCCCGCAGGCGTTCGGTCGTGAAACGCCCCACGTCGGAGTCTTCGTCCAGATGGCCCTCGTAGGCGGGCAGTCGGGCTTCCATCTCGTAGACGCGGTCCACCAAGGCGTGGCTGCGGGTGATTTGTTCCACGATGCCGCCCAGCAGCTTGTCCAGTGGGACGGGCTGGAGCCCCTTGGCCGCGGCGGCCGGCGCGACCGACAGCTTGCCCATCAGCGCGTCGGTCTTCAGGTGGATGCCGGATCGCGGGCTTTTTCCGTCGGCGCCAGCGCGGCCGTCGTAGTGGATCGTCGTATGCAGCGGCTGGGTGGCGTCGGCGGCGTAATGGGCGAGCAGGCCCGCATAGACAAGGCACTTGGTTTGGATGTTCTTATCGTCCGGCCAGCGGCGGTGCTCTGCCAGCGCGACGGTCAGCCGCTGCGTCCATTCCGCCAGGGCGTAGGGTAGCAGGCCCACCTTGGCCGGCGCGAGTTTCCGGTCGGAAAGGCGGTCCAGAAACTCGTAGCGCGTCTCGGGCAGATTGCCCGGCATGAACAGTTCGAGGTCGTAGTAGTGCTCCGGCGCCTCGGTCGCGTGAACCTGTTTGCCTCCGAGGGGACGGGTGAACAGGTCCGGGTCGAGCGAGGCGTGCGCGATCTGCTCGACGCCGGCGCGGAAGAACGCGGGAAAGTTTTCGGGCAGGGCCTCGACGGCCGTCCGCGCGGCCAGATCGTGCCCCATGCCCAGCCAGGCCTGCGCCGGCGCGGTCAGCGCGGCGATAGTCAGCAGGATGGCCGTTGCCGCTCCCGGATGTTGCATGCGTCTCATGTCGGTAGTCCTTACTCGTTTCGCACGATTATAGCAGCGGTTGCGCGGCCGAGTGCGGGGGAATTCGCTTGGCGGGGCGGACCCGAACCGATATCGTGTTGGGACCATGAGCAGGTCGCAGGACAAAACGATGCGGGAACTCGAGTCCACCCGCGACACGTTCGAGAGCGTCTGGGTGGCGATCGTCCTGGCGTTCGTCCTGCGCGCGTTCATCGTCGAGGCGTTCGTGATCCCGACCGGATCGATGGCGCCCCGCCTGTACGGCGAGCATCTCCAGGTGACCTGCCCCGCGTGCGGGTACGAATACGCGTTCGGGTCCGTCGCGGACATTCATCAGCGGGGCGCGCGCTATCCCGAGCAGTCGCCGCTGGGCGCCTTGTGCCCCAACTGCGGAAGCCCGCCCCTGGACCAGAAGGCGACGATCCGCAGCGGCGACCGCGTGCTGGTCATGAAGTACCTCTACGATTTCCGCGAGCCTTCCCCGTGGGACGTGGTCGTCTTCAAGAACCCCCAGAACAATCGCGAGAACTACATCAAGCGCCTCATCGGACTGCCCGGGGAGATGATCGAGATCGTCCACGGCGACGTGTTCGTGCGCCGGGGGCGCGACTGCGACGGCGACGGGCGGATCGACCGGCGCGATTTCGCCCATCCCGATGCCGCCAGCGCAAGTCCCTGGACGATCCGCCGGAAGCCCCGCATCGCCCAGGAGGCGATGTGGCAGGTCGTCTATGACAACGACTACCGCGTGGACCTGTCGGTATTCGACCGCCTGGCGAGGGACGACACTCCCCAGCCGCCACGGTGGGAAGACCTTGCCCGCACCGGACGGTGGGACCTGTCGGGCGAGAACGGAAGGATGTTCTCCTTCGTCGGCGGACAGCGCGCCGAGTTGAACTTCGTGGCGGCCGACTCCGTCTTTCTTCCGCATTACGGGTACAACGCCCGCAAGGTGGAGATCCAGAGCGGAAACATCCGCCCCGGCGTGGACGTGTGCAGCGATCTGCGCCTGAGCTTCACCTTCGTGCCGGATTCGCCGGACGCCTGCGTGAGCCTGCTGCTGACGAGCATGGAGCACCAGTTCAAGGCGGAACTCCACGGCGACGGCGGCGCGACGCTGCTGCATCGGACCGACGGGCAGGAGTCGTGGACCGACTGGGGCACGGTCCGTCTGGCGCCGCTGAAGACGGGGCGCGGGTACGAGCTGGCGCTGACGCACGTGGATTTCCGCGTCTCGTTCGAGGTGGACGGCAGGGAGGTGCTGGCCAGCCGCGATGAGAAATATCCCGGCAACCAGGACGAAGCCAAGGCGCGGCTGGAGGAACGCCTCCGCCATGCCGCCGACGGAAACCGGCCGATCCCCACCCCGCAGGTCCGGATCGCCGCGTGGGGCGGAAAGAGCGACCTTCGCCACGTCAAGCTCGTGCGGGATGAATACTACACCTGTCCCGACGGCCTGCACGAGGACCGGGCGCGCATCCCCGCCGTGCTGCTGAAGTACTTCGATCGGTTGGCGTCGATGGGCAGGATTCCCGATCCGCCGCAGGCGTGGGGCGTCACGGGAAATCCCATCGTGCTGGACAAGGGCCCCGACCGCGACCTCGACGAGTTCTTCGTGCTGGGCGACAACAGCCCGCAAAGTCTCGACGGGCGTTCGTGGTCTTCCGCCGCCGCCACGCTGCGGCTGTGGGAAAAGGACGGGCGGATCCTCCCGGACTGGCAGGCGGGGGCGGAACCGGTCTATAAGCTGGGAACCGTTCCCCGCTACAACCTGATCGGAAAGGCGCTGTTCGTGTATTGGCCTTCGGGCTTCTCCGTTCCGGCGTTGCCGCAGATTCCCATCGTCCCGAACGTCGGGCGGATGCGGTTTATCCGGTGATCGGCGGGACGGGCAAAACCATGCCGGATCGTATAAGTTATTCACATAATCGGATAGGTTGTTTTGAGGCCGGGTTGGATTTTCCCCGCCGGGCGGGGTATGCTGAAAATCCTGCCGAACCGGGCCGCCAATCGGGCGAATGCCTGATGGGGCCGAAGGGCTAAGGGTAGCCTTGTGAAGAGATTACGGCCGTCTACGGGCCGAACGGGCAGGAAAATGGCCCCCAAAACGGCTTTCCGTGGCGATTGGAATCCGGCGGCAGGCCTGTACGGAAATCGATAAGGCCCTATGGGCCTCGTGACTTTTGCACAAGTTATCCACAAGCGGATTGAAAAACGGCATGATCCTTCTGGAAACCGACAAACTGGTCAAGCGATACGGCGGGCGGGCCGTCGTGCGGGAAGTCTCCCTGACGGTCCGGCAGGGGGAAATCGTCGGGCTTCTCGGGCGAAACGGGGCCGGAAAGACCACCACATTCCGCATGACCATCGGAATGATTTCGCCCGACGAGGGCAGCGTCATCTTCGACGGCGTCGATGTCACCTCCATGCCCATGTACAAGCGCGCCCGGCGGGGGATGGGGTATCTTTCCCAGGAGCCGAGCATTTTTCAGCGCCTGACCGTCCGGCAGAACCTGCTGGCGATCCTGGAGACGATGAACCTCAGCCGGCGCGTCCGGCACGAGCGGTGCGAGCACCTGCTGGAACAGTTTGGCCTGACCCATGTTCGGGAACAACTGGCCCGGACGCTCTCCGGCGGCGAGCGGCGCAAGCTCGAAATCGCCCGCGCGCTGGTCACCAATCCCACGATGATCCTGCTGGACGAGCCGTTCTCCGGCGTGGACCCGATCGCCGTCGAGGATCTTCAGCGCGAGATCCGCGGCCTGCGCGACCGGGGAATCAGCATCCTGCTGACCGACCACAACGTCCGCGAGACGCTGACCGTCACGGACCGCTCGTACATCATTGACAACGGCAAAGTTCTCCGCGAAGGCCCGCCGCGCGAACTCATCAACGACGAAATGGTCCGCAAGACCTATCTCGGGCATACCTTCCGCGGAGACGAATTCGACCAGCCGTATCTCCAGGAACCCTGAGTTCCCGAGCCTGCCGCATTGCATTTCGCCCACAGGAAGGATATTTTCTCCGCTTTCCGACGCGTTTTTGTCCGATATCCGAACGATTTCCCTGTTCCGGAGACAGAAATGGCAAAGGTTCTTTACGAGAAATTCCAACCGCTCGAGAACGCCAGGCTGGCGATGAATTACCTGACGTCGATGGTGGACGAGCGGTACGACTCGCTGCCGTTCTGGCTGATCGCGGCGCACGAGAATCCCGCCTTTGCCCGCCACTGCCGAGTGGACGACGCGGAACTGGTCGCCTCGTGGTACGAGGCGATCGTGGCGGTCCGCCAGATGCTCGGCGGCCCGGAGGGCAAGGACGTCGAGGACGCCTTCCGCCGGCACATCATGAAGAGCTGGGGCGAGCACGGGTTGCGCTTCCACGAGGATTACCCCTGGTCGAAGACCAACCACAGCAGCTTCCACGAGATGGCCTACATCCTGTCGGCGCTGAACCGCATGATCGCCAACGATCCCGCCGACGCCGAGGCGGAGCGGCGCGCGTCGGAGCTGGTGCGCGGCATGCGGAAACTCGTCATCGAGCGCAAGGTTCGCACGTTCTGGTCGGGCGATTTCCCGGAATCCAACCCGATCTACGAGTTCCCCAATGACGTCTACCTCCGCGATCGCGGCTGGGACCTGACCTGCCACACGGGGCGCGGCGAGCAGTCGATCCGCAACGGCATGATGCTCCATGCCCTGGTCGTCCGCTACGACCTGACCGGCGACGAGACGGCCCTGGACCTGGCCAAGGGGACGGCGAACTTCCTGATCGGCGTCAGCCGGTACTTCAACTGGAAGGGCGAGTTTTTCGGGCACGTGCACTCGGCCGTGTGGGTGGCGTCGGGCCTGGTGCGCCTCGGCCGGCTGACGAAGAACGACGGCTACATCCGCCGCGGAAAGCAGATTTACGACTACGTCCGGTCGATGTCCAGCTCGTTCGGGTGGGTTCCGGAATACGCCCAGTGGCACCCGATGACGGAGGAGCACTGCGAGACGTGCTGCATCAAGGACATGATCGAGTGCGCCAAGGAGCTGATCGACGCCGGGTTCGAGGAATACTGGGTGGACCTGACCCGCTTCGGGCGCAACCAGCTCGTCGAGAACCAGGTCAAGGATGGGCGTTTCGTCAGTGTGGACAACTCGATTCCCGACACGCCCGACACGACCTGGCGCGACATCGACAAGCGGATCGTCGGCGGGTGGTCCGGCGGAGCCGAGCCGAACTCGATCTCGCTGAAGCGTTTCCGCTCCATCGCGGGCTGCTGCGTGGGCACCGCGCCGCAGGCGCTCCAGATCGTCTGGGACCGCGCGGTGCAGTACCGGCGCGGGCGGCTGACCGTCAACATTCCCGTGGACAAGACGCTCCCGCAGGGTCAGGTGCGGATGGGCTACCCCAACGAGGGGTACATTTCCGTCACCCCGGCCCGCAAGTGCGACGTGGCGATCCGCGTCCAGCCGTGGATGGGGCGGAAACTTGAGGGGCGCTGCGACGGCAGGAAAAAGGCGTTCGCGCGGGAGGGCGATCTGGCGGTGTTCCGGGCGGTCCCGGCGGGAGCCACCGTCGAGCTGCGCCATCCGCTGACGACGAAGCGGGTGGCGGAGACCGCGCGCGGGCGCAGCTTCACGGCGTTGTATCGCGGCCCGGACGTCGTGGACCTGCTGCCGCACGGCGCGCCGCTGCGCCTGTACCAGCGCGTGCTCGGGCGGAAGAAGGTCTACCCCCGCGCCAGCAGGAAACCCACGTCGGGCGCCGGCTTCTCCGCCGTCCCGACGCAGCAGAAGGCCTGATTCGCAACGCGGTAATCATTTGTGGAAGGATCGGAAAATGGCTTTGAAGCAGGACGAGCATGTATTGTTTTACGGCGATAGCATCACCGACGCCGGGCGGCGGAGCAAGGACAACAACAACGGCGGCCTGGGCGTGGGGTATCCGGCGATGATCGCCGCCCGCCTGGCGGCGGCGTATCCGGAGATGAACCTGCGGTTCACCAATACGGGCATCAGCGGAAACCGGGCAAAGGACCTGCTGGCGCGGATGGACGCCGACCTGCTGGCGCACAAGCCGACGCTGGTGTCGGTCCTGATCGGCATCAACGACACATGGCGGGCGTTCGACGCCAACGACCCGACGCCCGTGGATGCCTTCCGGAAGGATTACCGCGCGATGCTCCGTCGGATCGTCGACGAACTGGGCGCGCGGCTGGTGCTCTGCGAACCGTTCCTCCTGCACACGCCGGCGGACCGCGCGAAATGGCGGAGCGACCTGAACCCGCGCATCGACGCGGTGCGCGAGCTGGCCCGCGAGTTCCACGCGACGTACCTGCCGTTGGACGGGCTGTTCGCGGCGGCCGCATGCCGAAGGGAAATGGCGTACTGGCTGCCGGACGGCGTGCACCCCTCGCAGGCCGGGCACACGATGATCGCCGACGCCTGGATCCGCGCGGTGACCGCCTAGCCTCTCTGTCCGAAAAGCCCGAATCCGGGGTGCCACGGCTTGCTTGTCAAGCCGTGTAGCCGCAAGACCACTGCTTGCAAGCAAGCAGTGCCACCCGCTTGTTGGCGCGTCTACGGTGAGTTTTCGACCAGAGCGTATTCCGCGGAAGGGGATGCCGTCGCGTCAGCCCTGCGACGTCGCCGCGGTTTCCAGGGGAAAGGAAATCGTGAACGTGGCGCCCTGCCCCGGGACCGACTCCACGTCGATCACGGCACCCATGTCCACGATGATCCCGTGCACCACGGAGAGCCCCAGGCCGGGGTTGGCGTGATCGCCCCCGGCCAGCAGGCCCTTGGTGGTGAAGAAGGGCTCGAAGACCAGCGGCAGATGCTCCGGGGGGATGCCGCAGCCGCTGTCGCGGAACGTCATCGCCACGCGCGATTCGCGGCGCTCGATTCCGATGGTGATGGCGCCGCCGTCGGGCATGGCCTCCTCGGCGTTGGTCAGGAGGTTTCCGAGCACCTGGTGCATGCGGTTGGCCTCGACGGCGACCACGGGCACGGGGCGAAGGTCGAGTTGAAGCTTGATGTTGTGCTCGGCGAGGGGGCGTTCCACCAGGTGGGAGAAGGTCAGCACGACCTCGGTCAGGTCGGCCAGGTCGGTGCGGTGGGTATCCTGCTCGGCGAAGCTCAGGAGCGACTGGGTGATTTTCCCGGCGCGTGCGGCGGCCTCGGCGGTCATCTGGAGCGCCCGTTTCATCGCGGCCAGGTCGCCGCTGGTCAGCGCGTAATCGACGAACGTCGCCACGCCCCCGAGGATGTTGTTGAAATGGTGCGCCACTCCCCCGGCGAGCGTTCCGAGGGAGGCGTATTTTTCCGCCTGCGCGAGCTTCTCGGCCAGGCGTTTTCGCTGCGTTTCGTCGACCAGCCAGGCCGCCACCCCCTGGGCAGGCTCGCCTGGCGCTCCGATCCGCGAAAGCCGGACCAGCACGTCGCGGTGTTCGGCGTCCGGCGCGGGCATGTGAAGCTCGAACTCGCTCGTCACGCCTCGCGCCGCGGTCCGCTGGAGCAGGCGGCGGAGGAGCTTGCGCCGGTCCTCGGGCACGGCCTGCTCGATGGGCTTCCCGAGCATCTGCCCGGCGGGAATGTTCAGCAGTTCCTCCGCGGCGGCGTTCCAGCAGACGATGCGGAATTCCGTGTCGGTGGCGACGAGCGCCACGGCGGCGTGTTCGCATAGGCGGCGGTAGTATTCCGCGCCCGTCGCGGGGGAGGATGAGGATTGTGGGTCGTTCATGGCATGACGTATCCGACCGGTCTAACGTTTCTTCAACCTTGATTTTTCAGGTTTTCGAACAGGGGAACAGGTGAGCAGGAGACCGCAGGCTCGATGGCGTTTTTCTCCTGTTCACCTGCTCGCCTGCTCTGTAGTCTTTTCGCACGGATTTTGTACTCACAAAATCCATGGGAAAAGACTACTAGCGCAGCGGCGCCGCGAACACCCGCGGCACCAGCACCAGGACCGTTTCAAACTCCATTCCTTCTTTCCGATGGACCAGGAAATGATACCCCACGCTGCTGGGGCGGCGGGACTCAGCCCCGGGTCCGATCACCACGATGTTCCCGCTGGGAATCGTCATGCGGAACAGCAGCGGGCGGAAGTGGAAATAGTTCGGTTCGGCAACCATCGCCATTCCGGTTTCCTGGCGGATGAAGCGGGGCGTCCGGTGCGTCGAGCGCACCTGGGGGATTCCGGTGACCATCACGTGAGACGGGTCGTCGCGGTCCAGCGTACAGGTGACCGTCAGCAGGTAATCGCCTGGGGGGTAGTCCGCGCCGCTGAGCGTCTGGTCCTCGTTGGAAAGGAAGATCGTTCCGATCGGCTGGTTTTCCTTGAGGGACACGTGCATCGGGCGCGAGGGAATCACCGTGAAATCGCGTTCCTGGAGCGGCTTGCCCGTCATGTGGGTGAGAATCCTGGCCAGGTCCGGCCAGACGTCGCGTCGCGCGACCCCGATGCGCCACCCGTTGCGCCCCAGCCCGGCGTGACGGAACGCGGAAACCGGCTCCTCGTCGAGGTAGCTCCAGAGTTCTTCCGTTCCGCTGGCGGTTCCCACCGGAACCTCCACCGAAACGACCCGCATCTGCACGATGAGCATGTAGCGGTTTTCGTCCGGGCGGGTGGTGGCGCCGGCCGGATCGCCCAGGACGGGCAGGCTCACGGCAGGGGAATTCGGCTGCGATTCGGGAGAGGAGGTGGAAGGGCATCCGGCCATACCGAGGGCGCAGAGCGCCGCTGCCAGCAGGGACGCACACTTCAGATTCGCACACGGGCCAGACAAGGCAATTCTCACGTCCCCATGCTAATGCCGGTCCGCGCATGTGTCAATTGCGCCGCCCGTGCCGGAGCGGCGCAAACAAACGCCCCATCCGGGCGGTAATCCGCGGGGATGGGGCGAGAATCGCAATATCCGTCGCGCGGCGCTACAGCTGGATCGGACCTTCCGACGAACTCCTGGCCTGCGGCTCGACGATGCGCGTCAAGGCCGGCGGAAGGGACATGGCCTTGGTTCCCCGTCCCCACCGAAGCTGCAATGTCAGCAAGACCAGGATGGCGATGGCGGGGAAGGAGATGAACCGGACGTAGAACAGAATCCGGTCCAGCAGGATGACGTCCTTGGCGCCCCACGACGCCTTGATGTGCCCGACGTGCTTCACCAGGTCGCCCAGGTTGTACGTCACGCCGGAAGCAAAGGTGACATTCATGATCTGCTGCCAGGGGGTGGCCATCGCCAGCAGGATCAGCGACCAGAAAAAGGCGGCGATGAGTCCCGAGACTCCACCCAGGCGTCCCGTCAGCGAGACTTTCACCGCGAACATGACCGTCAGCATCAGCAGCAAGGCCGATACGAACGCCACGAACTTCAGCGCCGGGAGAGCCCACATCAGGATATTTTCCCAGACGGTGGCCTGGCCGGCTTTTTCGCCCTGGACGACCGGGGCTTCGCCCACCGCCGGACCTTCCGGAGCGGGGGTGTGCAGTGAGTCGATCACCCCGCCGAAGTGCACCAGTGCAAACCCGGCCCCCTGGCCCAGCAGGGACAGAAGGATCAGAAGGACAAACAGGTTCTTTGCAGCGCGGAGCGACTTGAAGGCGGCAGTATACTCGGAGGAGAGATTCTCGAATTGGGCGGCCATGCGTAGCTCCTTTCCCTGCGCACGTGGCGCATCGTTTGTGTGATTATACGCGTTCAAGGGCCTTATCGGCCGGAAGAACCTGTCTCCATGAGCTTTGCGGCCGCTCCCAGGGCGCCATGGGCGGCCTGGACGGTCGCCGCGATGTCCCGTTCGGTGTGGGCCGCGGAGACGAAAATCGCCTCGAATTGGCTGGGCGGCAGGTAAATTCCCGCCTCCAGCATGGCGTGGAAATACGCGGCGAAGGCCCGGGTGTCGCTCGCGGTGGCCTGGCGATAATTTGTGACCGGCGGCGGGGCGAAAAACAACGTCAGCATGCTGCCCACGCGGTTGACGGTGACTTTTTCGCCCAGTCCCGCATCCGCCGCGGCGCTGCGCAGGCCCGTTTCCAGTTCGGCCGAGATTTGCTCCAGGCGGTCGTAGAAGCTTTTCTCACGCAAGGCCGCCAACGCCGCCAGACCCGCCGCCATCGCCACCGGGTTTCCGGACAGCGTCCCGGCCTGGTAGACCGGACCTTCCGGCGCGAGGTGCTTCATCACCGCCGCCGGTCCGCCCACCGCGCCCACCGGCATGCCCGCGCCGATGATCTTGCCCAGCACCGTCACGTCGGGGCGCACGCCGTAGAGCCCCTGCACGCCCGCGCGAGAGACGCGGAAGCCCGTCATCACCTCGTCGAAGACCAGCAGCGCGCCGTGCCCGTCGCAGATTCGGCGCAGGCCTTCCAGGAATCCTGCCGTCGGGGGAACGACGCCCATGTTCCCGGCCACCGGTTCGACCAGGACGGCCGCGATGTCCCCGCCGTGTCGCGCGAACGCGCGCTCCACGCCCGGCAGGTCGTTGTATTCGACCAGCAGCGTGTCGGCGACGGCGCCAGCCGGCACACCCGGCGACGAGGGTACGCCCAGCGTCGTCGCGCCGCTGCCGGCCGAGACCAGCAGCGCGTCGGCGTGACCGTGGTAGCAACCGACGAACTTGACGATCTTCGCCCGCCCGGTCGCGCCGCGCGCGAGCCGCACGGCCGTCATGGCGGCCTCGGTGCCGCTCGACGTGAACCGCACTTTCTCCACTGACGGCAAGGCCGAGACGATCTCCTCGGCCAGGAGCGTCTCGGCGGCGGTGGGAGCGCCGTAGCTGGAGCCTCGCCCGGCCGCGTCGCAAATCGCGCGGACGACCGCCTGCGGGGCGTGTCCGAGGATCGCCGGGCCGTAGCTGCCGACGTAGTCGACGTATTCCCGGCCGTCGAGATCGACGATCTTCGACCCGGCGGCGCGGGCGATGACGGGCGGCGTTCCGCCCACGGCGGCGAACGCCCGGACCGGCGAGTTCACCCCGCCGACGAGCACCTCCCGGGCCCGCTCGAACGCAGCCGCCGACTTGTTCGCTTCTTCGCTCATGAACGGACGGTTCCCTCGCGCGTCATTTCACCACCAGGTTCACCAGCCGGCCGGGCACGACGATCTGCTTGACGATCTGCTTTCCCGCGACGGCGGCGGCGACCTTCTCGTCGGCCAGCGCGGTCTCGACGCACGCTTCCTGCGAGGCGTCCGCGGCGACCTGGATTTTCCCGCGAACCTTTCCGTTGACCTGGACGGCCAGTTCGACGGTGTCTTCGGCGAGCATCTTCTCGTCGTAAGCGGGCCAGGGCTCGTGCGCCAGGCTGCCGGCGTGCCCGAGCTTCTGCCAGAGTTCCTCGGCCAGGTGCGGCGCGAAGGGCGCCAGCAGCAGGAGGAAGCGTTCGGCCTGCGAGGCGGAGATTCGTCCCGCCTTGAAGACGGCGTTGACGAACTCCATCATGGCGGCGATGGCCGTGTTGAACTTCATGGCCTCGATGTCTTCGCCGACCTTCTTGGCGAGTTTGTGCAGGCCCCGTTCGACGCCCGCGTCTCCGTCTGCGTCGGTCAGCAGGGCCGGCTGGTCGTCGGTGCCCGCGACGATCCGCCAGACGCGCTGGAGGAAGCGGTGCACGCCCGGCACGTCGCGGGTGTTCCACGGCTTGGACGCCTCCAGCGGGCCCATGAACATCTCGTACAGGCGGAACGTGTCGGCGCCGTACTGCGAAATCACCTCGTCGGGGTTGACGACGTTCTTGAGGCTCTTGGACATCTTCTCGACGCTCTCGGTGAGCGCCTCGCCGGTTTTCTTGTGGCGGGGGGCGTCGCCGGAGAGGTCCACGTCGTCGTAGCCGACGTAGACCCCGCGCGAATCGCGGTACGCGAAGCTGCGGATCATTCCCTGGTTGAACAGCTTGGCGAACGGCTCGGGCGTCGACACGCAACCGAGATCGTAGAGCACCTTGTGCCAGAACCGCGCGTAGAGCAGGTGGAGCACGGCGTGCTCGGCCCCGCCGACGTAGAGGTCCACGCCGTTTCCGCCCATCCAGTAGTTTTCGATGTTCGGATCGACGAACCGCTTGTCGTTCTTCGGGTCGAGGTAGCGCAGGTAGTACCAGCAGCTGCCCGCCCACTGGGGCATGGTGTTGAGCTCGCGCGTGGCGGGCCCGCCGCAGCAGGGGCAGGTGGTCGATGTCCAGTTGGTCATTTTCCCCAGCGGCGGTTCCGGCGGGGCGTCGGGGTCGTCGCTGGCGGCGGGGGTGAAGTCGGCCATCTCCGGCAGCGTCAGCGGAAGGGCCGATTCCGGCAGCGCCGCCGGCCCGCATTTGTGGCAGTGGACGATCGGGAACGGCTCGCCCCAGTACCGCTGCCGGCTGAACAGCCAGTCGCGCAGCTTGTAGTGGATCGCCTGCTTGCCGAGCCCGCCCTTGGACAGGTCGGCCGTGATGCGCTTCTTGAACTCCGCCGTCGACAGGCCGTCGTATTGACCGGAATTGACGGCCGTGCCGTCGTCGGTGAACCCGCGCCAGTCCGCGCCCGTCGGCGGTTCGACCACTTGGATCACCGGCAGGTCGAACTTCTGCGCGAACTCGTAATCGCGCGTGTCGTGCGCCGGGACGGCCATGATGGCGCCCGTGCCGTATCCGGTCATCACGTAGTCGGCCACCCAGACGGGGATTCGCTGGCGGTTGACGGGGTTGACCGCGTACGCGCCGGTGAAGACGCCGGTTTTTTCCTTGGTCTCGGTCGTGCGCTCCAACTCGCTCTTGTTCTTCGCCTGGGCGACGTACGCCTGGACGGTTTGTCGTTGCGCGTCGGTCGTGATTTCTTCGACCAGGGGATGCTCTGGCGCGAGGACCATGTAGGTGGCGCCATACAACGTGTCGGGTCTCGTCGTGTAGACTCTCAAAACTTCGTCTTCTTCGACGGCGGGGAAGCCCGCATCGGCCCGGCCGGCGAACCATTCGTCCGACGCAATGTTTTCCAGCGGGAAATCCACCTCGGCGCCGATGCTCTTTCCGATCCAGTTCCGCTGCATGAGCTTGATGGGCTCGGGCCAGTCCACCAGGGCCAAATCGTCCAGCAGGCGGTCGGCGTAGGCGGTGATGCGGAGCATCCACTGCTTCAGCGCGCGGCGGAAGACGGGATGGTCGCCGCGTTCGGAGCGGCCTTCGTTGGTGACTTCCTCGTTGGCCAGCACCGTACCGAGCTTGGGGCACCAGTTGACCGGCACCTCGTCGAGGTAGGCGAGGCGTTGGGCGTCGATGACAGCTTGCCGCTGCTCGGCGTCCAACTCGGTGAACTTGACGTAGCCGGCCGGCAGGCCCGCGAGGGCCTCGATGGTCGCCGCGGTGGGCTCGAACACGACATCCCCGCCGAGGTCCACCAGGTACTCGCCGCTTTCCAGGCGGCGGACGAGTTCGCCGATCGGACGGGCGGCGCGCGCGACGGGGTCGTACCAGCTGTTGAACAGTTGCAGGAAGATCCACTGCGTCCAGCGGTAATACTCGACGTCGGTCGTCGCCACGCGGCGGGACCAGTCGTAGCTGAATCCGAACATCCGGATCTGCCGCTCGATGTTGGCGATGTTCCGCTCGGTGGTGATGCGCGGGTGCACGCCGTGCTCCACGGCGTACTGCTCGGCGGGCAGTCCGAACGCGTCGTAGCCCATCGGGTGCAGGACATTGAAACCCTTCATCCGCTTGTAACGGGCGACGATGTCGGTGGCGGTGTATCCCTCGGGGTGTCCCACGTGCAGGCCTGCGCCGGACGGATAGGGGAACATGTCCAGCACGTAGAACTTGGGCCGGTTCGCGTCGAAGCCTTTCTCGCCGGGATTGCCTTGGCGGAACGTGCCGTGGGCCTCCCAGTGCTGCTGCCATTTCTTCTCGATCGCCGTGAAGTCGTACGCCGCCATGAATGGTCTCCATTCCGTAAAAACCAATACGAAATACACCAAAAAAGCGGAAAAGGAAAGCCCCCGTTGGAACACGGCAGGGAAGGGGGGCGAAGGCTACCGCGCCAGGCTGACGGCTTGCAGGTACTGGGCGTCGGCGATGGCGTGGCGTTCCCACGCCGCCGACAGGATCAGGCCGTACTCGGAATTGTGCGGAACGTACAGCGCCCGCTGGATCGCGTCGGACACGGAGCATCCGTCCTTGACGTGGGCCAGGAAGTCGTGGAACTGCTCGTCCGTCAGTTGCTGCCGGACAAAGGAGACCACGCTGTACGATTCGGCGTAGAACACCGCGGGGCTGGACATCGACTGGCGCTGCGTCACCAGCAGGGCGTCCAGGTCGATCTTCGCCTCGCCCATCAGGGCCTTGCCCGCCAGCAGGACGCGCTGGTTGTCCACCTCGCTCTCGGCGAGCATGGCCAGGCCTTCGTTGAGGAACAGGGGGCACTCGGTCTCGCCGAAGTGTTCGCGGACGACCAGGTGGCACAGTTCGTGCGGAAGCACGCGATCGAGCATGGCGACGTTGAAGTTTCCGTCGTCGTCGAGCTGGGTCAGGTCCAGTCGGCGGGTCGCCGTGCCGGCTTCGACGGTGAAGGAGAAACTCCCGCCCGCCCACTCGGGGGCGTCGGAGGCGTTGGCGAGATATTCCTCGCGGTCGGTCCAGACGTAGATGTCCACCGTGTGGGGGTAGGCCTGGACGCCGAGGAGAAGGTTTCCGATTCGCCGCAGGGCGACTTCCACCTGTCGGGCGACCAGCTTGGTCAGGCGGGCGTTGCGGGATCGGACGACGAAATGCTCGGTCGAATCGATATGCTCGATGCGGTCGACGCGGGCGAGTTCCTCGCGTTCGGCCGGGGTGAGCCGCTTGCTGGGCGCCACGGGGGCGGGATCGCCGGCGGAGGCCCGGCGGCAGAGGCGGATCTGCTCCAGGACATAGCGACGCAGGTCTTCCGAGGCGCACTTGTCGAGATAGGCGTTGTAGGCTTGTACGGCGGATTCGTATTGGCGGGCCTGCTGGCGGGCGCCGGCGACGATCAGCCAGGCGCGGTCCACCGGCGCGGACTCTCTGCGGGCCAGACGAAGGGCGAGGGTTTCGGCCTGGGCAGACTGGCCGTCGCGGAGGCTCCGCAGGGCGAACTGCATGACGGTGGTGTCGGAATCCGGCAGGCCGGATTGAATCGCAGCGAGGCCGACTCCCGTCAGCGCCGCCACCCCGCACAGGATGTAGGACTTAATTCCGGCCATCGAGTTCCTTCTTCAGGACTCGCCGCATTTCCTCGATCCGCTGGAGGTCCAGTTCCGCCCACTTGGTCTCCAGCGCCAGCTCCTGCGCATACGGCTTGGCCAACGCGAGGATCGAGGTCAGATCCTCGCGCACATTATCCAGGTAATGGATCAATCGGACAACGGTATTTCGATATTCCGCGGGTGACATTTTCTGACTGCCGAGGGATTCCATCAGCAGGTCGAATTTCCGGGCGTTGCTCTCGCTGTCGCGGCGGAGGACGACGATCTGCCGGCGGGCGATCTCGATGCGGTAGCTCCGCGAGATGCCCTCGACGAGGGCGTCGGACTTGTCGAAAGTCCGCCCGGCCAGCAGGTACTTGGTCCGGGCGGTGTCCGGATCGGTTTCCTGAATCGCGCGGGCCTCGTCCATGATCTTGCGTCCGGCTGCGATGTGCTCCTTGGCGCGGTCCCAGAGGGCGGCCTGGAGAACCAGCGGATCGGCCAGCGAGGCGGGCCCGGTCGGCACGGCGCGAGCGCCCCGGATTTCCGCGTCGGGGGGGTACTTTTCCTTCAGGACGTACATTCCGTCCTTGTTGCCGGAAAGGATGTCGGCGATGGCGAGGTATCGCGTGGCGGGGGCGGGGTCGGCCTGGGCGGCCAGGGCCTTGAAGCTCTCGGCGGCCTGGGCGAACCGCGCGGCCCGCAACAGGGTCATTGCCGTCAACTCGCCGGCCTGCAACGCCTGACGCGGCGACGGCGCGGCGCCGGTCAGCGCGGGACAAATCTCGCTCAGCAGGGCGTCGTGGTTTCCGGTTTCCAGCTTGCTGCGGGCCAGTTCCATCGCATCGGCGAAGTCTCGCCATTTTCCGTCGATCCGGACAAACCCGAGCTTTTTTCGGGCGACGGGATGGTCGGGATTGATCTTCAGGACGTCCTGGTAGACCTCGCCGGCTTCGCGGGGAAGAGATTTGCCTTCGGCCCAGGCAGCCAGCGCCAGCAGGGCGTCGGCATCGTCGGAGGCCGTGGCGGCCCGGCGTTTTTCGAACTCGTCGCGCGGGGTTTCGCCCATCTCGATGCGGGCGACTTCCTGGCGGGAGAACTGGAGGGTGCCGAAAGCCGCCTTGATCGTCACCGTGTTGCCTTCGACGGTGACCGAGCCGGTGATGGTGCGCCCGTCCGTGAGAATGAGCCGGTCGGCCCGCGCAACGGCGGGAACTGCCAGCAAGGCCGACCCCAGCAGCAGGCCCAGCGCGATTCCAGTCCGGCAAGTCACGAGACGCACCTCCCTGAACGCAGGGATCGACCGATTTCGACTTCGCCCAGTATACCCGTTCGGGGCATGCGGGAACAACCCACAAAGACGGCAACGGACAAACCCGTTCCTGGCGTCATGAACCGACAGCGAAATTCCTGGGACAAGCGAAGCGAGGCCACGCATCGAATAACGCTAAGTCTATTAAACGAAAGGGCATGCAGGATCGAAAAGCCCGGATTATTTTATGTCAGTTTTTGGCCAGGCGGAAGCTTGACATTGCAAGAGCCCCCGCTAGAATTCCGGCCTTTTGTACTGTCGTCCGACCGATCCAGGAGGCCCTTGGAAACGATGTCCAAAGCAGGAAAATATTTTGCCGTATTGCTTCTGCTGATGGCAGGGGCGGCGGTGCTGGCGTCTTATGTTTCTTCCCTGAAGCAAGGCTCCGCCGGGGAGGGGACGAATTCGCCCGTCCTGGCGGCAGTGACAGCTTCGCAAGAGTTTTCAACGCCTGCGGCGAAAGACAGTGACGAAGCGATCCCTTTGCCGGTGGAACAGCAAACGGCTGTGTCCGTTGCCGTGCCGGCGCCGCAAAGTCCCGCGCGGATCGAGCCGGCGCCCCGCCGGCGAACGGTGACCCTGCGGATGCTGGTGACGGCATATTGTCCGTGCCCGAAGTGCTGTGGCAGTTGGAGCGACGGAAAGACCGCCAGCGGAAAGAGCATCTGGGCAAACGGCTCGAAGTTCGTGGCGGCCGACACGCGGCTGTTGCCGTTCGGGCGGATGGTGTCCATTCCGGGCTACCATGGCGGGCAGGCGGTGCCGGTTTGGGATCGTGGCGCGAAGATCAAGGGGCATCGTCTGGACGTGTTTTTCCCCTCGCACCAGCAGGCCCGCAAGTGGGGGGCTCGCTGGTTGGATGTGACGGTGATTCTCGACTGATTGGCTTGCCGCGGCGCTATCTCGAAAACGGGCACTTGCCCGACGCGCACGCCGATGTTGTCGCGCCCGGGCACGTTCCGGAAGCACATTGCGGCTGGGCGGAGCCGGAGTGGGCGGCGAAGGTGGAGATTTTTCGCGTAAGCCTCCTGGAGTTGCAATGGGGGCAGGCTGGTTTGGCCCGGCTGGACGGAACCAGCAGTTCCACCTCCCGGCCACAGTTCTCACAGGAATATTCGTATATCGGCATGGTTTTTCGCACGTCCCTGGGGGATTTTTCACGCGGACCACGGGTAGAACCGTGTCCACCAAAGCTCGGATCAGTATAGCGGGGCAAAAGGGTGGAACCAAGCCCGTTTGTGTCCCCTGGCAATTCGCCGGACATCAAGCGAGGCGTTCAAATTTTTTCAATGGGCGGGAAATCCGTTCTGAAAGGCAAAACCAACGGCGCCGCCGAGGGATGCGCTTGGGCGGGGAAATCCTATCGCGAGGACGGGATTCGACAGCGAGTTTTTTTCCTGACAAGTTGCAAACTGCCGCCCGGTCCTGCTAAAATGGCATGCAGAGCGGATAAGGTGCAAACATATTCATGGATCAGGGGTTCCGGGGCAGGATTTGCCCCGCACAATGCACCGGTTCCGCCCTGCGGACGGATGTTTTCAGGGCGAGCCGAAGTGCCGGACGAGAGTGTGCGGACAAGCAAGTGAGTGGCGAGTCTCGGGCATGGGGAGGTGTCTATGAAGTTGCGGGTCACGATCTTAACGAACGAAAAAGGGACATTCACGGCAACTTGCCCCTCGCTTCCCGGGTGTGTCTGTGAAGGCGACACGCACGATCACGCGCGTGAAAAACTCGATGAAGCGATCAAGGGCTACATTGCCGCCGTGAACAACTTCGTCCCCGACTTCGATCTGCAGGAAGTTGCGGAGGTGTGAGCGCGACGCAATGCAGAGAGAACGGTCGTGAGACGTAGGGGGGATTTTTTCTTTCGAGTGAATCACGCCCCGGCATCGGGGCTTGTTTTTTGCGCCGAATGCGACGGCTGGGTCATCCGCGGGGGTGGAACTTCCTGTGAATCGCCTTCAAACGGGCCGCATCCACGTGGGTGTAGATCTGGGTGGTGGAGATGTCGGCGTGTCCAAGCATTTCCTGGACGCTGCGCAGGTCGGCCCCGCGGCTGAGCAGGTGCGTCGCGAAACAGTGCCTCAGGGTGTGGGGGGTGACGTTCCCGGCCAGGCAGGCCCGCCGGACGTATTTGCGTACGATTCGGAAGACGTCTTCTCGCGTCAGGGGTCGGCCGGTGCGGGACAGGAACAAGGCCTGCTCGTCGGGGGCTGCCGGAAGCTGGGCGCGCTGGCCTGCCATATATTCCCGGACGGCCTGCGCCGCCGACGAGGCGAGGGGGACGATCCGCTCCTTGTCGCCTTTTCCCAGCACGCGAAGCACACCCAGGTGGTCGTTGAAATCGTTGATTCTCAGCCCGGCCAGTTCGCTGGCCCGGAGCCCCGACGCATAGAGGACGGCGAGCATGGCCCGGTCGCGGGAGGCGTGGGCGTCCTGCTCGTCGTCGGGCGAGGCGATCAGGCGTACGACCGACTGGTCGTCCAGGACGGTCGGAAGACGGTGCCACTTTTTGGGCGGGTCGATGCTGGCCGAGACGTCCAGGCGCAGCACCTGCTGGAGGACGAGGTACCGGCAGAACATCCGGACGGCGGCCAGCTCCCGGGCGATCGAGGCGGGCGACAGCCCGCGCTCGTGCTCCGTGCGCAAGAACGCCTCGACGTGGCGCGGCGTCATCGCGCCGGGGGAGCCCATGCCGTTTTCCGCGAGGAACGCCAGGAACCGATGAAGGTCGCGCGAATAGGCCTTGCGGGTATTGGCGGACAGACCGCATTCCGCCTGGAGATAATCCAGAAAGCCCGTGAGGAGAAATTTGGCCTCAAGAGGCGGCGAGGACGACCGGGATGTCGGGGACTCGCTCACCGGGGTCATGCTGGAACTGCTCCGCGTTCAGGGCCTGGTAGACCGGGCAGGACGAGTAACGGTCCGCGCAGTGGGCAAAGGCCCGGTACAGGTTGCGCAGGGTCAGGTGCGTCGCACAACGCGGATCGGCTTTTTCCACAAAAGGGCACACGGCGATTCTCCTGCGGCGCGAGCCGGCGAGGCCAACGCGTCCGGCAGTGTATATCGTCGTTTGGGCCTTCCGCACTTGAGGCGCAATGCCCGCCCGGCGAACGCGACGCAGGAAAAGACCAGCCCCCGCGCCGCCGCAAGGGCAGCACGGGGACCCGTGCGAAATCCCGTTTGGGATGAGAGATAACTGTTTGGCGAAGCGTTGCTTGCATCAATCGTTCTGGGGCTTCGGATACCGCATCTCGATCCAGTTGGCCCAGGCCTTCGCGAGCCCCTCGGCCTTCTTGGCGACGCCCTTGTTCACCCGCTCGGTCGTCCGCCCGATGCAATTGGCCACGCCGAGGACCTTGCCGGTGTCCTTGTCCACCAGTTCGGTGCGGCAGATGATTTCCTCCAGCGGGCCCAGGACCATCCCGAGCATCCCTTCGTCTTCGTAGTGGATGATCGTGCCCCGGATGATCAGCGTCTTTCCGGTCGGGGCGTTGACGATCTTCTTCTTGGCCAGTTGCTTCTCGAACTGGTCCGGCACCATGGCCAGGAGTTGGTCGGGGTACTTCCCCGAGATGTCGTCGGTGACTTTTCCGATCTCGAAGTGCGTGTACCGTCCGAGAGGGCGATCGTTGTCCGCTTCGATGGCGGGCTGGATCTCCGCGACGATTCCGTCGGCCCCCGTCACGCCGCCGTAGGCTTCCTTGGCAGCCGTCATGCATCCCGGCGCGAGGATCGACACTCCCACCAGCAGGATCAGCATCAGCAATGCACGTGTCATGGGTCTCCCTTTCCGTTGTTCTGCCCACAAGGACTCTGCCCGGGCGGCCGCACCGGCTGCGGGCCTTACCGTATTCTATAGAGCCGATAGTATTCTCCCCACCCGTTACCGTGAATTTCCTTGAGTCCGCCGGCGGCGTCCGGCGCGGAGTTGGCGTCGAAGATCGCATACCATTCCGGCACGGCAGCCAGTTCGTCGCGCGCGATCTCGGCGACGAACCGCGTGACATCCTTCGCGTCGGTTCGCAGGCGATTGTCGGGGTGGAGAAGCCTGCCTTGCAAGGCAAGCAGGCGCGACCATTGCGGCAGGTAGGACGACCGGTGCCGGACAACGGCGTCGGCGTCCTCGCCGCAGGCGAGGATGGCCCGCCGTCCCAGCAGCCGGAAGTCCGACAGGTCGGTGATGAACACCGCCGCGAGGTCGCACCGCCGCGGGTCGGATGCCCAGTGCCCGATGGCCGCCAACTCCGCTGTCTGGAGCGCCCGGCGCTGATGCCTTCGGACCGCGCGAGGACGGTCGTTTTCGTCCATGAAGGCGGTGGCGGCCTCCATTCCCGCGTGGCGGATTACGCGGAAATTGTCCGACGGGAGCACCCACGCCGCCAGCACCGCGGCGCAGACCCAGCGCACGGCGGCGCGATGCGTGCGAACCAGGCGGAACAGGTTGGTCAGCGCCTGCCCCAACAACACGTACAACGGGAGCATGACCAGGCTCAGCGCGCGGATGAGGTCGATGGCCGGTGGGGGAATGTCCCGGATGCGGGCGATCAGCTGGTTCAATCCGCTGAGCCCCAGCGCCGTGACCAACCCCGCGCCGGCCAGCAGAACCCAGAAGCCCAGGTCGCGCATGCGGAATCGCTCGACGCGGGTCAGCACGGCGACGGCGGCAATCACCAGCACCCCGGCCAGCAGCAGCCAGTTCAGCAATTCGTCGAGTAACTCGGGGTAGAGAACTTCCATGCGGCGCAGCGCCTCGCGCGCGGGGGCGTATCCGACGGCGCCGCCGCCGGGATCGATCTGCCGGCTGAGGCCCAGCAAGTAGCTCGCGTAGGGCAGCATGCCCGCGACGGCCGCCACGGCGCAACCGAGAACTGTCGCCCAGGCCAGCGGCGCAAACCGCCGTTTTGCCAGGTACACCATCGCCAGGACGATCGAAAGGTTCACGCTGCCTGAGAGATCCAGGTTGCCCATCAGCCCGATGAATCCGAACACCAGGACGATCCGCCACTGGTCGGCGTATCGCAGATAGGCCAGCACGATCAGCGGCACCATCGCGTTGAACAGGGCCGGGGGCGAGATGCTTGACAGCGCGCCGACGCCCCACATCGCGTCGCCGGGGGAGTAAATGATCGTGGCGCTGAGGATCGAAACGAAAACCGAGATCGACCAACTGCGGCACTGGCGGTGGAGCAGGGCATACATGCCGCACAGGTAGATCATCACGACGATTCCGCAGATTGCCCGGAAGGGCAGCGATGGGTCGCGGTACCCCGTCGGCACGAGCACCATCTCGAGCAGGCTCTGGAACGCGGGCGATTCCGTCCGCCAGACCTCGCTGGACCCCACCAGCGGATCGTGCGCGTACAGGGCGGGCTGGTGGCGCTTCAGCGCGGTCGCGGCCAGCCGCACCTGGAGGTCGCTGAGGCGATCGTCGCGCATGGCGAGGAACCCGCTGCCCGCCGCGTAGGCTGCCAGCAGCATCACCGCCAGGAGATGCCGACTGCGTGGGATCGGCCGCATGAGTTCCGTTTTCCAGAAAGGACCGGCCTGATAGTATAATGCGGCGCGTCGGGCTGCAACGCGCAGCAGGACGGTTATGAATTCTCTTCCGGACGCACAGGGCGGGTCGTTCGCACAACGCGTCGGGGCGAACCTCGACGCGCGGGGGCTGCTCGCGCCGGGCGAGACGGTCCTGCTGGCGGTTTCCGGCGGGGCCGACAGCGTGGCGATGCTGGAGGTCATGGCGGAACTGGCACGGCAGGGGGAGCGGGAGTATCGCCTGGCCGTGGCGCACCTGAACCATCTCCTGCGCGACGACGCGGGGGACGACGAATCCTTTGTGCGGTCATTGGCCGAGGCCTGCGGTTTGGAGTGCCTCACCGAGCGCCGCGACGTGGCCGCCGAAGCCCGGAAACGCGGCGAGAGCATCGAGCAAGCCGGGCGGCGCGCGCGCTATGAATTTTTCCTTTCCGCTGCCCGCAAGATCGGCGCGGGCGCGGTGGCCACCGCCCACCACGCCGACGACAACGTCGAGACGATCCTCCACCGCATCGTCCGCGGCACGCACCTGCGGGGCCTGGCGGGAATCCCCGCCGTCCGCGGGCTGGGCGGTTCCGACGTCCGCCTGGTCCGCCCCTTGCTGGAAATCACCCGCGCCGAGATCGAGGCGTTCCTCCGCGCCCGCAACGTCGCCTGGCGGCACGACTCCACCAACGCCGACACGCTCTACCGGCGAAATTTCATCCGCAACGAACTGCTCCCGCTGCTGCGCGGAAAACTCAACGCCCGCGCGGACGACGCGCTGCTGCGCCTTTCCGCCGCGGCGGCGGAGGCAGAGGAATTCCTCGCCGCGCGGGCCGGGGAACTGCTGTCCAAGGCATGGCGCGCCACCGGGCCGACAGCGGGCGAACTCGACCTTGCCGCCCTGGGCGACGCGCCGCCCATCCTTCGCCGCTACGTCGTCCGCGGCGCCTTGGAACGCGTGGGCGCGCCCCTGCGGATGATCGGAGCCGAACGCCTGATGCAATTGGACGAGTTGGCGGCGCCGGGCGGAGCGCCGTCAGCCATCACGCTGCCGGGCGGATTCCGGGTCCGGCGAGTAGGCGAATCGCTGCGGATCGAGCCCGTCTCCGACGCCTCTGCGGCCGAGACATTGACAGCCGTAACGCTCTGCGTCCCCGGCGTCGCCGAGTTGGGCGACGGAAGAAGCGTCGTCTGCGAGGTCGAACCGTTCGACGCCGAAGCCTTCCGCCGGCACTGCCTGCATCGGACCGACGGCGAAGAATTGCTCGACGCGGACGCGATTCGCGGCCGGCTGCTCGCGCGGGGCCGGCGGCGGGGCGACGCGTTCGTGCCCCTGGGCTGTCCCGGGCGGCAGACCGTCAGCGACTTTCTCACGAATGCCAAGCTGCCACGGGCCCGGCGCAACCGCGCGGTGTGCATCTGCGACGAGACAGGCGTGGTCTGGCTGGCCCCGCTGCGGATCGACGACCGCGTCAAGGTGACCGCCGCCACCCGGCGCGTGCTGCGCCTCAGGCTGGAAGAGCCCGAGGACTGACGACCGCCCGGTCCGGTGCGAACCGCGCTGCCGTCTTGACCGGAACGCCGCGGCGAAGTACATACAAGGGCGAGGACGTGGCGCATGAACTGGATCGCCGGCATCGGGGCCGTGACCGTCAACCGCATCAGCGCGTTCGGCGACTTCTGCCGCTTTTGCGGGCGGACGCTCTCGTTCCTGTACGAGGGGCTCACCCGTTGGAAGAATCTCCAGCGCCTGTTCCCGCAGTTCTTCATCGTGGGCACCGAGAGCGTTCCGGTGGTGATGATCACCGGCGCGTTCGTGGGCATGGTGCTTTCGGTGCAGACGGTGATGCAGTTCAAGGGGATCGGGCGCGACGACCTGCTGGGCAGCGTGCTGATCCTGTCGGTGCTTCGCGAGCTGGGCCCGGTGCTGGCGGGCGTGATGCTCGCCGGGCGCGTGGGCGGAGGCCTGACCGCCGAACTGGGAACCATGCGGGTGACCGAGCAGATCGACGCGCTGCGGGCCATGGGCGCCGACCCGGTGCGCGTGCTCGTCGTGCCGCGGTTCCTCGCCTGCGTGCTGCTGATCCCGGTGCTGGTGATGTACGCCGACTTCATGGGCGTGCTGGGCGGATACGTCGTCAGCGTGTTCATCTACGGAGTCAGCAGCGCGTCGTTCTTCCGCCAGGCGCACCTGCTGGGGTACTTCGACATCTTCTACGGGCCGCTCAAGAGCGTCTTCTTCGGGGCCGTCATGAGCCTGATCTGCTGCTACAAGGGGTTCCGCTGCCGTCCCGGGGCCGCCGGCGTGGGGCGGGCGTGCACCGAGAGCTTCGTCGCCAGCAGCATGGCCATCCTCGCGTTGAACTTCTTCCTGGGGATGCTGCTGAACTCCATCTACGCATTCCTGTATGGTTCGCGGCAGTTCGTCTGACGCGAACCGCGAGGGCTCCGTTCGGTGAAAGCGATCGACAACTGGTTCAAGCGGCACCGCAATCCCACGAGTTTCTGGCTGCACATGGTCGGAATCCCGGCGTGTTTCGTCGCGGCGCCGGCGGCGCTGCTGCTGAAACAGTGGTGGACGGCGCTGGCCTTGTTCGTGGGGGGATACGCGATGCAGTTCCTCGGGCACCTGGTCGAGGGCAACCGCTCGGGGGAGGAGATGCTCCTGCGACGGCTGCTGGGCAGGCGGAAGTAGCGCCAGACGGTCAGGAGGATTTTTCGGGCGGCGCCTCGCGGGGCCGCGCCCTTTCACCGTTGGAGTCGGGCTCGATCGGCAGTGTGAGGGTGAACACCGCTCCATGCCCCGGCGAGCTGCGCAGCGAAAGGCGACCGCCGATCAGGACGGCCAGCTCGCGGGAGATCGCCAACCCCAGGCCCGTTCCGCCGCTCTCCTTCGTCAGCGACCGCTCGCCCTGGTAGAACTTCTCGAAGATCCGCTGCTGGTCCGCCTCGGGAATGCCCGGGCCGGTATCGGCGACGGAGACGGCGACTTCCCTCGCTTCCCCGCCGTTTCCGCCCGCGCCGGCCGTCGAAGCCGAGAGCGTCACCTTGCCCCCGGAAGGGGTGAACTTCACCGCGTTGGACAGCAGGTTATAAAGGATCTGCTGGAGCTTGCCCGCGTCGGTGACGATGATCGGAAGGTCGGGGGCGATCTCGCCTTCCAGCGCGAGTTGCTTCTTGTCCGCCAGCGGCTGCATCAGCGCCAGCAGCGTCTGGCAGGCGTCGGCGACGGACACCTTGTCGAAGCGCACTTCGGCCCTTCCGGCCTCGATCTTCGCCAAGTCGAGAAGGTCGTTAATCATCGCCAGCAGGCTGCGGGCCGAGGCGGCGATGTTCTGCCCGTACCGGCGGACCCGCTCGTCGGACGCGCCGGCGACCAGGTCGGAAAACCCCAGGATGCTGTTGAGCGGCGTGCGCAGTTCGTGCGAGACGTTCGCGAGGAACTCCGTCTTCACCTGGTTGGCCTGAAATAAGGCCACGTTCGCCTCGGCCAGCTCGTTGAGCTTCAGGTCCAGCGCGCGGTTGGCGGAGCGCAGCTTCTCGTGCTGGGCGCCGATGGCCTCGAGCATCTCGTTGAAACTCTCGCCAAGTCGCTGGAGCTCGTCCTGGGTCCGGATGCTGCTTCGGACCGCCAGGTCGCCCTCGGCCACCTTGTCGGCCATGTCGCGCAGTTTGCGGACCGGCCGGAGAATCAGTCGCTGCGTGATGATGGCGAAGCTGATGATCGCCAGCAGGCCCGCGAGGATTCCGCCGATGACAAACGTGCCGCGCGTCCACCAGATCAGCGGCCCGCTGGCGAGCGAGCCGGGCAGGGCGACGTCGATCACGCCCACCAGTTGCCCGCTGGAATACTGGAACTTGGGATCCTGCGCCTGGTTGTGGCATCGCGCGCAGCCGGCATCGACGCGGACCGGCAGGAAACACCGGTAGACCGTTTGGTTGTCCTCCTCGGTTCGGATGATGGCGGGGCTGTCCTGGTCGGGGTTCTGCACGAACATCCGCAGCGCCTGCCGGGCGGGCGGGGTCAGCAGCGCGTCCATCTTCTTGAGGTTGGGGTCCAGCTTGATGAACAGCGGTCCCTTGCGCCCTTCGGAGCGGGCGCCGAGCGTGTAGAGGTTGGCCACCTCGCTGGAAGCGTCCGGATTTCCCGGATGGTCGCGGATCCACTCGTTGAGCCGCAGGCGCGTCAGTTCCGCAGCCGCCGGCTGGAGACCCTGCTCCGCCAGCAGCTCCATGAAATACCACGGCACGATCAGCGCCGCGGCGATGATCGCCAGCACCGCCGCGCCGAACACCAGGCGCAACTTGCTGGCCAGCGAGATTTTCACGAAGCTCTTGGCCATTGCCCGGATATTCTATGCAAACGCCGCGCGCGATGGAAGCAGGGGCGTGCCCGGCTGGGGCGGTCAGCGGTCTCGCAGGTACGTCTCGCGGATCGCGCGAAGGGTGTAGCCCGATTCGTTGAGCCGGCGGATCAGGCGGATGCGTGCGACCAGCGCGTTGTCGAAAAATCGCCCGCGGTCGCCGCGACGGATCGGACGAACGAGTCCGATGAGGATGTAATACTCGACAGTCTGCTTGCTCACCCCGGCCGCGGCTGCCGCGGCGGAGATGCGCATCAGGGATTTCCGGGAGCTTTTCGTTTCTGCCATGACCGACATCCTCAAACTTTATCGCCCAGCGAGGGATCAAAACTTTAGCCCTCGGTCGGGGCAAGGCTTACAATAAGGCAACGGCGAGACTTCCCTCCTTCGCCCTCGCCGCGCAGGATCAAAGAAAGGGGACTGGAGCCACCATGTTGGATTATCTCTCCGACCAGCCGATCGTGGCGTACGTGGCCCTGGCGTTCGCGGAACTGGCACTGGCGGCGGTGTGGTACGAGCGCCGCAGCCGCAAGGTCGCCTGGCTGCTGCTCGCGCCGCCGGTGCTGGCGGCGGGGGTGTTCGCCGTCAGCGTCCTGGTGACCACGGATCGCCAGCAGATCGTTCGCGCCTGTCGGGAGATGGCCCGCGACGTCGTCGCCAACCGCGCCGACGCGCTGAACACGTACCTGACGGACGATTTCCTCGGCGTCTATCACGGCGCCCGACTGGACAAGCCCGGCGCGATGGCGATGGCCCTGGGCGAGAAGTCCCGCTTCCGCGTGAAGGAAATCACCGTCAACGACTGGGAAATCGAGATCACCGGCGACCAGGCGACGGTGACGGTGGAGACGGAGATGCGCCTGGAGACGGCGGAGCTGGGCGGGGCGGCCATGAAGGTCTTCTTCTACCTCAACTGGGTCCGTCGTCCGCAGGGGTGGAAGCTCCGCTCTGCCGACGAACCCCGCATCGGCGCCGCGCGCCTGGAAGAATGAGTTCGCCTGTCCGCTACCAGGCGGACTGGATGACGGGGCGTTTTTCGCCCGCATGGACGATGCGTTCGATCAGCCGGGCCCGCAATTCGTCGGCGACGGACTTGCATTCCGCCCGTCCGAGAAGGTTCGTCCGCTCGTGGGGATCGGCGTCGAGGTCGTAGAGGAAATCGTCCGCGTATCGCTCCGCAGCCGGGATGGAACCTCCATGCAGGTCCGGCGCGCGGACGGAATACTTCCACCGCTCGGTGCGCAGGGCCCGGCCGACCTGCGATTCGCTGATCTGCGCGAAGATTTCGTTCCGCCAGTCGCCGGCGCTCTCGTCGAGCAGTCCCTGGATCGCCCGGCCTCGCATGGTCGGAGGCGGCGTCACCCCGCCCGCCGACAGCACGGTGGGCGGAAGGTCCACCAGGCTGACCATCTCCCGCGCGACGCGCCCGCCTGCGAACCCCGGCCCGCGGACGACCAGCGGAATCCGCAGGCAACCATCGTGGCACGACCGCTTGTATTCCGGATTGCGCGTGCGGAAGTGCGAACCGTGGTCGCTGGTGTAGAGGACCACCGTGTTGTCGGCGATCCCCAAGCGGTCCAGTTCGTCGAGAATCCGCCCCAGGTTCGCGTCAACGGCGTGGCAGCAGCCGAGATAATCCGGGTAGTTCTCCCGCCAGTCGCCGGCTGTGTCGATCAGGTCGCCCGGCGTCTCGTAATCGGCGAAACGCTCCTTCGATCCGTTCGGTCCTTCGTAGCGGTTGTGGTCGTTCTGGTGGTGCGGCTCGATGAAAGACAGGAACAAAAAGAACGGCCGGTCGCCCTTACGCGTGCGAAGGTACTCCACGGCGTAATCGCCCAGGCAGTCGGCGCGGTATCGCCCCTCGGGGAAGACCACTTTCTGACCGTTTCCGTCGAACATGTGCCCGTCGTAGCTGTGCGAGGTGAACTCCAGGACGTCCGCCGCCAGCCAGAAGTCGTATCCGCCCCGGCGCTCCGGCGGGACCGGAAGCGTGCGATAATTCTGCTCCTTTCCCGTGGACGCCAGGTGCCACTTGCCGATGTAGCCGGCTTCGTATCCCGCCGCGCGGAGATGGTGCGCGAGCGTCTTCTCATCGAGCGGAAGGGCGATGTCGTTGCGGTAGCAACCGATTTCGGTGGGGTACTTGCCCGTCTGGAGGCACGCCCTCGCCGGTCCGCAGACCGGCTGGCAGGTGAACGCCCGCTCGAAGCGGACTCCCTCGGCGGCCATGCGGTCAAGATTGGGCGTGACGTCGAGCTTCTGGCCGTAGCAGCCGCAGGTGTCCCATCGTTGCTGGTCGCTGAAGACAAAGACGACATTTGGTTTTTCGTGGCGCATGGACGGAAGTATAGGACAAACCCCTCGCGGGAGAAATACCCCGGCGACCCCGTCGTCCGGCGCTGCCTTTGGGCGGTTGCGTCAGGCGTTTTCCTGTGCGGCGCGGGTGCGAAGCTGCTCCATCTTGGCGCGGACCTCGCTGGCCATGCGAGAGTTGGGGAACCCGCTGATGATTTCCTCGCCGACGGAGATGGCCTCGTTCCACTGCTTCTCGGTGACGCGGATGGCGAACTGCACGCCGAGATTGTGCAGTCGGGCGCGGAACACCCCGCGGGCGGATTCCTGGAGCGCGGCGGCCTCCTGCGGCGTGAGGTAGCGGTCCAGCTCCCGCAGCAGCTCGATGCCGCGGTCCACGTCGTTGCGTCGCACCGCCTCGCCGTAGTCGTGCAGCAGGTCGCGCTTGTGCGAGGCCCGGGCCGATTCGATGCGCTCCGGAAGCGCGACGACCTTCTCGTTCTTCGGGAACAGGCGCAGGATCCGCTTCGTCTCCCGCAGCGCCTGGGTCCAATCGTGGCGGTCGATGATCTGCTGAATCCGCGCGATCGCGCGGTCAATCTTTTCGTCCAGCGTCGCCTTGCGGTTTGCCAGCACCTCCTCGTGCAGACGCTGGGCCTCGTCGGTGAATCCAAGGTCCTTCTCGATCATCTCGATCATTTTCTCAGCCGTGTTGTAGTCCTGCTTCATCAGGTTGTCGTGCACCGCCTCGCGGAAGGCTTCGATCTCCTGCTCGCGGAACAGGAGACTCTTGGCACGATCGGACAGGCTGACCAGTTCGAGGAGCTTGCGGCTGGATTCGCTCAAATCGCTCAGGAGGGTTTCGATCCGGTCGAAACGGTCGCGGATAACCGTGACCTCGTACTCGTTGGACACCAGCACGCGAAGCGCCCCGTAACTCGCGAAGAGGCCCGCGGCGACAAGCCCTTCCACGAGGATGGCGGCGATCCAGAACCCGATGGATTCCCACGACGGGGCAAGGAGGACCGTCCGCACCAGCATCGCCACCGACCCGACCAGCAACACCGCGAGAATCGCCAGGGATACGATCGTTGCTGCATACCCGGCCCGCACAACCCACCGAAACCTGCCCGTCTGGTTGGACATGGATATACTCCTTCCCTGGACGTATCAAATGTATCGGCCAATTGCTCTTGCGACGTGAAACCACCGTGAAGCGGTCTTCCTATCTAACTCTATTCCCCCAAAGGATGAATGTCAATCGTTCGGCGGACGCGGTTGCGAAATCGCGCCGTGGGCGAGCCGCCGGGGCGGCCCTTGTGCCCCGCGCCGGGCGGTGGTAGCATCGCACGGTGAAAGGGCTGCGCCATGCCTCACGAAGAGATGAATGAGCAGCAGGTGGCCGCCTACCTGCACATCGACGGGCGCGAGTTGGCCAAGCTGGCCAGCAGGGGGCAGATCCCCTGTCGCAAGGTGGGAGGGAAATTCCGGTTCACCAAGTCCGATGTCGACCACTGGATCGAGCTGTCCATGCCCCAACTCGACAAGCGCCGCCTGGCGGGCATCGAGAAGGGCGTCAGCCGGCACCACGGCTTTGCGGAAGAGGAACTCCTGCTGCACCCGATGATCCCCGACGGCGGACTGGCCGTCCCCCTCGATGCCCGGACTGCCGATGCAGTGATCCGCGCCCTGGTGGACGTAGCCGACCGCGCCGGGGTGGTCCACGCACGCGTGGAACTGCTCAACGAAATCCGCCAGCGCGAGCAATTGTGCACGACGGCCATGCTCCCCGGCGTGGCGATCCCGCATCCGAGGCATCCGCTGCCGTATGACATCGCGCGCAGCTTTGTGGTGGTGGGCGTGACCACCAGCGGGATTCCCTTCGGCGCGGAGGATGGTTCGCTGACGCGGCTGTTCTTCCTGGTCTGTTGCAAGGACGACCGGACGCATCTGCACGTGCTGGCGCGCTTGGCGCGGATCTTCCACGAGCCCGGGGCGATCGAGGACTTCATCGACTCGTCCGACACCGAACAACTCGCCGAGCGCATTCTCCGGCACGAGCAGGCGGCGCTGGCCAGACCGTCCTAGGCTCTGTCTGAAAACTCCTCGCCAGACGTATCAACAAGGGTGGCACTGCTTGCTTGCAAGCAGTGTTCTTGCGGCTACACGGCTTGACAAGCAAGCCGTGGCGCCCCCGGATTGCGAGTTTTCAGACAGAGCCTAGTCGCAATCCCAGGGGATTTTGGGTGTCCGCCGCGCGGGCGGAACGCTATGCTCAAGGCATGGTCGGACGAAAGCTCCACGGATTTTTCGACGCGCAATTCCTGCGGCGCCTGGAACGCCTGCACCTGCTGGCCAAGCGCCTCGCGGGGCGGTCGCCCGCGGGGGCCCGCGCGTCGCGCC
>JAKPKY010000128.1 GCA_029553505.1 Planctomycetota bacterium
TCTCGCCCAGCAGCGCGCGGATCCGCCGGATATTCTCCAGCGTGTCGGTGATGACGATTCCCTTTCCCTTGACCATCGGCGAGATTGACCCGAAGGAGGACACCATCCGAACGACCATCTTGGCAGCTTCATTGGAGTCGATGTATTTCATCGGCACCAGCACGGTGACGATCTGCCCAGGGCGGACGCCCTCGGTCTGATCGAGCCCCTTGAGAATCTTGAGGGGCATCTGCTGCACTTGCGCCAGGGGCACGAGGCGCAGGTATCGCCCCGACTCCATCAGGGCGAATCCCCGCATCGCCAGGAGCATGTTCAGGGTGTCCAGCGCCTCGGCGTAGGTATAGGGCTCGGCATCGATGAACGTCAGTTCGCCCTCGACGCGAGCGTCTCCGACGAGTGGGCGACCGGTCATCTGCGCAAAGCGCGTGATGACGCGCGTGAAAGGCACGTTTTCGAACTGGAAGCGGATGTTCCGGTCTTCCTCTGTGACAGTCGTTTCTGTTGCATCAGGCGCAGGGGCGGGCGCACCGGTTGTCGGCGCAGAGGCAGGCGCCTCTACCTCGGCGGGGGTAACAGAAGTCGTCGCTTCCGACGCAGGCGCGGGCTCCGTGGATGTCGCGGGCTGGGTCATCGGTTCGACCGCCCGTTCCGCCGGTCCCGTCTCCACGGCAAGAGGCGACGAATCCGTCTGTGTTGCGGGCGCCTGTTCCCCCGACGGGAGCGTTTGTGCCGTCCCGGATGCGGTCAGCAGGAACAGTGCCAGGATGGTTGTCGCGATGCGTTCGCCTTGCATCACCGTTCTCCTTGTGCTGCTTGCCCCGCGATTGAGCGAGGCCTGCTACGGGATTCACACAGCCTTGCGTCCGTCGGCTGCCTGGGCCGGGGGCGCGGATTCCTTGTCCGACGCCTTCAACTCGTCGGGCAATTGCTCGGGGCGCAACGGATACTTTTCCGTCAGGCGGTCGCCCCGCTCGATGGCATAATACGACTCGCCGATTCGGACAATCACACGACTGGAGCAGAGAATTTCCGGGTCGTTGTGCTTGGGCATGACGCGGTAGTCGATCAGGACAATCCGCCCGCCAGCGAGTTTATCTCCGACGCGGAAGACGCGTTCCTGTCTCGTCGCCGGGTCCCGCACGTAGACTTCGGGCACGCCCGCCCAGGTGCTCAGGTCAGCTACTCGGTAGTCTGGCTGGGCCGGAGCAGGCTCTCCGCGGGACGGCGGGGGTTGGGCCGGCATCGGGGAAGGAGGAGGCGGAGGAGGAGGCCGTTTCACGTACGGACGGAAGAGGTCGCGTGATGCGATCATCTCGAAACCCCGGCGCCGTTCGTCGTCCGGTTCCGCCGGCGTGATTTCCGCCAGGCGGGTTGTCGGCGCCCGCTCTCCGGAAGCGCGGTCCAGCATCAGCGTCGTGCACCGCAACTGGAGGTCCATCTTGCCTTCCCGCAGAAGTGGGGTCAGCAGCACGTTATCCACGCGGTGGAGATGCGGGTCTGCCTGGAGTTGGTGAAGGAACGTGACGACGTCGTCCTGGGCGCCCTGCGCGCTGACCGCCCATCCCGCTTCGGCATAGACCTTCGGCACCACGCGGCCGCGGATCGGCTTGAGCGATTGCGTGGAGAGATTGTTTTCGTGCAGCAGCGTCATCAGCCAGCCCTGCATGGCGCTGACAGCCTCGGACTCGGTGTCACCGAAAACCCGTTCGTCGAATGCGGCGAGGCGGCGCTGGTAGCCATCCTGTTTGGCGTTGGCGCGCTGGAGCTCGGTAATCCCATTACGCAGCGACAGCGCCTGCTCCTGCGCTTCCCGCGCCGGCGCGAGCAGCAGCTTGTCGACGCCCGCATACAGCACGAAGCATCCCATCGCCGTGCCCGTCACCATCGCCAGAATCTTCTCACGCCGAGTCATGCAGCTCCCACAGTTCCCTTTTTCCGCCTTGGTCAGGGACAACCGACCGGTGCAAAGGTCCGATTATCGCAACCAATCCACGATCACCGCCACCGGGCAGGCCGTCCGACCTTGCAACGACTGCCAATTCGTGGGGATGAAATGCGCTTTACCATAAAACTTGACTGTAATGTCCCGATTCGCTCCCGCCGCACGGTTTTTCTGCGATTCCAATGCCCGGAATCCCCGGGAATCCTTGCGGAAATAGGCAAGGATCGCCCGGTTGGATTCCCGGTCATACACTTCGTGACAGACATAATCCGCGCCGTTGACGGAGGAGATCAGGAAATCCTGCCTGGCTTCACCGAGCGTAGCGCGGAATGACGCATACTGCCCTGTCAGTCGGTCGAGGCCCTGTGTGCCGGGGGCGAAAGCGTCGAACGAAGCGTTCCGCAGGTTTGGCACGCCGTTCTGTCCTCCTGCCGACGGCGCAGCGGCAGGCGCTGCGGCGGCAGTCGGCGTGGCGGAGGCAGTTGGGGGACGCTCATCACGCCGCGCCGACGGCGCGCCTCCGCCTCGGGCCAGCGCCACCCCGCGTGGCGAGTCGTCGGCAGGACGAGTCGCGAGCGACACGCTGCGCAGGTCGGGATTCATGTTCCGGGCGATCGAAAGCTTGAGCACCGACCCATGGGCGTATCCGTAGCGGTCCCGGGTGGGCGAAACCGGTCCGGGACTCACGGTGTATCCGGCGTTCTGGAGGCGCGTAACCAGGTGCGAGATTACCTGCTGTCCTGTCGCCTGCACCGCGACCGACAACGTGCCATCGGCGTTGCTTCGCAGGGAGGTCACGTAAGCATCCTGCGCCGGGGGGAACAACCCGCTGAGGTAAGCCCAGTGGTCCAACCAGTCCGCCTGGGCATTCCACGAATCGATCTGCCGGACTCGCTTCTCCAGCGCAGCGACGGCGCGGTTGGCCTCCTTGAGCCGGTTGTGCTCCTCGCGCAGGCGATTCACGTCGGATCGACGCGAGGAAATCCGCCCCACTCCAACGGCCAACCCCACGACCGCCAGCAGTGCCGCAGCGCCGGAAATCGCGGCCAGACGGATTTTCCGCATGTCGCGCACGGCCGCGGGGCGCTTGGGACTGAGGAAGTCGAACGGCAGCGCGTTCCTGCGGGCCGGCGCCGCGGCCAGTCCCAGCGCCGAGATGAATCCCGACGTGTCTACCCCTTCGTCCAAACCCAGCGCCGTGCCGGGTTTGAACATCTCGCACGGCACGGCGGACCTGCGCGAGAGCAGGTCCGCCACTTGGCGCTCGATGCCCGTCCCCCCGGCGACGAGGATGCGGTCGATCCGCCCGCCGCGCTCGATCGTCTGGAAGCTCTGGAGGCTTCGCACCACCTCGGTGACCACGGCGCCGACGGCGGCTTCCGCCTGCGGAACTGTGCCCGAGGGGAACGCTGGAATCTTCACAAACGCCGAGCGGCTGAACGCCAGCGACGCGCCGACGAGGATGTCGATCTCGGTCTCGTCGGCGGTGACGTGGACGATCGCGACGCGCTGCGAACCGTCGACGGCACGACACATCTCCACGCACTTGGCGTCGGCGTAGGGGCGCAGGCCCAAGCGCACCAGTCGCACACCCGCCTCCTCGGCGACTTTGCGGTAGAAGTCCACCACGGGCACGGTGACAGCGGCTACCAGCACGTCGCGTCCCTGCGGCGCGCCCGGCTGGACATCGGCGTCGTAATGGCGTTCGATCGTGAAGTCGATCACCGCTTCGTCCTGCCCGAACGGAAGCTCACGCGACACCTGATACTGCACCATCCCCGCCAGTTCCCCGTCGGCCGTCCCGGGCGGAAGCGACAGCGGCTTGAGCACCGCCTGCCCGCGCGAGGCGCTCATCGTCACGCGGGCGTTCTCCAGCGACATCTCGCGGAGGGTGCGCCCGAGGAACTGTCCTACGGCCGTCGCGTCGGAGACGTTCACATCGGCGGGCATGTCCGCGCAGGTCATCTGGAGGAATCGCGTCGCCTCGCCGGTCTGCCGGGCCTGGACAATCCGGAGCCTGCGGCTGTCGAAATCGACCGCCACCACTTCCGACGTCCGCGTGTCGGGGAAGACGGACCTGAGTTTTTCGATGAGCGTTCGCATTTACGGGGCTCTCGCGCTGCCGGGACCTGCCAGCGACAGGGGCCTGCCCAGGCGGGTAATGTCTCTAAGATACACGATCCGGGGCTCGCCCTTGCCCAGATCAACGACGGCCTCGACGGCGCGGAATCGTCCCGTCGCGGGGGAGAATCCCACACAGCGGAGCGAGAACTGGTATCCACGCGCAGTCAGGAACGGGGCGATTTTCTTGAACGTGTCGGCATTCACCACGTCGCCCGCGTACAGCCAGGCGATGGTCTGAAGGTCCTCGTCGGTCTGCTCGGCGCGGGCCTCGATAATCCGCCGGGCCAGGGACGCTGCGTCTTCCACAACGCCGGTCAGGGCGGCCGTCAAAACCTCGACTGACGCGGTGTTGACGTTGACTCGCCCGAAAGCGGCGCCTTGGGATCCGGCGGGGCGCGTCGTCAGGCGGTCCAGGACCATCGCCAGTTCCGTCGCCCCCACTCCGGAGCGGAGTTCTTCGCCTTCGCCTCCCCCGCCGCGCCGACTCCTGCCCCGCCGGCCACCATCTGAACCCGCCCCCCCTTGCGAACGGTACGTCATCTCCAACAGATCCGCCGGGTGAGTAAACGTATTTCCGTCGGCCCGGTAAGCCTGGATGAGCTGGACCGCCTGTTCCGGCAGGCCGACGCTCTCCAACCCGCGAAGGTCGCCGTTGAGGTTGATCCGATTTTGCCCGTCGGAGGCGGTGTTCGGCTCGTAGCTGAAGACCGTCAACATCGACTTGAGTCCGCGGTCAAGTTGGCCGTCGCCGTTGTCGTGATAGGGGAAGCTTCGGTCACCGTCGTCTTCTCCGGAATCGAGCGTGCCGTTGAGGTTCACGTCCTCGCCATACACCGCGGCGGCGCCGAATCCCTTGACCAGCAGCAACTCCTCCACCGTCGCCAGCGGACCATTCTTGATGAGATACGGATTCGCCAGACGGTCGTAGTAGTCCTGCTCGGCGCCTTCGGGTCTGGGCTGGCTGTCCTGGTCGCGATAATCCAGCAGCGAATCGACCTGTTCCGTCGTCACGGAGGGCAGGGCGGCAAGCTGACGCTCGTTGGCCACATTGAGGTTCAGCTTGCCCGACTCGTCCGTCAGGCCGAACCGCATCGTGCCGGGCTCGTCCGGATTTTCGGCGTAGACGGTGAAGTACCACGCGGTCGCCCCATCGTCGAAGACAAGTTGGTCGGACAGAAGCACGGGATTGTCGAACCATTGCTCGCGATCCCCGGCGGCGGTGCGGAGGATCGCCATCGCCCGCTCCACGCCGCTCATGGCGGCGGCGTAGGCCTGCTCCGCACCGGCGCCGTTTGCGGCAGCGGCGGTTTCCGCCCGCATGCGGAACATCAGACTGCCCGCAAGCATGGCGGCCATTGCCGTCAGGACCAGCACTGCCAGCAGGACCGTTCCGCGGCGGCTCATGGCATATCCTCCGCGTTCGTGCTGTCCGTCGCGGCGCTCGCGATCCGCCCGGAAGTGGGAATGTCGATCACGCGCTGGAACTTCTCGTAGGGATACTCGGCGGGCTCGACGCCCAGCGGGAGCGGTTCGGCCCCGAGCGTGATCCGGACGGCGGGAGGCATGTCCTGTTCCGGCCACTGGTCCATCCAGTGGGAATCGGCCGTACCCTGGGGATCGAAATATTCCACGCGGAAAAACCGGATCCGCGTGCTCAGCAGCGACGCCTCGACCTGCTTGCCTTCTTCGGCCACCAGCGTCAATACCTTCTGACTGGTCCGCTCCAGGCCCTCGACAATCGGGTTTCCGTCGATGTCCAGCATCGGCTCGCCCTGCTCGTCGAGAGCGACGCGCAAGCGGTAGCCGACAATCTCGTGGTCATGTTGCGGCGGGGGATTGTTCCGCGGGTCGGTCAGGCTCGTCTGCCCCCAGGCCGACGGCGCAGGCAAGGCCGCCGCCACAAACTCCACCCGCCCGCTCTCCCTGGCCAGCCCCGTTGCGATGAACTGGTAACCCAGCGAGGAGCGAATTTCCCCCGACAGGCGATCCATCGCCAAGCGGATGTCGCTGACAGTCTCCACGTCGGCCAATACGTCCTGGCGGACAGACCGCGCGTAGCTGTGCAGCGCGAGGACCGCGCCGACCACCAGCACCGACAGCGCTACGGCCAGCATCACCTCCAGCAGCGTAAAGCCGCGGCGCCGGTCCGGCAACGGGGTGGCGGGTTGCGATGGTCTGGGGGTCATGGTCGCCCCCCTTGCATCGCCCGGGCCAGCGGGAGGAGTTCCGCGCTTTCCTGCCCCGGACGGACCAGCCGCGCCAAGCGCGCGGCGTATCGTCCATCGACGCGGGCGACGACCACTTCCACGCGCATCAGCGTCGCCAGGGGATCGGCGCCCTCCACCGGTTGGGCGCGAAGCTGCCAGGTCCATTCGGGCGCGTCGGCGAAGGGCTGGGGCGCAGGCGTTTCTTCCGGGGCGATGAGCCCCAACTGCACCTCGCTGAGAATCGTGACAACCAGGTCGGCAGCGCGAGCCTCGTCGCGAACCCGACGGCCTGCCTCGATCGACGTCAGCAGGCTTCCGACGACGACCCCGGCGCCCGTGAGGAACAGCGCCAGCGCCAGGACAACCTCCAGCAGCACTGCGCCGCGCCGGCGGGCACTGGAAATTCGTCGTCCTGTCACGATCGGTCGTTTCATGACTCCACTCATCGCCCTTCGGCGGCTTGGCGATATTCCTCGATGGCGGCCTGCGTGAAAATCTGCCCGCGGATCGTTCCGCCCAACCCGCTTAATTCCACCAGCGCCGTCCGATCGTCTGTCCCGGCCGTCGAGGTCAGTTCGATCACGGCCGAATCGCAAGACCCGTCGGCGTAGAACGTCAGCGGTTCGCGCGGCTCGCCCGTGGCAGCCGCCGAGGCGAGCCGTTCGGCGCCGAGAGGTTGATAGGCGCTCGGGCCGGTCAACTCGCAGCGGCGGACAATCACGCGCCCGCCCGGCAACTCGCTGTCCCACGTACAGGCATCGAACGGGGCGAACTCCTGCCCGCTCTCGGCAAGGTCCTGCTCGATCCACAACGACAAGATCCTGCCTTCGTCGTCGAAACGCATCTGGACGCGCCGGCCCAGGCGGGCGGCGTCGGCGCGAGCCAGGCGCAACGCCGTCTCAAACCGTTCGAGCCCCTCGTCGAGGCGGGCGTCGTCGCGCCACTGCCCGACGGTGAAGACCATCACGCCGCTGACGATCGCCAGCAGCGCCAAGGCCAGCATCACCTCCAGCAGCGTGAAGGCTTGCGCCTCACATGCCGGTCTGCTCGCTCCAGTTGCGGATGTCATCCTCGCTGCCGTCCTGCCTGTCAGGCCCGTTCGACCAGATCTTGTACGGTTTTCCGCCGGCGGTCGTGTCACCCGCGGTGACCGCCTCGTAGTGCAGCGCGCTGCCCCACGGATCCTTGAGATCCTCGGGGCTCAGGTACGGTCCGCGCCAGCGCTGCCCGGCCTCCTCGGTCTCGAAGTTCGGCTTGGTCACCAGCGCGTTGATCCCGCCCTCTTCCTCGGTGGGGTAGTGCCCCAGGTCGGCGCAGTACCGCTCCACACCCCCGCTGACCTTCTTGATCAGGACATCCGTCATGTCCACCTTGGCGCCTTCGCCCGTCCGCCCGACGGTGAAGAACACCACTCCCGCCAGGATCACCACGAGTGCGATCACCAGCATGACCTCGATCAGCGTGAATGCCCGGCGCGTTCTGGCCCTGTTCGTCATTTGCGTCTTCCTTTCCACATGTCGATTGCTCCCGTCGTCCCGCCCAGGGACGGGCCGGAAGCGGTTTATCTCTTCATCAATCCTGCCATCGTGAAAATCGGGTACAGCAACCCTACCGCGACAAACCCGATTGTCACCGCCATGAGCACCAGAATCAACGGCTCGATCAGTCGGACGGCAGTATCCACCTGGCGGTTGGTGCGCCGCTCGATGGTGTCGGCCACCTGCACCAGCACCTTCTCGAGTTGGTTGGACTCCTCTCCGACGGCGATCATCTCGACGATCTCGGCGGGGAACAGCCCGCTGCGGCTGAGGGGTTCGGCGAGAGTGTCGCCCGCCTTGACGTTTTCGGCGGCCTGCTCGATCGCGTCGGTGAGGGGCCCGACGCCGGCGGCGTCCTTGCTGATCGCCAGCGCCTGGAGGATCGGCACGCCGTTGTGCAGCATCGTTCCGAGGATGCGGCAGAACCGCGTGATGCCCAGCAGACGGATGACCTTTCCCATCAGGGGCACGCGGAGCTGCCACCGTCCCCACGCGCGCCGCCCCGTCGGGCTGCGGAAGAACATCGTCACGGCGATGATCGCAGCCGCCAGGGTCCCCAGCATCAGCGTCAGGTGTTCGGTCAGCGCGGCGCTGAGGGCAAAGAGCATCGCCGTCGGCGCCGGCAGCGTGATGCCCGCGAAGAACGTCCGGAATCGCGGCACGACGCCCACGAGGATGCCCGTCGTCACCGCGACGCCCATGACAGCCAGCACCACCGGGTAGATCATCGCACCGTGAATCTTCGACCGCAGTTCATCCTGGCGCTCGAGGAACTCGGCGAGGTTGGCCAGCACGTCTTCCAGGAATCCCGCTCGCTCGCCGGCGCGGACCATGGCCGCGTGGAGGGGGTTGAAGGTCCGCGGCTGGTCGGACATCGCGTCGGCGAAGGTCTTGCCCGCGGCGACTTCGTCGCGTACCTGGGCGATCGCCTTGGCCAGCGCGGCGTTGGTCGCGGCGCGGACGAGCGTCTCCAGCGCCCGCAGCAGCGGAACGCCCGCGCGGAGCAGGTCGGCCAGTTGCCCGTACGCCACCGACAGGTCGCGGAGGCGCACCCGCCCGCCCCGCATCGCGCGGCGAAGGGGCGACTGTTCCGTCACGCGCACCGGGTAGAGCTTGCGCTCGTCCAAGCTGCGGACGACGGCTTCCTCGCTCTCGGCGTCGAGCGTGCCGGTGACCTCCTGGCCGTCGGCAGCCCTGGCAATGTACTGGAACAAAGGCATCCGCATTCACCCGCTTTGGATTTTCGCCGCTGCCTGTCCGCCTTTCCCCTCGCGCCGCGCGGACGGACAACCCGAAATTGCAATCCGAAATGAACGGTCAAGCCATCGTGCTGCGAATCACTTCTTCGGGGGTGGTCACGCCCGCCAGGACCTTGACCCACCCGTCCTCGCGGAGGACGCGCAGCCCCTCGCGCCGGGCGGTCTGGAGGATCACCCCGGCCGGGGCGCGATCCATGACCTTCTCCCGCACGGGCTCGGTGACGCCGAGCAGCTCGAACAGCCCGGTGCGCCCGCGATACCCCGTGCCCCGGCAGCGCCGGCAGCCCGCGCCCCGGTAGAGTTTCTGCCCAGGCGGAAGCGCCAGGTCCGCCGGAAGCGTCTCCGGGTCGGGCTCGTACGCCTCCTTGCACTCGGCGCAGACGGTCCGCACGAGGCGCTGCGCCATGGCCGCGTTGAGCGTGCTGGTCACCAGGTACGGCTCCACGCCCATGTCCAGCAGTCGCGTGGCGGCGGAGGCGGCGTCGTTCGTGTGCAGCGTGCTGAGCACCAGGTGCCCGGTGAGCGCCGCCTGGATGGCGGCCTCGGCCGTCTCCAGGTCGCGAATCTCGCCGATCATCACCACATCCGGATCGTGCCGGAGGATCGCCCGCAGGCCCCGCGCGAACGTCATGCCGATCTTCGGCGCCACCTGGATCTGGTTGACGCCGTCCAGGTGGTACTCGACCGGGTCTTCCACCGTCAGCACCTTGATCTCCGGGCTGACAATCTCCTGGAGCGCCGCGTAGAGGGTGGTGGTCTTTCCGCTGCCGGTCGGGCCCGTCACCAGCAGGATGCCGTGCGGCTTGGCGATCTGCTTGTGGAAGATTCCGAATGTGTCCTCTGCCATGCCCAACTGCGGAAGGGTGAACATCACCTGCGAGCGGTCGAGCAGTCGCATGACGATCCCCTCTCCGAAGAGCATGGGGATGACGCTGACTCGCACATCGACCTGTCGCCCGCCCACCTGGAGCTTGATGCGTCCGTCCTGGGGCAGGCGCTTCTCGGCGATGTTCAGGTGGGCCATGATCTTGATGCGGCTGATGATGGCGGCCTGGAAGTTGCGGATTTGGCGCGGCACTGACGCGTCGTGCAGCACGCCGTCGATACGGTAGCGGATGGACAGGTCTTTCTCGTACGGCTCGATGTGAATGTCGCTGGCGCCCTCGTTCAGCGCCTCCAGGAAGATCTCGTTGACCAGCTTGATGACGCTCGCTTCCTGCGCCATCTCCAGCAGGTCCTCGTTTTCCCCCGTTCCCTGGTCGACGACCTCCAGGTCGTCGGTGCTGAGCATCTCGTCGATGGTCTCCCCGCCGACGCCGTAGTGAGTCTTGATGACCTTGTCGATTTCCTCGCGTGCGGCCAGCACGGGGCGAATCTCCAGGCCCGTCAGCATCCGCAGTTCGTCGAAGGCGTACAGGTCGAACGGGTCGCTGGTCGCCACCGTCAGCGAGCCGTTTTCCCGCGCGATCGGAACGAGGTGCTTGCGGTAGACCAGTTTCGCCGGAAGCGAGCGGAGCGTCTCGACGTCGATCGTGACGTTCTGGAGGTCCACCATGGGAATCGCCAGTTGCTCGCTGAGCACCTTGAGCAGGACCTCCTCGGTCACGAAACCCAGTTTGACCAGGGCCAGGTCCAGGCGCACCCCGTCCGTGCGGCGCAGGTCCATCGCCCGCGCCAGGTGCTCCGGCGTGATCAATCCCTTGTCGAGAAGCACCTCCACGATGCTCATGACACGACTCCGCCTCGTGTTGCCGACAGGCCGCAAGCGCAAAACGCGGCACGTAAAATTTCAACCCCCCTCGCGCCCGGTGGTTCCGTAGGAGCCGAAGAATCTTCTCCCCCTGCGAATTCCCGGAATGGTCCCCGGGGCGCCTTCGCCGGATACGCAGGAACTCCTTTTTCGCGTACCAGCATAACATCTTTCCGGCGAAGGGATTGCCCACTTTTGAAAAATTTCGTCGTCCCACGCCGATCCGGCCGCTTTCCGGGACGATTTTCGCAGGCGGATTGTCGCCGGTTGATTCCACTCGGTATACTGGTACGCACTCCCTACGGCGTGGGGAATAAGGATTCGAACCATGAACCTGCATTTCGCCCTGTCGGCCTTGGCGATCTGTGGCATTGGGACTTGTGACCTGGTCATGGCGCAGACCACCGCGCCAGCGCAGACGACCGCCCCCGCGACCGTTCCCGACCTCTGCCAGGCCGCCGTGGACCCCTACGACGCCGGCGGGGAACGGGCACGGTTCTTCCAGGCCGCCGGCGCGGACAACGAACTCAGCGAGAAGGAATTCGCCGACACGGCGGGGAAGGACGGCGCCTTCGCCCGCTCCTTCGACACCTGGGCGGGCCTCCGCGCGTTCGACAGGAACGGAAACGGGACGATCGACTGGTTCGAGGCCGACGCCTACCGCCTGGACCTGCGCAAGCGCGTGCTGGCCGCTTTCGACGCCAACCGCGACGAACGATTGACCGGCGCGGAACGCGACGCCGCGAATCGATCGCTGGCATCGCGAAAGATTCCCTCCGCGGCGGGCGACTTGCGCCCGCCCGCAACGTCCCCCGCGACGCGCCCGGGCCGACGAGGCGCCGTCATCCGCGACGAGGCGTTCCGCCAATACGACAGCGACGGCGACGGCCGGCTCAACGAAGACGAACGCCGCGCCGCCTTCGCGGACCTGGCTGAGCGGAACCGGAACGAACGCCTCGCCCAGTACGACGCCGACGGCGACGGGAAACTCAGCGACTCCGAGCGCAAGGCGATGAACGAAGACCGCCATGCCCGCCAGCAGCCGTGGCAAGACCTCGAGGCCCGCTGGCTGATGACGCACTTCGACGACGACGGCGACGGGAAGCTCAGCCCCGCCGAGGAGGCCTCCTGGAAGGAGTTCCGCCGGCAACTCGGGCAGGTCGGCACGGACCTGCGCATGCGCACGATGGACCTGGACGGCGACGGAAAGGTCACGCCGGAGGAGCAGCGCGCCGCCATGGTGCGAATGATGGGCGCCGGTCTGCGCATCGCGATGCGGATGCGCCAGGCCATGGACGCCGACGGCGACGGCGTGGTGACGGCCGACGAGCAAATCGCCTTCAGCGAACAGACCGCCGCCGCCCTGGAGGATTGGGGCAACAAACTCGTCGCCCGGCACGACGCCGACCGCAACGGAAAACTCGACGCACCCGAGCGCGAGGCGCT
>JAKPKY010000132.1 GCA_029553505.1 Planctomycetota bacterium
CGGCGGGACGCTCCTTGGCCCGCAGCGCCCAGTCGACCATGATGTACTTCTTGACCCGCAGCCACTTCTCGGTCGGCACGCGCACCACTTCCTTGTCGTCGACGATGAGATAGCTGAAGTCGTCCTCGATCCGGAACTCCCAGACGTGGTACTGGCCGTCATAGATGTCGATCTTCGGGTCGAAGTTGTTCTTGGGGACCAGCTCCCTGCCGTCGAGCTTGTACCGGACGTCCGGCGACTGGCGGATTTCCGGGATGTCGTACGCGATCGGCGCGGCGTGGACGTGCAGCGTGGTGTTGATCCAGGCGCCGTTCCGCCCGTCGTATTCGAAGAAATCCATCTCCACGCGGTTTCGCGTCCGCCAGAACAGGTGCTCCGTGCCGTAGCTCCAGAAGGCCGGGAAGAACCCCGGGCGCGGCGCCGCCAGGCGCGGGAATTTGCACCGGATGCGGAACCGCCCCTTGTCCCACGAACGCCCCAGGCCTTCCTTGTTGACCGAGCTGAACGCCCCGCTCCGCCAGCGCCCGCCGACGTCCAGCATGCGCAACGTCATCGTGCCCGAACCGCGGGGGTCGTGGACGTAGCAGGACGGCTTGTCGGACTTCCGCACCGCCTGGGCGCTGACGTTGATTCCCGACAGGTGCGTCGGGCAGTACCAGATGTCGCTCGGACCGCCCGTCAGATCGTCCACCACGCTGTCGGCCTTGAAATCGTCGAAGAACACCACGGAGTAGTCGTTGCCCTTTCCGTCGTCCGCCGGCGGCGCGGGGTTGCCCCGGTGGGCCTTCTTGGTCTTGTTGCAGACCTCGACCCACTTCGTCCACGCGTCCAGGTCGAAGGTGAACAGCTCGGGCCTGTCGTTGGCGTCCAGGCCGCGGGGCGGGGCCTTCCTGTACGGATGGTCCGCCGGCAGCAGGTCCTGGCGACCCGCGCGCCAATGCGCCCAGCCGACCAGCTTGTCGACCTGCGCGTCGTTCAGTTCGCTCTGCCCGACGATCGCGCAGTCGACGGCCACGTTCGCCGCCAGCGTCTTGACGACCTCGTTGACGCCCATGCCGCTGAGGGAGTTGGCGTCGCGGTTGGGCTCCATTCCGGTGAAGGGAATGGGCGGCTGCTTCGCGCCGTTGATCCAGGCGTGATACTGGCCCCCGCGACGGAACCCCACGACGATGTTCCAGTCGGCGAAGGATTTGCCAAAGTCGGCCTGCTGGACCGCCGGCCCGGCCGGGCTGTGCAGGAGGCACTGCAACTTGCCCTCGCCGCCGACGAAGCGGACGTACGGCTGCCTGCGCATCGACCCGCCGGCCGCCCCGTTGACCGTCATCGCCGGCACGTCCTTCGCCACGCCCGCCATGTCCGCACGGGCGATCACCACCCACCAGCGGTTCAGCCAGAGCCCGCGATTGTCCTTCGGCCAGGAGAGGCCTTCGGACGTCCCGGCGGAAAACAGGACGCCGCCCATCTCGGGGAGCTTCGTCGCCTTGCCCTTGGCCGTCTGGGGCTTCACGCCGCGCGACTTCCATTCCGCCACCGCGCCGTCCGGCACGTCCTCCTGCCGGAAGTCGTACACGACGATCTCGGGCACGAGGTCGGGCGTCCAGGCGTCGGCGGGCAACGCCACTCGCGCGGGAGGTTTTACCAAGACGACAGCAGGCGCCGATGCCGTGGCGGGCTGGGCGGGACTCGATTCCGGCGCAGTCGCGGCCGCCTGCGTGGCCTCAGGCGACGCCGCATCGGATTTCGCACAAGAAGGCGCCATCGGGAACACCATCGCCAATGCCCACAGGAACATTGCCTTGCGTGCCGTCGGTCGATCCGTTTTCATGGCCGTTCCTTTCGTGTCGCGCATGCCGCCAGACCTGTCTCGCCCCAAGGTTTCTCGTTCGCGCTTACCCTATACAGAACACTCCACGGTGGCAAGGGTTCCTCCAACAGTTGCAAATTATCCTTCCCACTGATGCAGACCCCGGCGAGCGAACCCGATGGAGAACACGGCTTTCCAGCAAGCCGTGCTATCCTGCCGCTGGTGGGGATTTTCTTTGATTTTTTCCGCAAGGGGCTTTTCTTTTCGGTCGATGTTAGGTATACTTGCACGGCGTTTGGGGATGGAAGCAGGTTGCGTATGGACACGCAAGGCAAACTCGAATACCTGGCCGACGCGTCGCGGTTCGACTTGGCCTGCGCGTGCGGCGCCAAGACCGACGACCACCGCATTCGCGGCCCGGAAGGCAAATGGCTGTACCCCGTCTCCCTGCCGCAGGGCGGAAAGTCCATCCTGCTCAAGACGCTGCTGTCGAACGTCTGCGTCAACCGCTGCCTGTACTGCCCGTTCCGCGACAGCCGCGACGTGCCCCGCTACAGCCTGTCGCCCGAGGAGATCGTTGCGGTCTTCCTGGACTACGTGCGGCGCAAGGGAATCCACGGGCTGTTCCTCAGCTCGGGCGTCATCCGCGACGCCGACTACACGATGGGCCGGCTGCTGGCCGTCGCCGACCTGCTGCGCAACCGCCACCGCTACCGCGGGTACATCCACCTGAAGATCATCCCCGGCGCGTCGGACGCGGCCGTGCAGCAGGCGCTTTCGCTGGCCAGCGCCGTGTCCCTCAACGTCGAGGCGCCGCACCGCAAGGCCTTCGAGCAGATGTCGCAGACCAAGAGTTTCGAGAAGGACATCGTCGATCGCATCCGCCACATCAGCGACTGGACGGCGCCCGGCGCGCCCTACGCGGGGGTCCACCAGACCACGCAGTTCATCGTGGGGGCGGCCGACGAGAAAGACAGCGAGATCGTCCGCGCGACGTTCGGGCTGTACCGGCGCTTGCGCCTCAGCCGGGTGTATTTCAGCGCCTACCAGCGCGGCCTGGGCGACCCGGCGCTGCCGGGCGAGCGGCGTGCGCTGTCGGACCCCGGCGACCTGCTGACGCGCGAGCACCGGCTGTACCAGGTGGATTGGCTGCTGCGCCGGTACGGCTTTTCGGACGACGAGATTCCCTTCCAGGCCGACGGGAACCTGTCGCTCCAGACGGACCCCAAGACGCTCTGGGCCGAGCGGAACCCGCAGTTCTTCCCGCTGGACGTCAACCGGGCGCCGAAGCGCGACCTGCTGCGCGTGCCGGGGCTGGGGCCGATCGCCGTGCGCAAGCTGCTGACGCTGCGGGCCGAGGGAGGGCGCATCCGCTCGCGGCGCGAGATGCGCTGCATCGCCCCCCGGCTGCTCTGGGCCGATCGCTACCTGAAGTTCCCCGTGCGGATCGGGTAAGAGAACGGGGCAGGGATGAACGCAGATGAACGCAGATTCCTGCTTCCAATCAGAATCCACAGAATCCCCCGCAGAGATCGCAGAGAAAACCATTCTTTGGTTTTTCAGTCTCTTTGTGTCCTCTGTGTCCTTTGTGGTTCCTTCTTTTGAAGTCTCTCAAATCCTTATCCGCGTTCATCCCATTCATCCCTGCCGATTGTTTTTCGAGAACCAAGTCTTACTGCGGCGGAATGACGGCGAGGGCCTCGGGCGGGTAGTGGACGCAGACCATGTAGAGCCCGTCGGGCGGGGCGGTGGGCCCGGCGTCGGCGCGGTCGCGCGATGCGAGCACGCGATCGATCCGCTCGGCCGGCCAGTGCCCGCGACCGACCTCCAGCAGCGTGCCGACGATGTTGCGCACCATGTTGTACAGGAACCCGCTGCCCTGGACGGTGACGTGGATCTCGTCGCCGGTTTCGGCGACGTCGCAGGCAAAGATCGTCCGCACGGAGTTCTCGCGCGGGTCGAGGGAGCTGGCGAACCCGCGGAAGTCGTGCGTGCCGAGGAGCCGCACTGCCGCCGCCCGCATCCGCGCGGCATCCAGCGCGTGCCACGGGTAGTGGTAGACCCGCTGGTGGCGCTCGACCGGGCGCGTGGGCGCCGTGCACACGCGGTAGCGGTAGGTCTTTCCGACGGCCGAGCGCGACGCGTGGAACGCCTCGGGCGCCTCGGCGGCCGACAGCACCGCGATGTCCCGCGGCAGGCGGGCGTTGGTCGCCTTGCGGAGCCCCTCCAGCGGGATGGCGAAGTTCGTCGTGTAAAAGTTGGCCGACTGCCCCAGCGCGTGCACGCCCGCGTCGGTCCGCCCCGCGCCGAAGACGATCACCGGATGGCGCACCACGCGCACCAGAGCCTCCTCCAGGCGCTGCTGGACGGTGTCGATGCCCTCGGCCTGCCGCTGCCAGCCGTGATAGGCCGCGCCGTGATACGCCACCACCAGGCGGACGTTCCGCCGGGCGGCCGGTTCGGGACAGGCGGATTGTTCGGTCGGTTCGTTCACGGTCAGAAAGAATAATCGCTCCCCGGCGGCAAACCAAGGGGGGGGTGCCGTGGTTTCCGCGTGGTTGCTCGTCCCGAGGGGACTCCGCAAACCACGGCGTCAGCAGGGGGACGAAAACAGAAAAAGGAAAAACGGCAGGAACCCCCGCTTCACAGCGGGGGCTTGTCAAGACCCCGCGCCGGCGGGGGTTGTTATATCCGTCGCGCGGGAATCGGCGGTCACTGTCCCTGCGGCGGTTGCGGGTTGCCGTCGTCGGCGGGCGCTTGCGGAAGGACGAACTCGGCCTCGATGCTCACGTCGTCGAAGGCGCCGGGCGGGTTGTCGGACCGGCGGGTGCGGAGGACCAGCCACATCTCCGCGCCGGCGAAGCCCTGGGCCTCGCGCGGCCCGGCAGGCAGGTCCTTCAACGCCACGTCGTTGACCTTCCAGAAGATCGCGCCCTTTCCGTTTCCGGAAATCTCGAACCGGAAGACCTTCCCTTCCACCAGTCGGGCGTTGCGGTCGGACCACTCGTTTCCGGGGACCATCATGTACGCCCCGCCGGTGGACATTTCCAGCAGGCACTCGCGGGTTTGCGGGTTGACGTTCGGTCCGGAGAGCAACAGCACGGCCGAGAGCATCCGCGCGGCGCTGGCGGAGAACGCGATCTTGAACGGTTTGTCCGCGCGCCATCGGAGCTTGTTGGCGGCGCGGGAGGTGTTCCCGCGGAACATGGGGCGAGTGGCCCCGCCCCGGCAGACGAGCACGCCCTGCTTGACTTCCCAGGCGCTCTCGGAGGCGAGCCAGTCCTTGATCTGCTCGTGGGTGGAAAAATCGTAGGTCGCGCGGGCCCGCGTCCCGTCGAGCACCTGGAGCTTGCAGGCCAGCCCGCCGTAGGCCTCGAGGAGCTTGCGGCGGAACTGGTCGGCCTCGGTGGTGCCGAGGATCTTGCGGACCTGGTGCGCGACGAGATTGAGCTTCACCCGGTCGGCCTCGGCCGGCTTGGACGCCTCGAACGCCTGGATCATCTGGAAGGCGCATTCCGCCACGCGCCGGCGGGCGGGTTCCTCGGTCATCGCGCCGGCCAGCGACGCCAGGTCCGTGATGACGCCCAGGGCGGCGTCCTTCTTCAGGTCGGCGGGGTTGCGGAGGAACGCCGCGGCCGACCGGACCGTCTGCTCGTGGGGGTGCTCGGTTCCCTCGATATATCCTGCCGCGGCGAGCAGGTCGCCGTCGTAGTCCAGGTACACCTGCCCGAGCGCGCGGCGAGCGGCGCGGATGGCCGACTTCTCGCCCAGGTCCTCGGCGCGCTTCAGCTGCGCCTCGGCGGCGCGGAACTTGGTCTCGCGGACGCGGACGCGGGTGAATTCCTTGCGGACGTCGGCGAGTTCCTCGGCGAGGTCGGCGAAGGCGTAGGTCTGAATCATCCGCCCGGCGGCCGCGAGTACGGGCTCGGCCTTGGACATCTCGTCGGCGTCGCGGACGGCCTGGCGAAGGTAGTCGATGTAGGCGATGCTCGCCTTGCGCGCCAGCGCCTGGATCTGCGCCGCGGGCAGTCGGTCGACGCGCCCGCGGTTGAGCGCCTGCAAGGCGACGTCCAGGCGGACCTGGCTCCGCGCCAGCGGGGGCAGGGGCTCGGTGGCGTCGAGCAGGCCCAGGGCCTGTTCGGCCAGGCGCACGGCGGCGGGCGTGCCGACCGGGCGGGTCAGCTCCAGCGCCTTGCGCGCCAGGGCGGCCCGCAGGGGCGCCGGCGTGTCCTCGGCGAAGGCCGACGTCAGCAGGTCCCGCGCCAGCTCCACGTCGTCCTGGTCGGTCGCGGAGGCCTTGACCGCCGCGAGGCGCTGCGCGTACGTCTCCCGGACGAGGGCGTCGTATTTCGCGGCGCCGGCAGGCTCCGTCGCCGGCTGGGACTGCTGCGCTGCCGCGCCGGCGCCCAGAAGGCACGCCATCACCGCCGCGACGGTCCGTCGGTCCATGCTGCACCTCCGAAAGTCTCAACGTTTCGCGGGCGCGGTTCTTGCAGCCGCCGCGCGGACTACCGTTCCTCGCCCGTGCCCGGGCGCATGACCACCTCGCCCTCGATCACCACGTCGTCGAACGCCGTCAGCGACCGGTCGGACGATTCGGTCTGGAGGATCCACTGCACCGGACCGCGGCGGGCGGGACGGTTTTCGGCCGTCGCCTTGCGGATGACCGTGCCGTTGATGGACCACTCGACGCCGCCCTTTCCGTCGCAGTCGATGCAGAACTTGTAGACTTCCCCCAGGGCAATCCGCCCGGCGCTGCCCGACCAGGACGATTCCCCGCCGTAGACGTAGACCGTGCTGCGGTCGTAGCAGAAGTGCCACGCGAACGTGCTGGAGTAGCTGCGCCCCACCGGAACGAGGTAGGCGCCGAGCAGGTACTTGGCGCTTCCGGAGAAGGTGATCTTCAGCGGGCGGTCGCCGCGGAACTGGAGCTTGTTGAGGGCCCTTCCGTAGCTGTAGGCGGCGGTCTTGCAGGCGAGCACGCCCTTTCCGACCGCCCAGGCGCCGGTCTCGGGCGTCCAGTCGCGGATCTGGTCGGCCGCGGAGAAATCGTAGGTCGCGCGCACCCGCGCGCCGTCCAGCACTTCCAGCTTGCACGTCAGTCCCTTGTAGGCGACGAGCAGTTGCTTTCCGAGCTTGTCTCCCTCGACGATTCCCATGACCTTGCGGAGTTGCAATTCCAGCAGGCGGACGCGGGCGACGACCACGGGCTCCGGTTTGGCGGCCTGCACCGCCTGGCACATCTGCTGGGCGCAGTCGGCGACGTTCTGCTGGGCCTGCGGCGTCTTGAGCGATTCGGCCAGGCGGATCAGCCCCTCGATGACGTCGGGGGCGCCCTTGACGTCCAGGCGGGCGGGGTTGCGCAGGAAGGCGGCGCCGCCGAGGATGGCCTTGCCCCGCGCGTCTTCGGCGCCCTCCAGGTACGTCGCGGCGTGGACCAGGTCGCCGTGGTACTCCAGGTACAACTGGGCCAGCGCCCCGCGCGCGGTGCGGATGGCGGAATCCTTTCCGGATTTTTCCGCCGCCTCCAGGCGCGACCGGGCGCCCTGGAACTGCATCACGCGGACGCGGTTGCGGTTGACCTCTTTCTGGAGCGCGGCGTGGGCGGGTTTCATGTCCTCCAGGCGGGCCGAGGCGATCAATCGCCAGGCGCCCTCGAGGGCGGACGTCGCGGCGTCGATCTCGTCGGGCGACTCGACCAGCAGGACTTCCGCGCAGGTGTGCTGGGCCCGGGCGGCGTCGCGGGTCAGCGCGGTCATCTCGGCGGGGGTCTTGTTCTGCGAGCGGGCGTAGGTCAGGGCGCCCATGGCCAGGTCGCGGGCGACCTCGGCCCGGCGGATCGGCGCCAGCGGCTCGATGCCGTCGATCATCTCCAGGGCCTTCTGGGCGGCGGCGACGGCGTCGGGCGTGCCCAGGGGGGCGGCCACCGACAGGATTTTCTGCGCCAGGGCGAGTTTGAGGCGCTTGGTCGTGCGGTCGTCGGCGGCCGCCGCCTGCATCTCCGCCACGATCGCCAGGTCGTCCAGGTCGCCCGGCGTGCGCCGCGCCTCGGCGAGGCGCTTGTCATAGGTGTCATCGACGAGTTTGACGAAGGGATCCTTCGCCGGCTGGCTTTCCGGCGCGGCGATTCCCCGAGGGCCCGCGCCCAGCAGCACGGCACAGATCACAAACAGCGTTTTCCACTTCCCCATGGTCGCACTCCTTGCGACATTCGGACGCGAAACCCGGCCCGCGGGTTCCCGGAAGATGGAACCCCGTCCGGGAGGAAATGTCCCGGCAAATCTTTCCCCCGCGGGCGATTACCCCCCCGCGGCGGTCTTGGAATCCATACCAGAAAGACCTGCCACAGAGGCCACAGAGAAATTGTTTTGCTGTTTCTCCGCTCTCTGCGTCCCCTGTGATCTCTGTGGCTCCATCTTTTCTTTCAGAGCAGCTCGGCGATCTGCACGGCGTTCAGCGCCGCGCCCTTGCGGATCTGGTCGCCGCTGACGAGCATCGCGATTCCCTTTCCGTCCGGCACGGAGGGGTCCTGGCGGATGCGCCCCACCAGCACGTCGTCCTGGTCCGACGCCTCCAGCGGCATGGGGAAGTAGTTCTTCTCGCGGTCGTCGACGATCTTCACGCCCGGCGCCGCGGCCAGCAGCTCGCGCGCCTGCTGCTCGCTCATCGGCCGGGAGAACTCGATGTTGATCGCCTCGGTGTGGGCGCGCATCACCGGCACGCGCACGCAGGTGGCCGTCACGCGGATCGCCTCGCAGTGGAAGATCTTCCGCGTCTCGTTGACCATCTTGACCTCTTCCTCGTTGAACCCGTCGGGCCCGATCTTGCTGTTGTGGCTGAAGAGGTTGTTGACGATCTGGTGGGGGAACTTGTTCTTTCGGATGGGCGCGCCGGCGGCGTAGGCCTTCATCTGCTCGTCCAGCTCCCAGAGCCCCCAGGCGCCCGCGCCGCTGACGGCCTGGTAGGTGCTGACCACCAGCCGCTCGATGGGGTTGGCCTGGTGCAGCGGCCAGACCGGCACGTTCATGATGATCGTCGAACAGTTGGGATTGGCGATGATCCCCTTGTGCTTTTGAATGTCCCCGGGGTTGACCTCGGGCACGACCAGCGGAACGTCGGGCGCCATGCGGAAGGCGGAGGTGTTGTCGACGACGACCGCGCCGGCGCCGACCGCGGCCGGGGCGAACTGCTTCGAGATGCTCCCGCCCGCCGACGCCAGCACCAGCTCCACGCCGCCGAAGCTCTTTTCCGTGAGTTCCTCGACGGCAAGGTCCTCGCCGCGGAACTTCAGCTTCTTTCCTGCCGACCGCCCCGACGCCAGCAGCTTGAGGCTCTTGAGCGGGAAGTTCCGTTGCTCGAGGATCTTCAAGAACTCGGTTCCGACGGCGCCGGTGGCGCCCATGATGGCTACGCGATAACTCATGCTCACACCTGGTTCAGGATGTCCATTCCGCCGGCACCGCCCGGCGAAGGATTCGGCATGATACCAAAGCCTGCGGTCCGCGTAAAGGGCCTTGGCGGCATCCTTCACAGCCAGCCGAAATGGTTGCTCGCCGCGCCGAGCGCGTACAGCGCCCCGCACAGCATCAACAGGGCGGCGCATCCCCGCCGCCAGAGGGCGGCGACGAAGACGGCCGCCGAGACCTTCAGCACCGTTCCCAGCGGAACGCCCAGCGCCGGCCCGAACACCTCGCCCATCATCCGGATTCCGGGATGGACTTCCGCCTCCGGCCCGAACTGCCGCATGAAGCGGATCGTCGTGAGCATGTCCAGCAGCGCCCCGGCCAGCAGGACCAGCAGCGCCCAGCGGTACTTCCGCGCCAGCAGCAGCGGGCGGCGCGACAGGAGGCGCAGGTTGTTCTTGGCGCGCCATCGCCACAGGGGCAGCTTGCGGCGGGCCAGCACGGCCGCGTAGCCCAGCGCCAGCGCCGCGACGGGCACGCCCAGCAACTCCCATCGCCCGTGGACCATCTGCTCGATGAGCCCCGGCGCCACCGGCTGGGGATGCACGACGTGGAAGGCGACCTCGGCCGCGTAGACGACCGCCAGCGTCGCCGGGGGCAGCACCACGTCGGGGCAGACCAGGCAGACGCCCAGCACGCAGACGAGGCTGGGCACGACCAGCGCGGCCGTCGGGTCGTAGGCGAGCAGCATCCGCGCCAGCAGCGGATACCCCAGCGCCGCCAGCAGGATCAGCAACGCGGCCAGCGGGCCGTCGTCACGCCGTCGCCGTCGTTTTCGAGTTGTCCGGCCCATCGACGGCTCCTTAGCAGTCGTTCGGACAGGCTCTCATTCGAGGAGCTTCAGGATGTCTTCCAGGCGGTTGACCTGGTGGTTGCACAGCGCGGCGGTTCCGCTGGCGGGGATGTTGCCCCCCGCCATGCCGACGGCGGCGAACCCCGCCAGTCGGATCGAGCAGATGCCCGCCCCGCTGTCCTCGACGCCCAGGACGTGGTGGCGGTCGTCGAAGCCGATGCCCAGCCCCACGCGGGCGGTCTCGGCGTACAGCCAGGGGTGCGGCTTGGGCGACAGTTCGCCCAGCGTGCCCACCTCGCCCTTGCCCAGGGCGAACCCTGCCGTGACGATCGCGTCGTAAAAATCCTTCGGGTCGCCCATCTTCAGCGTGCGGAACGCCGAGACGATCTCCGGCCAGGCCTTCTCGTACAGCCCGCTGGTCACCAGCCCGATGCGGATGTCCCGCGCCTTGAGCTCCCACAGGAACTCCCTGAGCCCCGGCGAGGGCACGAAGGCGTCGGCCCGGCCGCGACCGGCGAGGATCTCCCGCATCTCGCGCCGCGTGTGCTCGAAGTAGTACGCGCGGGCGGCCTCGACCGTCTTGTCCGGGCAGTACTTCCGGATGCAGTACATCAGGTGCTCGCTGACGCTGTGGCCGGAGACGAAGGGAAGGTCCGCTTCCTCCAGCTCGAACCGGTCGTCGCCGAGCAGGCTGGCGGTGGACTTCTGGATGATCCACACCCAGAACGGCTCGCTGTGGACGCTCGTGCCGTCCAGGTCCATCAGCACCGCGCGCACCGGGCGGTCCACGCGCGCCGCGTGGACGGGGTAGTACGCCGGATAGCCCATCGCCGAGTTCACCAGCGCCAGGGCGTGTCCGTCGAAGGCGACGAACTCCACCTTGCGGTCGCCGGTGGCGGTGACGGAGCGCACGCCGTCGCGCCCGGCGCGAAAGCGCCCGTCGCTGGTGGCGTCGCGGGCGATCATGCCGCTGTCGCCCTCGACGCGCCCGATGCCCGGAATGTCTGCCGGAAACGCCATTCGCACCTTGCCTTATTTTGCCGTCCGCGCGGGGACGCATTCAATACTGAGGATCTTCTTGGGCCCGGCCGACAGGCGGATTTTCCCGCCGTCGATCTTCAGCGCTTGGCGGTGATCCTCGTTGAGGCTCACGGAGTACGCCTCGGCCAGCGGCTCGCCGAAGGACAGCTCCGCCTCGACCGCCTGGTCCGTCGGGTTGAAGAAGCGGACGATCAGCGAGTCACGGTCCTGGGCCTTCTTGACGGCGCTGAGCACGAGGTTCCGCCCGCCGAGGGTCAGGAAGCCGTGGGTCGTGGGCAGCGTGCCCTTCTGCGGGCCGATCTGCGCCACGCGCATCGGCGCGGCGTTGGCGACGGCGTGGCGGGGCAACTCCGCGCCCGTCCAGTCGCCCGCGTGCGGCAGCAGCGAGTAGCGGATGGTGTGCAGGCCGAGCGACTGCGCGCTCTCGTCGCCGGGGTACTCCATCCACAGGCGGTTGTCCACGGGAATCCGCAGCGGCGAGCCGCGGAGCAGGCTGTGGGCGATGACGCCCCGGGCGGCGTCCAGCACCTCGTAGTCGCGCAGCGTGTCGTTGAGGATCGCCAGCCCGCCCTTGGCGTCGGACAGATCCATGAACAGGTGCTGCTGGCGGCGCGGGAGGTCCTGCCCGCGATACTGTCCGTCGCGCGAGACGGCCGTCGGGTACGTGTTGACGTCGAACACGCCGCCGGCCACGGTGCGCTCCGCCGCGATCCCCGTCGGGAAGCACGCCCGCAGGAAGTGGTCCTTCGCCCGGTTGTCCACCGTGGTCTCGATGTCCACGCGGGCCGTGCCGCGCCGCACCGTGATCGTCGAGACGATCGGCAACTCCACCTCCGCCGCCGAACGCCGCTGGGCCGACTTTTCGTACTGCGCGGGAACCCGCAGCACCGTCCGCACCTCGAACCGCGCCATCAGCGGGCTGGACAGCGTCCGCGAAATTTCCGCCGGCAGGCCCGCGCTGCTGATCGTCCGGTCGAACGAAGGCGGGCGGTGGAAGTACAGGTTGCCGCCCTCGCCGTTGTCCAGGAACGAGTTCAGCCCGCGGAACGTCCTGCCGGTCTCCTTGTGGAAAATCTCCAGCGTGCCGTCGTCGGCGATGGTCAACTTGATCTGCTCGTTCTCCGCCGAGCGCGGGCCGGTGGCCACGCTCTCGTACGGAACGCGGAGCTGGTCCCAGTCCTCGTGCGGGTACGGGTACAGCGAGCGCTCGGTCCATCGCGCGACGAAGGTCTTGTAGCCCAGGGCGGGCACGTCGGCCGCCTCGAACACCACGCGGAAGCGGGTGACGTAGAACGGCATGTTGCGGCTGCGCGGGTGGTACAGGCCCGCCTTGGTCTCCTCGACGGCCAGCACGTGCGAGGGGATCTCGCGCCCCTGGTCGTCCTGGAGCGTGAGCTGGTCGACGGGGATTTCGCGCGGAACCTCGACCAGCGCCTCGACGACTTCGGTGCGGGCGAAGGCGGCGGGGTTGAACACCGTCACGAAGACCTTTCCGTCGCGGACGGACGCGGTGTCGATCTGCGCCGCCAGGGCGTGGAGCGAGGTTTCCGTCACCGCGTCGGCGATGACGCGCGCCTGGAGCAGGCGGCTCTGGATGTCGGCGACCATCGGCGCGGGCCCGACGCCGTGGAGGGAATCGTGCGCCTGGCTGTGGAAGAGCAGCCTGGTGGCCTTGGCGACGCGGTGGCCCGGGTAGTCGGCCCCGCGCAGCCAGGCGGCGGCTGCGAACGGCTCGGCCGCCCGGAACAGCGCGTTCTCCGCCTGCCCGTTGGCCCGCTTGATCTCCGCGTGCAGCGAGCAGACGTCGGTGTGGATGGCGCCGATGGGCCCGTCCTTCATCTCGCCGCGGACGCGGTCGATGGGCAGCTTGGCCAGCAGCGGCCTGAGCGCCGCGGCGTACTGCGGCAGTGTCGAGTGCACGACCTCGTGCTCGCCGGCGTAGGCCTGGTTGGCGGCCGCGATGATCTCCGGGATCATCGGGTGCGGCTCGGTGAAGTCCGTTCCGTCGAAGAACAGCAGGTGCTCGGGCACGGCCGTGCCCTTGACCGTCTCCAGCGTGCGGTCGAAGCCCGCCTTGACGTTCTTCGGGTGGAACGTCGTCTCCGGGTCCGTCACGAAGTGGAACGTGCTGAACGTGTCCGGCTCGCAGAAGTGGAACGTCTTGCCCAGCTCGCCCCAGACGTAGCGCCAGTCCTTGTGGAACGGGTCCTTGTCGTAGACGATGGGCACCTGCCCGGCGAAGAAGAAGTTCCACCGCGCCTGCGAGCCGAGGCGCGAGGCGAACGCCGTCGTGCCGTCCGGCGCTTCCCAGTGGAACTCGTCGTACCGCGAGCGCCGCCGGTCCATGTGCTTGTAGAAGAAGATGAAGTCGATGCCGAAGCCCGCATAGACCTGCGGCAGCTGCGCGATCTGCCCGAACGAGAAGACGTTGTAGCCCACCTCCATCGCCCCGCCCAGCTCGCGCGAGCGGCGCAGGCCGGTCATCAGGTTGCGCACCAGCGACTCGCCGTGAATGGACGAGCTGTCCGGCAGCGAGTACCACGGCCCGAGCATCAGCCTGCCGTCGGCCGTCAGACGGCGGATCTCGTCTTCCTTCTCCGGGCGGGCTTCCAGGTAATCGTCCACCAGCCCCACTTGCCCGTCGATGGTGTAGTGCTGGAACTCCGGCTTGGCGCGGAGAATCTCCAGCAGGTTGTCCATCAGGCGGATCAGCCAGCTGTGGGTCGTCTCGAAGTCGAAACGGAATTCCCGGTCCCAGTGCGTGTAGGAAACCACGTGAATCTTGGCCATCGGCGCGAATCCTTTTTGTAGCGGTTTGCCGTCGTGCTCCAGGGATCCGAAGCCCCGGGCCCGGCGAAGACGGAAAAGTCTACCATGTCGATTTTGCGGCGTCCAGTGGACTCGCGCGCCGGGGAAAATCGCCGCCGCACAGCCGTTGCGGGCTCCAACGCGCCCGCGCGGGGGTGAAAATGTCTTCCGAAACGCCATAAATGTTTGCGAAATCATGGTTTATTCACCCCTGCGCCTGCCCGCAACTGCCCGAATCTGCCCGGGGCTGTCCATTTGACCCCCGGTCTTTCCCAGAAGCGTCGCGCTGTTGTGGACGTTTTGCCATTTTCGTATCCCGGAACTGAGGAACCAGGAACCCGGAATCGCGGCGCGACCGGATGTTTCTTCCCGGGTTCCTCAGTTCCATGTTCCTGGTTCCTTCTTCTTCGTGGCGGCGCGCAACGCGCCCCCATACTTCCCGGCGCGCTCGGCGGTGCGCTGCCCTTCTGCCGCGCGAAAACCGCGCAGGCCGCGACGCGACCCGCGGCTGGAGCGGGCGAAAATAATTTTCAGATTCCCACGCCTCGCGCGAAAAACCGGC
>JAKPKY010000138.1 GCA_029553505.1 Planctomycetota bacterium
CACTACAAGGATCTCGAGCCCGGCAAGTGGGTGAAGCTGCTCGGCTGGGTCGGACCGGAAGAGGCCAAGGCCGAGATCCCGCCGGGATCCGCAGCTACGACGAGGCAGCGACGAAGCCGATGTTCTGATCCCGTCGGCGAGACCTGCACGGTGCAGTTTCAGGTTCCCCTCGCCTGCTTGCCGGGGAGGGGAGCGCAGGTCGGATGAGCGGCGACAACCGCGTAATCCGACACCGCCGCACGCACAACCGCCCGCGTCGGATCAGGGCCTGCCGACACGACGGATGCCGGTGCGAACGAATGTCCCGGCGCGCAGGGCAAGTCGGACGACGCCGCCCGGACTGAACTTGTCCGTGGTGTCGACAGGCCCTGGGCGACCACGTCGCCAATCCGACTACGCCTTCCGCAGCGGTCGCCGCGCAGCGAACGGCCCGACACCCGACACCCGACGCCCAACGCCCAACGCCCAACGCCTATTCCCATGCCCCGCAAACCTTCCCTGAAACAGCTCGGCGCGCAGACGCCGCTGCCGGCCTCACCCGAGGCGGCACTGCTCGAGCGCGTGCCGAATCCTCATCCGGACACGCGCTATGTCGCCCGCTTCACGGTGCCGGAGTTCACCTCGCTCTGCCCGATCACCGGACAGCCCGATTTCGCGCACCTCGTCATCGACTACGTGCCCAACCGCTGGCTCGTCGAGAGCAAGTCGCTGAAGCTCTACCTCGGCGCGTTCCGCAACCACGGCGCGTTCCACGAGGATTGCACCGTCGGCATCGGCCTGCGCCTGAAGACGCTGCTCGCGCCGCGCTGGCTGCGCATCGCCGGGTACTGGTTTCCGCGCGGCGGGATCCCGATCGACGTGTTCTGGCAGAGCGGACGCGCGCCGGTCGGCGTCTGGGTTCCGGAGACGGGCGTTCCGCCGTATCGCGGTCGGGGCTGACAGCCGCCCGACCGCGCAGGGCCTGTCGGACGACGGGCCGTGTGCACCGATGCCGCGGAAGGGTTGTGCGCAGTCGGGTCGTGTCCGGATGCACGCACGTGCGCGGACGACCTGGACGTACATGCACCAGCGTCTCCGACGCATGCACCAGCGCCTCCGACGCATGCACCAGCGTCTCCGCACATGCACCAGCACCTCCGCGCATGCACCAGCGCGGACCGCCTGCGCGCCAGCTTGATTGCTGGAATGCCTGTTCTGGTTGCGAACGTGCGCCCCCCGGAGCGCTCGGCGTGTCCGCAGCGGTGCGCACGCT
>JAKPKY010000023.1 GCA_029553505.1 Planctomycetota bacterium
GGGGCATCCGGCCGGGGATGAACTGCTGAAGAACGTGGCCGGCGCCATCGAGAACGCCTGTCGCAAGGCCGACCTGCCCGGACGGTTCGGCGGCGACGAATTCGCCATCCTCCTTCCGGAAACCAATGCCGCCGACGCCGGGGCGGTCGCCGAGCGCATCCGCGCCGCCGTCGGCGACTCCGCCGTCCATGTCAAGGGAACCCAGGTCAACGTCACCACCTCAGTGGGCGTGGCGGACCTGAACTCCGGCGAGATCGACTCCCCCTCGGCGATGATGGACCTGGCCGACCGCGCCCTGTATGCCGCCAAGGAGCTGGGGCGGAATCGCGTCGTCCAGGCGCACGAACTGACCGGCGTGAACTGGAAAAACGATCCCCAGGTGGGCAACGCCGACGCCATGTGCCGCAAGCTCGCCGGGCTGGACACCCAGTTCAAGGACCTGTTCATCCGCGCCATCGAGGAGATCGTCGAGACGCTCGAGCGGCGCGACCCGTTCATGGCCGACCACGCGCGGAAGGTCCGGCGCTATGCGGAACTGATCGCCCAGGAAATGGGCCTGCCCGAGCGCCTCATCCAGCGCCTGCGGATCGCCGCCATGCTCCACGACATCGGAATGGTCGCCATGCCCGACTCCATCCTCCTGTGCAAGGAAAAGCTCAGCGCCGAGCAACTGGAAGTCATGCGCCGCCATCCGCTCATCGGCGTGCGGATGCTGGAAGGCATGGAATTCCTGGAGCAGGAGATTCCGGCCGTCCGCTACCACCACGAGCGGTACGACGGAAAGGGATACCCCGAGGGCATCTCCGGGGCGGCCATCCCGCTGACCGCCCGCGTGCTCCAGGTGGCCGACGCCTTCGACGCGATGATCTCCCCCCGCGCCTTCCGCGACGCCAAACCGCGGGACGAGGCCCTGGACGAACTGCACCGCGGGGCGGGTTCGCAGTTCGATCCTGCCGTGGTGGAGGCGTTCCAGACCGCTGCCGGACGATTGGGCGAGGATCTGCTGCGCCTGCCGGACACCAGCCGGTCCCTCGTGGACGACCTGGCAGCCCTCAAGGCCTGAACTCGCTCTATAAAAACATCTGCAAAAGGGGGTGGCACGGCTTGCTTGCAAGCCGTGTTCCTCGTGAATGCGGCAACACGCCCGTACGGGTGTGCCACCCACCCCGTGAACGGATGTTTTCAACAAAGCAAACGGAACTCGCCCCGGGATTCCGGCGTCCCCTTTGCTTAGCGACGCCCGTTCCGCGCGCCCGCCGGGCGCCGTCGGCGGCGCGGCGAACATTCCAGTTGCAAATCCCCAAGGGCGTTCTTAGAGTAAGGCCCGGATGCAGCCGCTCGTCGCGCCGTAACGGCGCCACCGACGGAGCGGCCGAGGACCGAAACGTGACTTCCTCGACGGCAGAAGCCGACGACAGGACCCGCCGGTTCGTGGAAAGCCTTTCTCGCGAAGAGCGCATGTTGGTGGTCCTGAAGCGGGAGCTGTACGACGGCTCCTGGCAGGACATGGTTTCCGACCTGCGGGCCCGCCTCGAGGGGCGTCCTTACATCTTCAAACTGGCCCACCGGATCGTGGACGATTTGAGCCGCATCGACCGTCTTCAGGACTTCGAGCGGCAGAACAACGTGGACCTCGGTGACTACATCGAGCTGGAATCGTGACGGAAATCCTGCGGCGGCTTTCCTGCCGCCCCCGCGGCTCGCTGCGCGGGCCCGGGCGTACTTGAGGAGTGACGCATGCGTGGTTTGGCGAAGATCGGCATCGGGATTCTGATCGGATTGACGGCGGCGGGTTGCGCCTCCGGACCCCAGGCGGACCGGATGCTCCACCCGGACGTGCTGGCCAAGGCGGACCTCCAGTACTACTGGAAACTCCCCCTCCAGCTGCGCGGGGGCGAGAGCGTCGTTCGCCTCTACCTGCTCGATGAAACCCTCTACTGCATGACCGACCGGAACCGCGCCATCGCCGTGGACGCCGCGATGGGACGCCCGCTGTGGAGCTACGACGTCGCGCCGGCTGGCGAGAAGGTCTTCCCGCCGTGCCACGCGGCCGAGGCGCTGCTGACCGAGCAGGCGATCCTCCCGGCGGCCATGCGACTGCCCAGCGACACCCCCGCCCTGGAGCGATACGCCATCGTCGCCTTCAACACCATCCGCAAGGCGGTCGTCCTGAACCGCGCCACCGGCGCGGTCCTGCGGGAACTGTCGTTCCCCTTCGTCGCCAACACGGGCGGCGCCACCAACGGGCAGTCCTTCTTTGTCGGTTCGGGCAAGGGCTGGTGCCACGCCTTCAGCCTGATGGAAGGCGTCAGCATGTGGGACGTCAGCACCGACGACATGCTCGCCAGCGCCCCGAAATGCTACCTCGGGCTGGTCTACCTCGCCGGGCAAGACGGATACTTCTACTGCTTCGATTCGTCCCAGAAGCCCCGGCGCGTCTTCCGACAGAAGATGCAGGGCCCCGTCACCGCCGAAATCCACGTCAGCGAGCGAGGCTGCTACGTCCCCAGCGAGGACTTCCGCCTTTACGCCTATGAACCCGGCGCGGGCACCAAGCTCTGGGAGCCCTTCGTCTGCCAGGGACCGCTCCGCCAGGCCGTCCAGGTCTCCTCCAACACCGTCTACCAGTACGCCGAGGGCGACCGCTTCTACGCCATCAACCTCGTCGACGGGCAGAAGCGATGGGACACCGCCCAGGGCAGGCTGGTGCTGGCCGCCATGGAAGGAAACGCCTACGTCCTGACCGCCGGGCGCGACCTGAGAATCGTCAACGAGATCCTCGGAACCGTCAAGCACTCGCTGCCGATGACCGGATGGGAACTGTTCGCCCCCAACACCCACGCGCCGGCGATCTACGTCGCCACGGCCGATGGGCAACTCGCGTGCATCCGCTTGCTCGGCGCGGGGCACCTGACGCCGGACATGATCCGCGGGCCCCGGTAGCCGGCCCGGGAACGGGGCGCCACACGGAAGCCGGGTGCCACCCTCAATCCCGACGTTGAGGATCGGGATTGGGGGTGCGTTTTCGCAACGCAAACGATTTGCAGGAAGGGAACGGAGATGAACCAGCCGATCCGGCGGGCGCTGATCAGCGTCTACGACAAGACGGGCATCGCGGACTTCGCGGCAGCGCTGGCGGAAATGGGGGTCGAGATCATCTCTTCCGGCGGGACGGCCAAGGCGATCGAGGCCGCCGGCGTGCCGGTGCGCTACGTCCAGGAATGGACGGGCTTCCCGGAGATGCTCGGGCACCGCGTGGTGACGCTGCACCCGAAGGTGCACGGGGGCATCCTGGCCCTGCGGGACGACCCGGCCCACCAGGCGGACATGAAGAAGTACGGCATCGAGCCGGTGGACCTGGTGTGCGTCGGGCTGTACCCGTTCGAGGACGCGGTCGCCAAGCCCGGCTGCTCGCTGGCCGACGCGGTGGAGATGATCGACATCGGCGGGCCCACCATGGTCCGCGCCGCGGCCAAGAACCACCGCTACGTCACCGTCGTCACCGATCGCACGCAGTACAACGCCGTGCTGGACGAGATGCAGGCCAACGCCGGACAGGTGAGCTTCGAGCTGCGCCAGAAACTCGCCCGCCAGGCGTTCGCCCTGACCGCCCACTACGACAGCGCCATCTCCGCCTACCTCGCCGGGCAACTGGGCGAGGAGTTCCCCGAGCGCCTGACCTTCAGCTACCGCAAAGCGTGTGAGCTGCGCTACGGCGAGAACCCGCACCAGAAGGGGGCGTTCTACGTCAGCGGCGACGCCGCCGAGGCCTGCGTCGGACAGGCCAAACTGCTGGGCGGAAAGGAAATCTCGTACAACAACTACTTCGACGCCAACGGCGCGCTGGAGCTGGTCAAGGAGTTTGACGCCCCTGCCGTCGCCATCATCAAGCACGCCAACCCGGCAGGGTGCGCCGTGGACGACGATTTGGTGGAAGCGTATCGCAAGGCCTACTTCGGCGACGTCAACGCCGCGATGGGGGGCATCATCGCGGTCAACCGGCGCGTGACGCCGGAACTGGCCGAGGCGATCGTCGACTGCTACGGGCGCTGGGGAAAGGACGCGGGCGCGGGCGGGTTCTTCGCCGAGATCGTGCTGGCGCCGTCGTTCGACGACCGCGCGGTGCGGATCATCCGCGAGAAGAAAAGCTGGGGCCCCAACGTCCGCCTGCTGGAAACCGGCGAGTTGACCGGCGCGCGGAACCGCGAGAAGTTCCTCAAGTACGTCGTCGGCGGGGTGCTGGTGCAGGACCGCGATCTGGTGGGGCTCGACGAGGACCAGTGGAAGGTCGTGACGGCCCGCAAGCCCACGGAGAAGGAACTGGCCGACCTGCGGTTCGCCTGGCTGGTCTGCAAGCACGTCAAGAGCAACGCGATCGTGCTGGCCAAGGACCGTGCCCTGCTGGGCGCCGGCGCGGGGCAGATGAGCCGGGTGAACTCCGCGCGCCTGGCGTCGCAGATCGCGCGGGCGTACGGCGGGGGCAAGGTGGTGGACACGGCCGGCTGCGCGCTGGCCAGCGACGCGTTCTTCCCGTTCCCGGACAGTCTGGACTGGGCGGTGGACGTCGGCGCGACGGCCGTCATCGAGCCCGGCGGGTCCAAGAAGGACGACGACGTCATCGCCCGCGCCGACGAACTGGGCCTGGCGATGATCTTCACCGGCACGCGGCATTTCAACCATTGAAAATCCCGCGAAAACGGGTCGAAAAAGGGCGCGAAAAGCGCGGGAAAAGCGCGAAAAAGAGCGCGGAATCGCGAAAACAGCCCACGGAAAGCGGTCCGTGGGCTGCGATATTCCCGGAGCGCGGACAGCGAGGCGCCGGAACGGGCGCCGCGCCGCGCGACCCGCGCCGCCGCGCGGCAATGTTTTGCTTGACCGCCCCCCGACCGGCGATGAAAATGCCCGTTCTTTCGAAGGAACTTCGCGCGCCGGGTCGGCAAACGGCCGATAATCCCGCCAGGCGCGAGGTTCGGGCCTGGCGGTTTTCCGGCGGGACGACTCCGCTTGGCCGCGGCCAAACAGGAAGGCATTCAGGACGGATATGAACGCGAAATACCTCTGGCTGAAGTTTCTGTTCGTGTTGGCGGTGGTGCTGGTGTGCGTCTGGTCGCTGCTCCGCGGCGGGGGGCTCAAGCAGGGCATCGACCTGAAGGGCGGGCACAGCCTGACGTTCGAAATCCGCACCTACGCGGCCGACATCGCCAACCTCAAGACCGACCGCGAGAAGGTGGAACAGGAACTCCAAACCGCCGCCGACGACAAGGCCCGCGCGGAGCTTCAGTCGCGCATCGAGCGCATCAACGCGGAGATCAAGCGCCTCGAGGGCGAGGAATCCACCGGGGCGAGCATCGTTCCGCAGGTCATCGGCGTGCTGAAGGACCGCATCGACCCCAACGGACTTCGCAACCTGGAATGGAAACCTGTGGGTCGCGACCGCTTCGAGGTGCGCATGCCGGCGGCCGGCGAGGACAGCAAGCTCCGCCGCCGGGCCTACGAGGAAGCGCGCAAGAACCTGGAAGAAGGCAACCTCCAGCGCGGCGAGCTGGCCCGCCTGGTCGCCACGACCGATCCCGAAGAGCGGGCGAAGCAGATCGCCGCGCTGTCCGGCGCCGACGAGCGGCTGCGCAAGGGCCTCGAAACCCTCCTCGCCGCCCACGCCGAGATGCAGGCGGCGGAAAAACGCCTCAAGGACGCCAAGACCAAGGAGCAGATCGACGCCGCCACCGCTGACTTCGAAAACAAGCGCGTCGCCTATGGCGGGCAGATGCGGGAGGCGCTCAGTCACAACGTCAACATTCCGGCCCTCCAGGAAATCCTGGGCCTGTACGTCTCCGATGCCGAGGCCGCCGGCCTCAAGAGCGACGAGGTGAAAACCCGCCGCGCCCTGTTCACCGAGCGACTCGCGCAGTTCCTCGCCCGTTACCCCGCGCGATCCGCGCAGATCCAGAAGGCGGTGGACCTCTACCAGGACTGGGCCAAGGTCCGCCAGTGGCTGGAAGACCCCGTGGACCTGAAGCGCATGATCGCCAAGGCGGGCGTGCTGGAGTTCCGCATCGCGCCGTACCTTCCGGGCATCGGGCGCGATTTCACGATCGAGCGCGGCGAATACGAAGCCGCCGTCAAGAGCCTCCAGGAAGACGGCCCGGAAGGGCTCCGCAAGCGGAACGCCAAGCTCCTGTGGTTCCCCATCCGCGAGGGCGAGGAGAAGTTCTCGAACCTCATCACCGCCAAGGGTCCGGACGGGCGGATGTACCTGCTGCTGTACAACGAGCCCGACAAGGCGATGCTCCACGAGACCGGCCCGGGAAGCTGGGCGCTGAAGGACGCGCGCCCGGACATCGACCGGATGGGTCGCCAGGCGATCGGGTTCTCCCTGAACGCGGCCGGGGCGCAGATTTTCAGCCGCTTGACCGGCGCGCACATCGACCACGCGATGGCCATCCTGCTGGACGACGAGGTGTATTCCGCCCCGTCGATCGAGTCGGCCATCGGCTCCAGCGGCATCATCACGGGCACGTTCACGGAGGAGCAGGTCGACGAGATGGTCCGCACGCTGCGGGCGGGTTCGCTGCCGGCGCGCGTGAACCCGGAACCCGTCGCGGAGCGCACGTTCGGCCCGACGCTCGGCGCGATCAACCGCGACATGGGCATCCGCGCCGCCTACTGGGGCCTGATCGCCGTCGCCGTCTTCATGCTCTTCTACTACCTGCTCTGCGGCGCGATCGCCGACGTGGCGCTGCTGCTGAACATCATCCTCATCCTCGGCGGAATGAGCCTCATGAGCGCCGTGTTCACCCTGCCGGGCATCGCGGGCGTGATCCTGACGATCGGCATCGCCGTGGACGCGAACGTGCTGATCTTCGAGCGCCTCCGCGAGGAGCAGGCGCGCGGGCAGTCGGTCCGCATGGCCCTGAAGAACGCCTACGAGCGGGCGTTCAGCGCCATTCTCGACGCCAACGTCACCACCCTCGTGACCTGCTTCATCCTCGGGTGGGTGGGCACGGAGGAGGTCCGCGGATTCGCCATCACCCTCTCGCTGGGCGTGGTTTTCAGCATGTTCACCGCCCTGGTGGTGACGCGCTGGGTCTTCCAGGTGCTCCTGGACGCCCGGATGGTGGTCAACCCGCTGCACATGCTGCGGATCATCGGAACGCCGACGGTGAACTGGACGAAGTACCGCTACGCGTTCTGGACGATGTCGGCCGCCTTCATGGTCCTGGGCGTCGCCTCGCTGTTCTGGCAGAAGTCGGCGATCTGGGGCATCGAGTTCAGCTCCGGAACGCAGGCGGTGGTGACGCTGCGGGACGGGCAGATGCTCCGCGACCCGCAGACCGGAAAGATGGAATTGCCCACTGACGACCTGGTGCGGCGGATGTTCCTCGACAAGGCCCGGGAGATGAACAAAACGCGGGGCGACCTCCAGATGCTTCTGGACACCGCCCGCGTGGAGAAGCTCATCAACCCGTTCCAGGCGCGCGACCTGCTGCGCAAGTACGACCGGAACGAGGACGGGAAAATTTCACGCGACGAGTGGAAGCAGGCGGGACTCGGCGAGGAGTTCTTCGCCAGGGCCGACCGCGACGGCGACGGGCTGCTGGACCGCGGCGAGATGGACGCCGACCGCTGGCCGACCGTGTCGTACCAGATCACGACCACCGAGACGAAGCTCCAGAAGATTCGCGACGTGTCGGCGACGGCCTTCGGCGCCGCCCTGGACATCCGCCCCGACTGCAAGTACGCCCTGGCCAAGGGCGCGTCGTTCCGCTCGCTGGGCGTGGACTTTGACGACCGCGGGTACGAGAAGATCAGCGCCCAGGTCGTGGAAAACGCCGACCCGTCGTATCGCGAGCAGTTGCGCGACTACCAGGGCGGGGTGCTCTTCGTGGTGCGCGACATCGCGCCGCCCCTGACCGCCCGGTCGATGCGGGAGCGCATCGGCGACATGCGTCTCCAGCCGGACTTCCAGGGACAGAACAACCAGACCGAGGTTCTCCCGCTGACGGCGGCCGAGGCAGACGCCTTCTCCGCCTTCGCGGTGCTGGTCCGGTCGGAAGACGCCGCCGTCGCAGAGTCCGACGACGCCTGGGACGCCTTCGCCGCCAAAGAGGTCCAGCTGGTGGAAGCCTCCCTGGAGCGCGGGGAATCCATCGTCGCGACGGTGTTCGACGCCGCCATCGCGGGCAAGGCCGCCCAGCAGGCCCTCGTCGCCGTCGTGTTGAGCTGGCTGGCGATCATCGCCTACCTGTGGTTCCGGTTCGGTTCGGCGCAGTGGGGCCTGGCGGCGGTCCTGTGCCTCATCCACGACACGATCATCGTCGTCGGGCTGGTGGCCGCGTCGGGCTGGCTGCACGAGCACCTCGGGTTCCTCGGAATCCAGTCGTTCAAGATCGACCTGGCCATGGTCGCCGCCATCCTGACTGTCATCGGGTACTCGGTCAA
>JAKPKY010000169.1 GCA_029553505.1 Planctomycetota bacterium
ACGCCGGTCTCGTCGGCCCAGCCGAGGATGGCGTTGGAGGTGTACTCCGTGCCGTTGTCGCTGACGATCATGTCGGGTCGCCCGCGGTGAGCGATGATGGCGTCCAGCTCGCGAGCGACCCGGCGCCCCGACAGCGAGGTGTCCGCCACCAGGGCCAGGCACTCGCGCGTGCAGTTGTCGATCACCGTCAGGATCCGGAAGCGCCGCCCGTCGGTCATCTGATCGGAGACGAAGTCCAGGCTCCAGCGCTGGTTGGGCAGCAGCGGCGCCTCGATCGGTCGCCGGGTCCCCATCGCCCGCTTGCGACCGCCGCGCCGACGCACGGTCAGCCGTTCCTCACGGTAGATCCGCTGGACCCGCTTCCTGTTCACCGCCTGGCCTTCGCGCCGCAGCAGCACGTGCAGCCGGCGATAGCCGAAGCGCCGCCGCTCCTGGGCCAGCGCCTTCAGCCGTTCGCGCAGGGCGCCATCGTCGGGCCGCGTCGCCTGGTAGCGCACGCTCGCCCGATCCGCCCCGATCACCCGGCACGCCCGCCGCTCGCTCATCTCGTAGGTCGACTGCAGATACGCCGCAGCCTCCCGATGCGCGGCGGGCGTCACCACTTTTTTCCCAGCAGATCCTTCAGCGCGACGTTGTCGAGCATCGCGTCCGCCAGCATCCGCTTCAGCTTGGCGTTCTCGTCCTCCAGCGCCTTCAGCCGCCGGGCCTCCGACACGTCCAGCCCGCCAAACTTGGCCTTCCACTTGTAGAACGTCGGCGAGCTGAGACCGTGCTTCCTGCACAAATCCGCCACCGGCACGCCGGCCTCCTGCTCCCGCAGGATCCCGATGATCTGCTCTTCCGTGAACCTTGATCGCTTCATTCGTCCGTCCTTTGGTCGGGCGGACTCTAGCTATTCCTGGCTGAGTTTCAGGGGGTCACGTCACGCCTCTTCACAGACCTCCTTGATCCCACGATCATCGGCATTACTCAGGAGGGCGGCGGCCCCCCACGTTTGCGCCTCAACGTCGGTCTCTACCTTAAGGCTACTTACGATCCGCGCCATGTCGTCGGGATGACCGATTAATCCGAGCGCCTTCAGAGACCAGCGGCGCAGCAGGATCTCTTTAGATCCCAAGTGGCTGTGGATCAGTTGCCGGATGTCGGTCGCATCCCGG
>JAKPKY010000259.1 GCA_029553505.1 Planctomycetota bacterium
CCGTCAGCGTTCCGCCGCTGCCGTGGCCGATGAAGAGCAGATTCTCCAGCGCCGTACCCGTCCGCCCGAAGGCCAGTCCCGTCGCCGGCGTCTCGAACTGGAAGACCACCTGCGCGTTTGCCACGCGGTCGAACTTGACCACGCTGCCGTCCTCCGGCCACGTCGTCGCCCACAGCGTTCCATCGGGCGCAAAGGCCAGGCTGTGCACGCGCGTCGTCGAGTACGAGGCAAAGGTGCGGGTCGTCGGGTCGAAGATCTCGACCCCGTTCTTCGTCGAGAGATAGATCTTGCCGGTCGTCGGATGCAGAGCCATCCCCAGCGAGATTCCATCGGACAAGCGTGCGGCAATCTGCCCCGTGATCGGGTCTATCTGCACCAGCGGACCGCCGCCCATGGTAGCCCAGAGGTTCCCCTGACGGTCGAAGATCATGTCATAGATCGGCACGTCCAGCGTCGCCAGCGGCGTTGCGGCCACGCCCCCGGCCAGGCTGAAGCGGTACAGGCTGTTCCGTCCGGCGCCACCGACCACCAGGACGCTCTTCCCGTCGGGCGCGAAGGCCATCGTCAGCGCGCCGATCCCCGCCCCCGACTGGTCCAGCCCGCGCGCAAACCCGCCCGCCGTAAAGGGCTCATAGACCACGCCGAAGGACGAAGGCGTCGTCGGCGACTGCGCGCCCGGTATGCCCTTCTCTGCCTGAAGGAAGAGAGGATTGACGCTCGGTTTCTCAACCACCGGCGCCGACGGCAGAGGCATCGGGGCCAGGCTCGGCGCCGTCGGCACGCCGCCCAGGTTGATCCCCGGATTGTACGACGGCAGAATCACGCCCGCCGGCGAGGCCTCCACGTTCCCCGCGTTATCGCACGCGATTACGATGAACGTCGCCTTGCGGCTGGGCTTGCCCTCATACACCACGCTGGTTTCCGTGGTCCGCCGCTTCCAGGCCGTGTAGGCGCCCCCGTCCACGGACACATACACGGTGTAATCCTTCACCCCCGCGCCCAGCGTATCGTCCACGGCCCGGAAAACGATCTGGTAGTTCCCGGACCCCAGGTCCGTCACCGTCTGC
>JAKPKY010000219.1 GCA_029553505.1 Planctomycetota bacterium
TACCTGCTGCGTTACATGCTGGACGTGGAAACGCGCGGCAGCCAGTCGCTGCTGAACGTGTCTGCCTTCATGGACCCCACGGCCTACAGGCTGAAGGTCAAGCGCCCGGGTTCGGACGAGTCCCGCGAGGTCAACGTCGACCTGCTGGAGACCTTCAACTGGCTGATCGGCCTGAAGGTGGACCACATCGCCGCGCCGCGCACCTACAGCGCCGCGTTCCGCCGCGACGCCGATCCGGACCTGCCGGCGGATGCCCCGCGCCGGCTGCTGCTGGACGGCCGGCTGAAGGAGGAGCCGGACGGCCCGTGGTGGTTCCGCACCGTCACCGGCACCACGCCCGACGGCCGCCGCACGCTCGTCATCTGGCGCAAGCGCCCGGGCGGCGAGACCCCGGAAGGCATCGAGCGCGACAACCTGGTGCTGGACGAGTGGTTCCGCAAGCGGGGCTACTCCAGCAAGGACAGCGAGTTCGACCTGATCTACGTGAACGGCGACAACAACCTGGAAAACCTCAAGGCCCCGGATGACACCTGGAAGGTGCGCCTGATCGAGGAGGACTTCTTCCGCCTGATGTTCGAAATGGAGGGCGTGTGATGCCGCGCGGACGTCCTCGCAAGAACGATGCAGCTTCGCCCAGGGCGTCTGCGCGCGGCCGGGCCGCCGCGGCCCGCGCGTCGTTGCCGTTCAACCGCAAGCTCGCCCTCAACCAGTGGCTGCTCGGTCTGTTCGGGGTCGAGCGCTTCGACCAGCTTGCCGCCCATTTGAAGGATGAGTCGCTGGAAGGACTGGACGCGGACAACATCCACCGCTTCCACCACGCCCTGTGCCTGCACCTGCCCCCGGAGAACAGGCCGGAGCTGACGGACGAGCAGCTGCTGGAGTACGACCAGGCCATCGTTTCGGTCACGCAACGCCTCAACGACCGGCGCACCACCCGGGGCGAAGAACCGATCGTCTGGAAGTACTTCCAGTACCTGGCGCTGCTGTTCACGGAGATCTACCTCGACCGCTACTTCCGCGACCCCGCCGGCCTGCGGCAGGCGCTCAACGCGCGCATTGCGGCGCT
>JAKPKY010000222.1 GCA_029553505.1 Planctomycetota bacterium
CGCGCCGATGGCTCTGCTGGGGTGCGTCGCGGGCTTTCGGCTGGCGCGGCGCGGCGCGGGGGGGACGGGCTTCGAGCTGGACGGGTTCGCCCTGGCCTGGCTGACGCTGCTGATTTACGTGACGGTGCAGCCGCTGTGGGCGCCTCCGCGCTCGTGGACGGGGTTCGTCCGGGAGTGGATGGCCTTCGCATCTCTGTGGACGACCTACGTGCTGGCCCGGGGCGAGGCGGACGGGAGGCTGGTGCGGGCGATGCTGTGGGGGGCGCTGCTGAACGCGGCGGTCAACGTGGTCTTCGCGGAGGTGCAGGTACGGGGGCTGAGCACGCCGTACTTCTTCATGGCGCCGGTGCCGGGCCACTACATCGGGAACACGGGTCAGCAGAACATGTTCGCCCTGTGGATGGCGATCGCGGGGACGGGGGGGCTGTCGCTGCTTCTGTCGCGCGAGAGGCGCGGGCTCGCGGCCGGGGCGGCGCTGACGGGACTGCTGGCGGTGGTCTTCTGGGGGCTGGTCGGCTCGACGAGCCGATCGGGGATCCTGTCGCTGGCGGCGGGGGCGGCGGTGCTGGGGGCGTTCCACCTGCGGCTGCGCGGGCGGCGGGCGGCGGGGCCGATCCTGCTTGGGGCGGCGTTGTTCGCGGCTGCCCTGGCGGGGAGTGTGTCGCTGAACGACAATACGGCGGCGGCGCTGCTGAGCAAGATGGAGGACGTGGTGCAGAGGCCGCTGTCTTTCGCGAACAGGGACAGCATATGGGCGACGAGCTGGACGATGTTCGTCCGAAGCCCTGTCCGCGGGGTGGGGCTTGGGCAGTACAAGTGGCACTACATCGACGCGCAGAACGAAATGCTGAAGCGGTGGCCGCAGTTCAAGTGGCAGTTCACGAACTGGGCGCACAACGAGTTCCTGCAGTGGATGGCGGAGGGCGGGGTCGTCGGGGCGGCGATCATGTTCTTCATGTGGGGATGGTGGCTGCTGGGGGCGGCGCGGGCCTTCCGGCGAAGGGCGGCGCTGTCGGACGAGGCGGTATGGGGGAGCGCGCTGGCGGCGCTGTTCATGGTGAACGCGCTGTGGACGAGGCCGTTCCACAGGGTGGAGGACGTGATATGGCTGGCGCTGGCGTTCGCGGTGACGAACAGGGAGCTGAACCCTGTCGTCCCGAACGAGCGAAGCGACGGAGGTAAGCAGGCGACCGAACGGGCGTCGTTTCCCGTTCGTGTCGATCGCTTATCCCGAGGAGATTGCGAGGAGGGACATTACTCGAACGAGCGTAGCG
>JAKPKY010000260.1 GCA_029553505.1 Planctomycetota bacterium
TACTACTACTCCACCTACAACGCCCCGGACACCGTCCCCGTCAGTGCCCGCCGGAAGGTGATGATCCTCGGCGGCGGCCCGAACCGCATCGGGCAGGGCATCGAGTTCGACTACTGCTGCGTTCACGCGGCCTTCGCGGCCGACGAGCTGGGCTTCGAGTCCGTCATGGTCAACTCCAACCCCGAGACGGTCTCGACCGACTACGACACGTCGGACCTGCTGTTCTTCGAACCGCTGACGCTCGAGGACGTGCTGCACATCTGCGAGAAGCTCAACGGCGCCCCGCTGGGCACGCCGGGCAAGCTGCACGGCGTGATCGTGCAGTTCGGCGGACAGACGCCGCTGAACCTCGCCCGCGGACTGGAGCGCAACGGCGTGCCGATCATCGGCACCAGCCCCGACTCGATCGACCTGGCCGAGGACCGCGAGCGATTCGCGCGGGTGCTGGATGAACTGAAGCTCAAGTGCCCGCCGGGGGGGACGGCCTTTTCCGTCGAGCAGGCCCGCGAGGTCGCCAAGCGGATCGGATATCCCGTGCTGGTGCGCCCCAGCTACGTGCTGGGCGGGCGGGCGATGGAGATCGTCTCCGACGAGAAGCAACTCGACGTCTACATGGCCAAAGCCGTGGACGCCTCGACCGTGGGCGAGGACCACCCGATCCTCGTGGACAAATTCCTCGACGCGGCCACCGAGGTGGACGTGGACTGCCTGGCGGACTTTGGCGCCGCGCCGGACGGCGGCCGCTCGCCCAAGCCCCGCGCGGTCGTCTGCGGAATCATGGAGCACATCGAGGAAGCCGGCATCCACAGCGGCGACTCCGCCTGCGCCCTTCCGCCGTTCTCGCTGACCGACGGCGTGGTGCGCGAGATCGCACGCCAGGCCAAGCGCCTGGCCGAGCGCCTCGCCGTCCGCGGGCTGATGAACGTCCAGTTCGCCGTCAAGGACAGCGAGGTGTTCATCCTCGAGGTCAACCCCCGCGCGTCGCGCACGGTTCCGTTCGTCTCCAAGGCCACCGGCGTGCCGTGGGCGAAGCTGGCCGCCAAGGTGATGGCCGGCAAGACGCTGGAGGAACTTGCCGTGACCGAGGCTCCGCGCCCGCGTCAGACGTCGGTCAAGGAGAGCGTCTTCCCGTTCACCAAGTTCCCGGGCGTGGACGTGATCCTGGGCCCGGAGATGCGATCGACCGGCGAGGTCATGGGCGTGGACATGAGCTTCGGGCTGGCGTTCGCCAAGAGCCAGATGGCCGCCGGGTCGCGCCTGCCGACAGGCGGGACGATCTTCCTGTCGGTCAACGAGCAGGACAAGGCGTCGGTCGTCGCTCTCGGTCAGAAGCTCGCCGCGATGGGCTTCAAGCTCGCGGCGACCAGCGGGACGCACGACTTGCTGGCCGGCGCGGGCGTCCGCGTGCGGCCCATCGCCAAGCTGGCCGAGGGACGCCCCAACATCGGCGACCTCGTCACCAACCGCGAGGTGGACTTGCTCATCAACACCCCCACGCGCCGCGGACCGACCACCGACGAGGGGAAAATCCGCGCCATGGCGACCATCCACAACATTCCGCTCATCACGACGATGACCGGCGCGGAGGCCGCCGTCGATGGAATCGCCGCGCTGCGTGCCGGCGCGGCCGAGGACATTGCCCCCAGCGACGCCTGGAACGTCAAACCCCTCCAGGAATATTTCCCCGCCGGCACGGCGAAGGGAAAAAGGTGAGAGGGGAAAGAGCCCGGGACCTCCTTGCCTTCCAGCATGTCCATCCGACCTGGAAGACCGTGGGACCGCAAAAAAGTGCGAAACGCTCTCTCCCCTCTTCCCTCTAACCTCTCCCCTCTGGCCTTTTCTGTTGCCAGCCGGACGCCCGACCGCGCCTAATAGACGCCATGGCCCTGAAGCTCGAGGAATATCTCCGTCCCGACGTCATCCAGACCGTCAAGCGCCTGGACCTCAAGGCGCGGTTCATCGTCGAGGGCTTCATCGCCGGCCTGCATAGCTCCCCGTTCCACGGGTTCTCCGTGGAGTTCTCCGAGCACCGCAAATACACCCCGGGCGACGACATCCGCATGATCGACTGGGGCGTCTACGCCAAGACCGACCGCTACTACATCAAGAAATTCGAAGCCGAGACCAACCTCGACGGCTACCTGCTGGTGGACTGCTCCGGAAGCATGGACTACGCCGGCGCCGGGCGGATGACGAAGATGGACTACGCCATCTGCCTGGCCGCCGCCCTGGGATACCTGATGATCGGCCAGCAGGATTCCGTCGGACTGTTCACGTTCGACGAGAAGGTGCGGACCTTCCTTCCGCCCAAGACCAAGCGGACGCACCTGACGAACATCCTGTCCACGCTGGCCCGCACGAAGCCCGCCGGAAAGACCCGCCTGGCCGACTGTCTGCATGACATCGCCTCGCGCATTCGCAAGCGCGGGCTGATCATCCTGCTGTCGGACCTGCTGGACGAACCGGAGAATGTCCTGTCGGCGCTGCACCACCTGAAGTTCCGCGGGCACGACCTGATCCTCTTCCAGGTGCTCGACCAGAGCGAGATGACGTTCGACTTCGACGGGCAGGTGCGGTTCGAGGAGCCCGAGACCGGCGAGCACCTGGACACCAACCCGCAGGCGATCCGCGCGGCCTACCTCGAGGAGCTCAACGCCTTCATGGACCAGTACCGCAAGGAGTGCCAGAACGTCCGGGCCGACTTCGTGGCCGTGCACAACGGCATGACGTTCGACAAGGCGCTTGTCGAGTTCCTCGTCCAGCGGAAAGGGCGGTAGGAATCAGGGATTCCAGAGGTCGTTCCACGCCTGCGAGGCGTGGTTGGCGAACTGGCGGCGGGGCAGCTCCCTCTTGCGTCCGACGAAGACGATCTCGCCTTCCGGCCCGAAACTCACCACGAGCGGCCAGAGGCTCTCGACGCCCCATTGGGTCTCCGCGTAGCGCATGTCGTGGAACTTGACGACGTGCGCGCCGTTGAGGCGCTCGTTTTCCGCCCGCAGCCGGCCCGACGTGAACCAGCGGTACGTCTCGTACTCGGGCGTCCGGCGGGCGCGGTCGATCCACTCGTTGTCCGCCTGGCGCGGCGCGAAGGAGGTTTTCCAGCTTTCCGGCGCGGCGCTGCTGAACAGGTGGATGCGCGTCGCGTGCCAACCGGCCGGCGTCTCGATGACCGCGCGCCACAGGAAAATCGTTCCCAGCGCCGGGTAGGCGTCGGTGCGGACGACGGTCTGTCCGGGCGGAAGCAGGCGCTCCGCGCGGGCGATGGCAATGTCGTGGCAGATTCTCCCGGCTGCCAGGTAGCCGCAACTCAGCAGGAAGCCCGTCCAGGCGACGATCAGCGTCGCGCGGGTTGGGCGGCGGGAAACCCTCCGCGCCACCCAGCAGCCCAGAAGCGTCAGCACGAGCAGCGGCGTGTAGATCAGGTCGATGATCGGCGCGGCGTCCAGCGCGTAGCGGGCCTCGGACAGCGGTGCCAGCAGGCACGTGCCGTAGCTGGTGGTCCAGTCCAGAAGCGGGTGGGTGGCCACGGCCACCAGAACGCACAGGTAGAGCATCCAGAACGGCGGCGGGGGCTTGGACGTGGTCATGTGCGGCGCGTCGGGGCGCTCCCGGCGGCGCAGCGACCGGCGGATCCACCACCATAGGACGGCCACGGGCAGGGAAAGAAACGGCGCCGCCAGCAGCGAGTGGCTCAATCCGCGGTGGTAACGTAGCCCGGCCAGGCCGTCCACTTCCGCCCCCGTCAGCGACAGCAGCGGCGCGATGAAGATGTCCAGGTCCGGTACGACGGCCGCGGCGGCTGCCACCCACCCCGCGTCACGCCCGATCCGCTGGCGGAAGCCCAGCTGCGCCGTCGTCGCGCCCAACAGTGCCTGCGTGATGGTGTCCATGACGAACCATTGTAGCCCCCGGTTCCGTTTATTCCCACTCGATGGTGGCGGGGGGCTTGGAGGAGATGTCGTAGACCACGCGGTTGACGCCGCGGACCTCGTTGATGATCCGGTTGGAGATCGTCGCCAGGATGTCGTAGGGGATTCTCGACCAGTCGGCCGTCATGAAATCGCTGGTGTCCACCGACCGCAGCGCCACGACGTTCTCGTAGGTGCGTCCGTCGCCCATGACGCCCACCGACCGCACGGGCAGCAGCACGGCGAAGGTCTGGGCGGTCTTGCGGTACAGGCCGTGGGCGTAAATCTCCTCCAGCAAAATGTTGTCGGCCTTTCGGAGCGTCTCAAGCCGTTCGCGGGTGATCTCGCCGAGGCATCGGACGGCCAGTCCCGGTCCGGGGAACGGGTGCCGCCAGACGATCGCCTCGGGCAGGCCCAGTAACTCGCCGACCTGGCGGACCTCGTCCTTGAACAGGTCGCGCAGCGGCTCGATGAGCTCGAAGCCCAGTTCCGCCGGCAGCCCTCCGACGTTGTGGTGGAGCTTGATGTTGGCGGCCTGTCCCGCCAGGGAGTGCCCGCTCTCGATGACGTCGGGATAGAGCGTGCCCTGGGCGAGGTAGTGGGCGTTGGGAATCGCCTTCGCGGCGGACTTGAACGCGTCGATGAACGTATGCCCGATGATGCGGCGCTTCTGCTGCGGGTCGGTGACGCCCGCGAGCTTGTCGAGGAACTCATCGGCCGCCCGGACGGTTGTCAGGTCGATGCGGAAATGGTCGCGGAACGTGCTCTCGACCAGTTCCACCTCGTTCATGCGCAGCAGGCCGTTGTCCACGAAGATGCACTTGAGGCGGTCGCCGACGGCCTTGTGCAGCAGCGCCGCCACCACCGACGAATCCACGCCGCCCGAGAGCCCGCAGAGGACGTTCTCGTCGGCCTGGACCTTCGTGCGGACCTGCTGGACCACCGAGTCGATGAACGAGCCCATCTTCCACAGGCCCGAGCAGCCGCAGATCTCGTACAGGAAGTTCACGAAGATTTCATTCCCGTGCGGGGTGTGCGTGACCTCGGGGTGGAACTGCACGCCGTAGAAGGCGCGGGTCTTGTGCCGGACGGCTGCCACCGGGCACGTGGGCGACGACGCGAGCACTTCGAAGTCGCCCCCGGCGTCCTCCACCTGGTCGCCGTGGCTCATCCAGACGGAAGTCTCGGCCGGGAGGTTCTTGAGCAGCCCTGCCGGCTGGAGCACCTTCAACGCCGCCCGCCCGTATTCGCGGGACTTGGCGGGGCGAATGTTCGCGCCGAGAATCTGGCAGGAAATCTGCATTCCGTAGCAGATGCCGAGGATCGGCACACCGAGAGCGAACAGTTCCTCGCGGCAGCGGGGCGCGCCGGATTCGTAGACGCTGGCGGGCCCGCCGGTGAAGATCAGCCCCTTCGGGTGGTAGGCGCGGAGTTCCTCGGCGGTCACGTCGGGCCGCGCCAGCACGCTGTAGACGCCGTTTTCCCGCACGCGCCGGGCGATGAGCTGGGCGTACTGGCTGCCGAAGTCGAGGATGATGATCGTTTCCGTCTGTGCTGCGGATGCGGTCATGGGTGTTCCAATCCGAAGGGCCCGCTCGCCGGGCCGCGAAACGGGCAGTATACGCCCCGCGCCGCCGGAAGGCAACGCGGGCCCTGCCAGGCCGAAATCCGCCGGCGCGTCAGGGGGCGGGCTTTTCCGCCGGCTGGGTTTCCACCCCGCGCGTCGCCAGCTCGTCGAGACGGTCGGTCAGCCAGCCCTCCCAGATCACCGCCAGGGCGACTTGTTCTGGCCCGGGGGTGACGACGAGGAGCTTTTTCGGCTCGGAGGCGGCTTCGTAGATGGCCTGGCTGTGCTCCAGGGGCACGGCGAAGTCGAGCAGCCCGTGCACCAGCAGGATCGGCGCCTTGACGTTCCGGACGGCCCGGACGGCCGACGCGTCGGACGGCTCGAACTGACCGATCTTGCCCGCCAGGGACAGGACCTGGTCGAACTCCTCCTCGCTCATCAGCGGCGCGCGGAAAGCCATCGCCCGCCGGCAGATGGTGTGCGCGTCCTTGTACGGTGCGACCGCCATCACACCGCGGACGCGCGGGTCGATGGCGGCGTACTGGATCGCGGTGGCCGCCCCGAGCGTCAGCCCGAAGACGTAGACCTCCTCGCTGACCTTGTGCTCGCCGACCAGCGCGTCCATGACCGCCAACACGTCGCGGGATTCCTGCACGCCGTAGGTGACGTACTTTCCGCCGCTGCGCCCGTGGGCGCGAAGGTCGATCAGCACGACGTTGTACCCCTTGGCCGCGAGCTTCTCGGCGACGGTCAGGTACGAGGCCTTCCACTCGCCCCAGCCGTGCAGGAGCACCACGGTCTTCTGGGCCGGAACCGCCGGCGTGTTTTTCGGCAGGATACCCCAGACGTCGATCTGGACGCCCTCGCCGCGGGCGATGCGCCGGTGGTAGCTGATGCGCCCGCTCCGGACGAGTTGATCGCCCGATCCGGTGACCATCTCGCCGATGGCGGCGCCGCCGGCGTCGGGCGTGATGAGCTGGCGGGCGTAGTATTCGTTCTGGCAACCTGCGGCGAACGCGGCGAGCAGGACGGCCGCGAGTGGAATCTGCCCCTTCATGATCCGTCTCCTGAAAGGTGGAGTTTGACCAATCCCTTGGACTCCGCGCCGAACCGGGCGGAACGGAACGGTGTAAGCATACGCGCCGCAGACGGGGGAAAGCAAGAATCCGTCGGGCCTCCGCCTCGCCGATCAGGCGCGCTGAAACTGCTTTTCCAGGTCGCGCAGCGTCAGGCGCAGCGCGGTGGGCCTGCCGTGCGGACAGGACGCGCCTTTGTCCGCCTCGTCGCGCCGGGCAAGCAGGGCGACGATCTCCTCGTGCGTGAGGGGGTCGCCAGCCTTGACGGCCGCCTTGCAGGCCAGCATCTCCAGCAGCGATTCCAGCACGTGCTCCGGCTCGGCGTTCTCGTTGTCGGCCAGCGCGTCCAGCAACTCGCGGAGAAACGCGTCCGCCGCGACGCCGCGCTCGGCCAGCAGCGTGGGAAACTGCTGCACTGCCACCGTTCCGGGTCCGAACGGAGCGACCTCGATGCCCAGCCTGGCCAGCAGCGCCCCGTGGGCGTCCAGCGCGGCCGACTCCGCGCTCGTCACGCGCACCGGCTGGGGCAGGAGCATCCGCTGGCCCGTCAGGGCGGACCGGTCGGCGAGGCGGCGTTTCAGGTCGTTGTAGATCAGCCGTTCGTGCAGCGCGTGCTGGTCCACGATCACCAGCCCGTCGTCGCACGCGGAAACGATGTAGCTGTTGTGCAGTTGGATCGCCTCGGCGGTGGGCAGAGGCGGTTCGGGCCCAGCCGGCAGCGCGGAAGTTTCCGCTGTCGCGGAGGCGGGCGGCTGGTCCTGCGAAGGCGCGACGGGCGGAGGCGCGGCGCGGTGGGGCGTCGCTTCCGGGAAGCTCAGGCGGGGCTGGCGCGGCGGGGCCGACTTGAAAAAGTCCGCCAGCGCCTGGCGGAGTGAGGCGCGGCGCGCATCGTCGGGGCGGTCCCCGTCAGCGGTCGGCGTTGCCGGCCTGGCCAGCACCGCCTCGGGCGCCAACTCGGCGCGATTGAGCGTCTCTTTCAGGGCGGCCAGCAGTTCGCCGTAGACGGCTTGCGAGTCGCGAAAGCGCACCTCGATCTTGGTGGGGTGCACGTTGACGTCCACCTCGGCCGGGGCAATCTCCAGGAAGATCATCGCCACGGGCCAGCGGCTCGGGTCCAGGCGCCCGCGGAACGCCTCGCGCAGGGCGTGGGAGAGTAGTCGGTCACGGATGTATCGCCCGTTGAGAAAGAAGTACTGCCACTTTCCCGACGCGCGAGCAGCAGCCGGGGCGCCCACCAGCCCGGCGACGCGCACCGCGCCACGCCGCGGCGCGACGGGCAGCAGCGCGTCGGCCAGTTCGGCGCCGAACAGGTCGCGCGCCCGCTGGAGGGTGGTTTCCGCCTGCGGCAGGTTGAGCGTCTCTCGCCCGTTGTGGCAGAGGCGGAAGGCGACGCGCGGATGCGGCAGGGCCAGGCGGGCGATCTGCTCGCTGACGTGACCCAGCTCGGTGGCGGGCGAGCGCAGGAATTTTCGCCGCGCGGGCGTGTTGAAGAACAGATCGCGGATCGTCACGGCCGTGCCCGGCGCCGCGGCGCAGGGGCGAACCGCGCCGACGCTCTCGCCCGCGGCGTCGATCTCGTGCCCGGCGGCATCCTCGCGCCGGCGGGTGCGCAGGTGGGCGTGGCTGACCGACGCCACCGACGCCAGCGCCTCGCCCCGGAAGCCCATCGTGGCGATGGCGAACAGGTCGTCCTCTCCGGAAATCTTGCTGGTCGCGTGCGGAACGAACGCCAGGGCGAGATCGTCGGCGGACATTCCGCCGCCGTCCTCGATGGCCACCTCGATCCGCGTCGCCCCAGCGTCGAGGGCGTTCTCGACGAGTTCCTTGACGACGCTCGCGGGGCGCTCGATGACTTCGCCCGCGGCGATCTTGTTGACCAGGTGCGTCGGAAGTACGTGGATTTCCGGCATGACGATAGGATAGCAGGTGGGGGGCGTTCAGGCCAGCGCCGCGCGGGGCGGGCCAGCCTTTGTCTGAAATTCGTCGTCCGTGGGAAGGGTGGCACTGCTTGCTGGCAAGCAGTGTTCCTGCGGCTACACGGCTTGATAAGCAAGCCGTGGCACCCCCGGGCGGCTACTCCTGGAGGCCGTATTCCTTGATCTTGCGATAGAGCGTCCGCTCGCCGATTCCGAGGATGCCGGCTGCCTGCTCCCGGTTCCCGGCGGTCATCTTGAGCGTGTTGCGGATGAGCTCCTTTTCGGCGTCTTCCAGGCTGATGCCCGCGAGTTGCCCGAACTGCTTGTCTTGGAGGTCGTGCGGCGGGTGGTGGATTTCGGCGGGCAGGTCGTCCACGGACAGCCGGTCGCCCGAGGCGAGCACCACCATGTTCTCGATGGTGTTGCGGAGTTGGCGGACGTTCCCCGGCCAGGGGTACGCCATGAGCACGCGCCGCGCGTCGGGCGTGATGCCCTTGATTTTCGTGCGGTGCGTCTGGTTGGCGCGGGCGATGAAGTGCTCGATGAGCGGCGGGATGTCGTCGCGCCGATTGCGGAGCGGGGGAATCTCGATCGTCGCGCCCTTGATGCGGAAGTACAGGTCCTCCCGGAACTCCTTGGCGCGGACGCGCTCGGCCAGGTCGCTGTTGGTGGCGCTGAGGACGCGGACGTTCACGCGGACGGGCTCGTTGGACCCGACGCGGACGACCTCGCCGTTCTCCAGCACGCGGAGCAGCTTGGCCTGCATGGGCAGGGGCATGTCGCCCACCTCGTCGAGGAAGAGCGTGCCGCCGTCGGCGTGCTCGAAGCGCCCCGCGCGTTCGCCGATCGCGCCGGTGTAAGCGCCCTTGACGTGCCCGAACAACTCGTCCTCCAGGAGCGTCTCGCTGAGCCCGGCGCAGTTGATGGCGACGAAGCGTTTGTCCGCCCGGCGGCTGTTGGCGTGGATTGCGCCGGCCAGCAGTTCCTTGCCCGTCCCGCTCTCGCCCAGGATCAGCACCGGGATGTCGCTGGCGGCCACCCGCCGGACCGTGTCCAGGATCTTCAGCATCGACGGGCTGGCGCCGATGATGTTCTCGAAGCCGTACTTCTCGTCGAGCTGCTGCTTGAGCTCTCGGATCATCCGCCGCTGGGCGGTGTGCTCGGCCGCGCGGGAGACCACCGCCCGCAGCTCGTCGAGGTCGAGGGGCTTCTCGATGTAGTCAAACGCGCCTTCCTGGAGCGCCTGCCGGCAGGTCTGCACGGAGGAGTGCGCGGTGACGAGGATGACCTTGGCGGCCGGGGCGTGCTCGCGTGCCGCCGCCAGCACGGCCAGCCCGTCCGGCCCGCTGCCCAGCATCAGGTCGGTCACCACGATGTCGAACGCCTGTGCCCCGAGGCGCGCGATTCCGGCCGCCCCGTCATGCACGACGGTGCAGCGGTGCCCCAGGCGCGAGAGGCCTTCCTCGATGGCCTCGGCGTGGGCGACCTCGTCTTCGACGATCAGGATGTCGGCGGCGGCTTGTTCCGATGCTTCCATGATGGGTAACGTACCGGTCGGGGGCGGGGCTGTCAATCGCCGCGGGGCAGGACGCAGAGGTTGCCCGCGTCGGCGACGCGCAGGACGCGATGGCGGCGGGGGTCCACGCCGGCTGCCGCCAGCGCCGCTTCCAACGACGCCGCGCGGGCCAGGCCCAGGACGTCGGCGTCAGCGTCGGTCAGTCCGTCCGACACGACGAACACCCGCACGCCCCGGCAGGCGGGGTCGGTCAGGTAGCGGAGCTTGACGGCCTTGTGATCGCCCAGGCGGTATCCGCGCTGGCGGACGATCTCGACGGCCTGTCGGTACGTGGGGGCTTCGCGCAGCAGGCCGACGAAATCGTCCTGCCCGATCCCGTCGGGGCAGTCGGCCAGCAGGACCAGCGCCCCGCCGTCGCGGACGGACCACTCGTTGTTCTTGATGCCCTTGTCGGCCTGGTAGAAGCTCCGCGCCAGCGGCCCGGAGACTTCCGCGATAACGGCGTCGGCGGGCGAGTCGATCCGGCGCAGGAACGTCGCGCCTGCCAGTTGTGCCGCCGGCGGGTGCGTTTCGCCCACGCGCCCGCCGAACGCGCCGAGGATGCGCCGCCAGGCCTGGACGAGATTGACGGCCGCCACGGGCGTCCGCCGCTCCAGCTCGCCGAGTAGTTGCAGGATGCCCTCGTGGACGGGGTTTCCCGCCAGCCTGCCCGGCCGGGCCTGCGGCGACAGGGCGAGGGCGTGGTTCTGCTCGATCTCGGCGCAACTGGCGAAACCGATGGTGCAGGTCTTGTGCGCGCCGGTGAACCCGGCGAAGTAATGCGGTTCGACGCTGCCGATGGCCAGCAGCGGCCCATCGAGCGCCGCCGGGGCGTCGGGGTCGTGCCAGGCGACGGGCACGGCCAGCAAACCGTCCAGCAACTTCCCCTCGAACTGCCGTCTGCGGTCCGCGGCGAAGCGATGCGAACCGGTGGCCACGCGGACGCGGCAGCGGTCCAGGCGCACGCGCCCGGCGAGGCATTGCAGCACGGCCCGCGTGTCGGTGTGGCGCTGGGGATCGTTGACGAGGATGCCCAAACCGTCCCTTGCGCAGCCGTCCGGCAGGACGGACAGCGCGGCTTCGACGGCAGCAGGCAGCGACGACGCGGATGCCGCCTCCACGCCCTCAGGCAGACTCGGCTCGAACGAGATGACGCCGGATAGGTCCATGGTCGAAAAAAGCCGTCCACGAATTTCACGAATTACACGAATACAGATAGGAGAAAAAGCATTGTCCACAGATTACACGGATGACACAGATTTGAAAAAAGCAACATCTGTTTATCCGTGTAATCTGTGTAATCCGTGGACCCTGTCTTTTTTTACTTCGTGTAATTCGTGAAATTCGTGGACTTCTTCGGCGGTCACTTCTGCGTGTTGCCCGCCAGGGGCAGGGCGATGAGGAACCGCGTGCCCTTGCCCGGTTCGGACTCCACGGAGATCGTGCCCTGGTGCTCGTGGACGACGCGGCGGGTGAAGGGCAGGCCCAGACCGCTGCCTCCCTGCTTGGTGGAGAAATAGGCCTGGAAGACCTTCGCGAGGTGTTCCGCAGAGATGCCCGGGCCGGTGTCGATGACCTCGACGGTTGCCTCGTCGCGGGATTGCGCGACCTTCAGCAGCAGCTCGCCGCCGGCCGACATCGCCTGCACCGCGTTGATCATCAGGTTCAGCAGGGCCTGTTTGAAGAGTCGCTCGTCGAGGTTGCAGGGCACGGCCTTATCGGGCAGGGAGGTCCGCACCAGGACGTGGGCGACCTCGGCCTGGGGGAGGAAGAAATCGACCAACTCGCTGATGACGGTTCGCAAGTCGGTTGCAGCCGGCGAAAGTTCGATCTTGCCCGCGTAGCGGAGGAAGTCGTCGAGGATTCCGCGGAGCCGGTCTGCCTCCTCGCGGACGTTGGTCAGGCGGCGGAGCCAGCGGCGGTGCTCCTCGTCGTCGTGGCGGGCAAGGTCCTCGGAAAGCAGCTTGAGGTTGAGATTGATGGTGGACAGGGGGTTTTTGATTTCGTGTGCGAGTCCCCCGGCTAGGTGCCCGAGTTCCAGGAGGCTCTCGCGCCCCTTGGACCGTGCGGCGAGGCGTCTGGCGTTGCGCCAGATGCGCCGTGCGAGCAGGACAGTCAACGCGGCCCCGACCGACCCGCCGGCGATCAGACCTGCCAGGAACCACCAACCCTCGGCCATTCGTGTCCCTTTGCGAGAACGGAGGCTGTCTTTCGCCCGTCCCGTTCCGCCGCGAGGACGCTACGCCGACGGTTGGACGGACGGTGGGGGCTGCGGGGGCGTCCGGCCGACGTTCCGGGCCTGGAAGCCCTTCTCGCCTCGCACCAGTTCGTAGTTCACGACCTCGCCGTCCTTCAGGGCGCGAAACCCGTCTCCGACGATCGAGGTGTAGTGGACGAAGACATCCTGCCCTTCGTCACCGACGATGAACCCGTAGCCCTTTTTCGGATCGAACCACTTGACCTTCCCTGTGGGCATCTTCGCACCTCCCTAGTGCCCAGGTTCACGGGGCTTCAGACCCCGCGAAGGGGAACTGACAGCCGCGCCCCGAACATAACGGGCTGCGGAGGCCGAAACTTCGAAGCGCCCGCGGCAGGGCCGCGAAACGCGTCATGCGTCCGTTGCCCGCCCGGCGCCGCCCACCGGCGACGCCGGGCAGGAAGGTGCTTCCGAATGGCGGGGAGCGTCCCGCCATCCAGAGGTTACTTTCTCTTATGGTGTTGCCTCGGTTCGCCACCCTCGGACTTCGGGGCGGAAGACGAATCCGACGCTTCCGAATCGCCCAGCAGGGCCTTGCGCGACAGCTTCACGCGGCCCTGATCGTCGATATTGATGACCTTGACTTCGAGCTCGTCGCCGATTTGACAGACGTCCGTGACTTTCTTGACGTACTTGTCCGACAGTTCGCTGACATGACAGAGGCCGTCGACGCCCGGAAGGACTTCGATGAACGCCCCGAAGTCCCTGATGGACACCACCTTGCCTTTGTATATTCTCCCCAGTTCCACCTCCGCCGTCAAGCCTTCAATTTCGCGGCGGGCCGCTTCGGCGCCCGCGGCGTCGGTGCTGGCGATGTAGACCGTGCCGTCGTCTTCGATGTCGATCGACGCGCCCGTCTGTTCCTGGATCCGGTTGATCGTGCTTCCGCCTGGCCCGATGATCTTTCCGATCTTCGACGTCGGAACCTTCAGCGTGAACATCCGCGGCGCCAGCTTGCTGATGTCCGCCCGCGGCTTGTCGAGCACGCGGTTCATGGCCTCCAGGATGTGCAGTCGGGCCTTCTTCGCCTGATCCAGCGTCTGGACGATCCGGTCCTGCGGAATCCCGCTGGCCTTCATGTCCAGCTGGATGGCGGTGATGCCCCGCCCCGTTCCGGCGACCTTGAAGTCCATGTCGCCGTGGAAGTCTTCCTCGCCGATGATGTCGGTCAGGAGGGTGTAGCGTTCGGGCTTGTCCTCGTCGTGCACCATTCCGATGCTGATTCCGGCGACGGGCGCCTTGATCGGCACGCCGGCGTCCATCAGGGCCAGCGACGCGCCGCAGATGGTCGCCTGCGAGGTCGATCCGTTGGAGCCCAGCAGTTCGGCCACCACGCGGACGGTGTAGGGGAACTCCTCGGGGGAGGGCATGACGGCCTGCACGGCCTTTTCGGCCAGGGCGCCGTGCCCGTAGTCTCGGCGGCTGGGGCCTCGGATCGGCTTGATCTCGCCCGTGCTGAACGGCGGGAAGTTGTAGTGCAGGTAGAAGGGCTTCTTGAACTCCTCGCGGATGCCGTCGATGATGACTTGGTCGCGCGGGGTGCCCAGGGTGGTCATGACGAGGGCCTGCGTCTCGCCGCGGTTGAACAGCGCCGAACCGTGCGTGCGGGGCAGCACGCCGACCTCGATGCCGAGTGGGCGGACTTCATCCTTGGCACGCCCGTCCGGACGGGTTCCGCCGAGGATCAACTCGCGCTGCACCTTGCCCTCGGTCTTGTAGATCGCCTCGGCGACATGCGCCTTGCTGTAGGCGGGCACGAAGTCTTCCGGCGCATCCTCGGGGAAGTACTCCGCCATCACGTCGTCCTTGATCTCGGCCAGCGCGTCCTTGCGTTCGGTCTTGTCGGCGATCTGCTTGGCCTGGCGGATGCGGTCGCCGTATTTGGCGAAAATGGCGTCCTTGAGATCCTGCGGGACCGGGGCCGGCTCGTAAGCCTTTTCCGGGTTTCCGCACTTGGCGGCGAGTTCCTCGATCAGCTCGATGATCTGCTTGTAGACCTCGAAGGCCTTGGCGGTGCCCTGGGCGACGACGTCCTCGCTGACCTCGCGTCCGCCGAGTTCGATCATGTTGATCGCTTCCTTGGGCCCGGCTGCGACGAGTTCCATCTCGCCCGTCTCGATCTGCTCCAGGGTGGGCATGACGACGATCTGAC
>JAKPKY010000250.1 GCA_029553505.1 Planctomycetota bacterium
CCTGGGCGGCATCGACAAAGTCGCCCTGATGCTGCTGGACGTACTGAGCGGTTTTCCCACGCTCAAGATCTGCACCGGCTACAAGTACCAAGGCCAGTTGCTGAAGAGCTTCCCGACCGACGGCGAGGTAATGAAGGCCGTCGAGCCGGTGTACGAAGAGCACCCCGGCTGGTCCGAGGAGATCGACCAGGTAACCCGGTTCGAGGACCTGCCGAAGAACGCCCAGTCGTACGTCAAGCGGCTGGAGGCCCTGCTCGGCGTGCCGGTGGCCGTGGTCAGCGTCGGGCCGGAACGGACGCAGACGTTGATGAGGGACGACCTGATCTGACTCAGAACCCCCTCTCCCTTGAGGGGAGAGGGTGGCCTGCGAAGCCTTGGCGAAGCAGGCCGGGTGAGGGTGACGGGTTGGCCAGAGAGTATCCATCGTGGCGTCTCACCCTCATCCCTGCCCCTCCCCCCCCAAGGGAGAGGGGTCGCACGCCACAGAGCCATTGAGGATCACACTGCACTGACCGATGAACGCCAGTTCGGACAAGCTTCCTGCCTCGTTGGCGGCGATCCCGCGGGACCGCTGGCCGAAGCACATCGCGATCATCATGGACGGCAACGGTCGCTGGGCCCGGCGACGCGGCCTGCCGCGCATTGAGGGACATCGTCGCGGCGCCGAGGTGGTCCGTACCATCGTCGAAGAGGCCGCCCGACTCGGTCTCGCGCAGCTCACCCTTTACGCGTTCAGCCACGAAAACTGGCGGCGACCGAAGGAAGAAGTCGCCGCCCTGATGCAAATCTACGAACTGTATCTGGAAGACAACCTGCAGCTCATGATGGACCAGAGGATTCGCTTCGTCAACGCCGGCCGGCGCGAGGGGTTGCCCGAATCGACACTGGCCCGGGTGATTGACACCGAGCGACGCACCGCGCCCAACGACGGTCTGCGGCTCTGCCTGGCCGTGAATTACGGCGGGCGGCAGGAACTGGTGGACGCAGCACGGAGCCTGGCCCGCGACGCCGTGGCCGGCCGCCTCGATCCGGACTCGATTGACGAAGCGGCGCTCGCCGCGCGGCTCTATCCCGAGACCGCCATGGACGTTGATCTCCTGATGCGCACCGCCCACGAGTATCGCGTGTCAAACTTCCTGCTCTGGCAGATTTCCTACGCCGAGTTCTACGTCACCGACACGTACTGGCCGGACTTCGCCGAGGCGGAGTTCCACAAGGCCATCCACGCCTACGCCGAACGCCACCGACGCTTCGGCGGGCTGGACGGGTCCAACTCCTGAACATGATCCGCATCGGGCCTGACATCGAGATTCCCGAGGGGCTGATCGAACTGGATTTCGTCCGCTCGTCCGGCCCCGGGGGACAGAACGTCAACAAGGTCTCGACGGCCGTACAACTCCGCTTCCGCGCGGGCGAGTGCGCCGTCCTGGCGGGCGAAACGCTGAACCGCCTCCGCAGACTCGCCGGGCGGCAGATGACGTCCGACGGCGTCCTCCTTATCGACGCGCGGCGATTCCGCTCCCAGGCGCAGAACCGTACCGACGCCCTGAAGCGCCTGGAAGTCCTGCTCCGCCGCGCCGTCGAGCGCCCGAAACGCCGCCGCAAGACCCGCCCGACGGCCGCCTCCAAACAGCGCCGCCTCGACGCCAAACGCCGGCACGGGGAAACGAAGAAACTGAGAAGAAAGCTGAAAACGGAAAGCTGAAAGCGGAAAACAAAGACCGCCTCTTTTTCAGCTTTCTTTTTCAGCTTTCCGTTTTCAGCTTTCCGCTTTCCGTCTTATTCCCCGCTTCTCATCTCGACCAAGCGCGCGTTGTACGCGGCGATGATGTCCCGTCGGCGCAGCATCCCGACCACGTGCCCGGCGTCCGGGGCGTCCACGACGGCAAGTTCCTCCACGTCCAGCACGGCCAGTTGCTTCATCGCGTTGCTCAGGTCGGTGTCCATCGTCAGCGGGCGGATGTTGGTGCGGGCCAGGTCCTGCGCCACGGCCAGCGCGCCCACCTCCGAGTCGTACAGGAACCGGCGCACGTCGTTGATGCTGAACAGCCCGTAGTAGCTTCCGGCCGAGTCGACCACGGCGAAGGCCGACTGCGTCGTCCCCGTCAAGGCGCGGACCACCTCGCTCAAGGGCGTCTCCAGCGGAACGGTGAGCAGCGGCTGGGCAGAGGGCTTCCACGCATCGCGGACGGTCAGGCCCTCCAGCACGTCCACGACGAAGTCGCCCCGGTGCGCCGGGGAGTCCAGCCGGCTGGGAACCTGCTCCTTGTAGATCGTCCACCCGCGCGCCAGCAGATACGCCAGGGCGCAGACCCACATGGCCGGCAGCATGAGCGCGTAACTTGCGGTCATTTCCGAGACCATGATGAGCGTGCTGACGGGCGTGTTGGCGGCGGCTGCGAAGAAACTCGCCATCCCCAGGATCACGAACACGTCCACGCGCGTGACCACGCCGGGCATCCACTGCTGGAACGCCAGCCCGACCACTCCCCCCAGCGCCCCGCCGATGACCATGCTCGGTCCGAACACGCCGCCCGACCCGCCCGAGCCGATCGTCAGCGACGTGGTGAGGATCTTCCCCAGCCCGACGACCAGCAGGATGACGATGGCCGCCGACAGGTCCGCGCCAAGCCGCCCGCCCGTCTCGAAAATTTTCTGGAGCAGCCCGTACCCGAACGACAGGACGCTGAGCGAGTCCTTCTGCAAGTCGCGCCCGAGCGAGGCCGTCGCGTAGTACAGGCCGACGGCCAGCAGGCCCGTCAGCAGCGCGCCGATTGCCGGTTTGAAGTGCCGAGGAATCCGCAGGCGCTTGAACAGGCGGTTGACTCCGTAGAAGCACTTGACGTACAGCAGCGAGGCGAACACCATCACGACCGCCAGCACCGTCAGGGGCGCCAGCAGCAGGGGGTTGTCGAACTTCACCGCGCCGACGTCGAATAGCGGCGCGAACCCGAAATGCAGGCAGAACACGCAGTAGGCGACGGTGGTGGAGATGAACGAGGGGATGAGCGCCTCGGCCTCGAAGTCCGGGTCGCGGTAGAGCACCTCGATGGAGAAAATGGCCCCCGCCAGCGGGGCGCGGAAGATGGCGCCGATTCCGGCGCCCATCCCTGCCGCCAGCAGCACCCGCCGCTCGTGGTCGGTGAGCTTCAGGCGCGTCGCCAGCAGCGAGCCGAACCCCGCGCCGATCTGCGCGATGGGCCCCTCGCGCCCGCCCGATCCGCCCGTTCCGATGGTGATGGCCGACGAGAGCATCTTGATCAGCGGGACGCGCGGGCGGATGACGCCGCGCTTGTTGTGGTAGGCGTCGATGGCGGCGTCGGTTCCGTGTCCCTCGGCCTCGGGGGCGAAGGTGAACACCAGCCAGCCGCTCACCAGCCCGCCGGCCGTGAGGACCGCCAGTAGAAGCCAGGGAGAAAATCCCGTCGCGTGCGGCGCGAACAACTCGCCCTCGCCGCGCGGGCCGGTGGTGTGATACCCCGCCACCCAGTCCAGCGAGTGGTGCACCACGAAGTTGCAGAGCCAGTGGAAGGCGATCGCGCCGAGCCCGGCCACCACGCCCACCGCGCCGGCCAGCACGATCAGCTTGCCGATCGACCGCAGCCTGGGCCCCCCGGCCGGCACGACCCCGATCCGCTTGAGAAACCGTGTGATCATCATGTCCATCCGTCCTGCCCCGCAAGGCGGCGAACCGGCGAGGGGGCAAAACATCGGATTTAAGCAGGATTTCCCGCGCGCCGCAACAGGCAATCCGCCCCCGCGCGAGGCGATGGCGGGCTTTGCGCTGGAAATTGGGCCCGTGCCCGCGCGTAATAACGCCCATGAAGAAGGGCATGCAACTGCGGATCGTCCTGGGCGCGGCGATGATCGCGGCGACGGTCGGCCTGCTGTACGGCGACTGGTGGCTGGAAAAGACGGCGACCGAGCTGGCCAAAGGGCTCCCGCTGGGCGTGGTGATGGTGGCGCTGACGGTGGTGGGCTACTTCGAGCTGGCGCGCCTGGCCGGGGCGATGGGCGTGCGGATGGCGGCGTTCACCGGACCGCTCGGCGCGGCGGCCTTGGCGGCGCTGCCCGTCTGGCAGCAGGTTCTGCCCGCGTCCGCCGGCGGTTTCCTGCCCCTGCTGGCGCTGACCGTCACGACAGGGGCGATCTTTCTCGAGCAGATGCTCTCCGCGCGGGTCGAGGACGCCTTCCGCCGGATCGCCGCGACACTGCTGGCCGTCGTCTACCTCGGCGCCGGCGGCGCGATGATCCTCGCGGTGCGCACGACCTTCGGCATGGGCGCGCTGGCGATGTTCCTGGCGGCGGTCAAGGGAACCGACATCGGCGCGTATTTCACCGGATCGGCGATCGGGCGGCACAAGATGATTCCCTGGCTGTCGCCGGGCAAGAGCTGGGAGGGCCTGGCGGGGGGCGTGGTTTTCGCCGCGGCCGCCAGCGCCCTGTGCGCCTGGGGATTCCGGCTCGGCGAACTTCTCACGCCCTGGCAGGCGCTGGGGTTCGGGGCGGTCGTTGCGATCGTCGGGCAATTCGGCGACCTGTGCGAGAGCCTCCTGAAACGCAGCGCCGCGGCCAAGGATTCCGGCTCGCTCGTGCCGGAATTCGGCGGGCTGCTGGACATCCTCGATTCCCCGCTGCTGGCGGCGCCGGCGGCGTACCTGGTGCTGCTGGCCCTGGCCTGACCGGCCCGCCGGCGGTCAATCGCGGCGGATGACGACGGCGGTCAGGTCGTCGGCCTGCGGTTCGCCCGCGGCGAACTCGCACACGGCCGCGTGGAGGACTTCGATCATTTCCGCGGCGGGCAGGTCGCGCGCCTTCCGGAGCACGTCCGTCATCCGCTCCATTCCGAACTGCTCGTCGCGGGCGTTGGACGCCTCGAAGAATCCGTCGGTGGTGATGACGGCGAAGTCTCCCGGCTGGAAGTCAAACCGCGTCGCCGGCCCGAAGTCCGTCCCCTCGACGATGCCCAGCGGCGGGCCCGAGGCGGGCGTCTGCTCGAAACGGTCGTCGCGGCGGGTGTAGAACAGCAGGGGCCCGTGCCCGGCCGACGCGTAGCGCAGGCTCGCCGCGCGGAGGTCGAGCGTGCCCAGGAAACACGTGACGAACCGCCCGTTGTCGAGGTCGGCCGAGAGCATGTCGTTGGCCGCGCCCAGCACCGCCGCCGGGTCGGGCTCGCCGCGCCCCACGGCGCGGAGGATGGCGCGGGTCTCGGCGATGATCAGGGCCGGTCCGATGCCGTGCCCCGTCGCGTCGGCCACCGAAAGCATCCAGCGCCCGTCCGCCCGCGGGACGAAGTCGTAGATGTCGCCGCCCGTCTCGTCGGCGGGGCGGTTGAAGCCCGCCACGTCGAACCCCGCGCCGCGGGGCGATTCCTTCGGCAGCAGGTCGCGCTGGATGTCCCGCGCGATCCGCATGGCCCGCTCCATCTGCTGCTTGGCGAGGAAGTGCTCGATGAGGCGCGCCCGCTGGATGGCCACCCCCGCCTGCGCGCCGAGCGTCTCGGCGAGCAGGACGTCGTGGTCGTCGAACGCGCCGCGCCGCTTGTTGAGCACCTGGAGCACGCCCACCAGGCTGCCGTCGTAGGCGAACAGGGGCGCCGAGAGGATGTTCCGCGTGCGGAAGCCCGTGCGGCGGTCCACGTCGGGGTTGAACCGCGCGTCGGCGTAGGCGTCGGGCACGTTGATCGTCCGGCGCGAGGCGATCGTCGCCCCGCAGATTCCCGCGCCGGCAGGGACGCGAAGCTCGTCCAGGCCCGCGGCGATCCGGCTGACCAACTCGTCGGCGGCGCTGTCGTACAGAAGCAGCGTCGCGCGTTCGGCGTGCAGCAGTTCCATGCTCCGCGCGATGATCAGTTTCAGCAGGGAGTCCAGGTCCTCGGTGGCGACCATGGCCCGGCTGATTTCCAGCACCTTGGCCAGGTCGTCCGCCTGCTTGTCGGGACTATGGTCGGTCATGGGTTCACCCCGCGGCGACGGGGAAGGTGATTCCGCCCTCGGGGAAGACCGTCACTCGCTGCGGGCCGTCGCCCAGGATCGCGCGGGTGGCGTCGGCGGCCTGCTCCACCGTGGCGAACAGTTCCAGGCCCGGGAAACTGCCCAGCGTCTCGTACAGCGTCGGCGAGACCAGAAAGATCGGGTTGCGGTGCACCGCCTGCACGGCCATGCGGATGAAGAACGCCGCGTCGCCCGCCAGGTGGGGCAGGAGGCGCGTGATGAGCGAGGAGATCGCCTCGCTTCCGAGCGTGCGGATGATCCGCCGCGTCCAGGCGGGGCTCAGGGGCCAGCGGGGGATGTTCATCCCTTCCGTGCCGCCCTCGCACCGCGCCAGGCAGACGATGACGCCGTTGGGCCTGGCCGCCCAGCGCGTGTTGGCGATGCACTTGAACGACTGCCACAGGTCGTGGTCGCGCGGCGCGGCATTGGTGATGAGCACGTCGGCCCGCTCCGGAACCACCACCCCGCAGGCGACGGCGCACCGCTTGGCGAGCATCTGCTGCGTCGGGAGCACCTCGCCCGCGCCGACGAAGGCGGGGCGGTCGCGGTCGTCCAGCAGGTACTGCACCGAGAAGCTCGTCCCGTGCGCCTGGTCGATGAGTTCCCCGGCGGCGTCGATGGCTTGGCGCATCGGGTTCCGCTCCCTCGCGGTTCCCGCAAGGGCGCGGGGCGTGCGCGTGATCCCCAGCCGGTGCAGGGCGCGGATGGTTTCCAGGCTCGCACAGCCGGGGACGAGCATCTTGTACCCTCCGCCGAATCCCGCCTGGAGATGCGCGCTGACCGACGAGACGAGAATCCGCAGGTCGGCCTCGATCAGTCTGCGGTCGATCTCGACGTCGAGCCGTCCGGCGCGGCCCACGCGGACGTGCGCCCCGCGCGTCTGCCAGGGGTTGCACCGCCAGCGGATCGCGTCGGCCAGCGGGCCGATTTTCGCCCGCGCCTGCTCGGCCGTCATCGGCGGGTGCATGCCCGACGCCACGACGATCTCGAGGTTCTCGTCGCTGACTTCCGCGTGGTGCATCTCCCGCATGATCAGCTCGAGGATTTCCGGCAGGGGGCTGGTGCGGGTGAGGTCTTCCACGACGATCGCGATGCGCCCCTTGCGCCGCGCCTGGAGCAGTCGCCCCAGCGGCGGGCCCGACGTCGGCTGGTTCAGCGCCCTGGCCAGGTGCTGCTGCCAGTCGTCCGGCGCGGCGCGCAGCGACGCCTTGGCTATCTGCTGCACGCGCCAGTTCTCGGGCAGGGCGAATTGCAGCTCGCCCGCGCCCCATGGCACCGATACGTCCGGCATTCAGGACAATCCTTTCGACGAGGGCTTCGCATGCGCGGGCGTCCGTCGCCCGACCAGGACATGATAAACCCGCAACGGCTCGGGAATCGACACGAAATTGCCGAACCCCGCGCGCGACATCAGCTCCTGGAGCTGCGCGGGGGAGCGGTGGATCATGTGCAGTCCGAAGACGCGCCGGAAGAAGCGGTCCGTCCCGTGGCGGTTCGACAGGCTGTTGAAGACGATCGGCGCGCCGTCGGGCATGACGGCCGCCACCGCCGAGGCGATATCCACGATGAGTTCGTCGTCCAGGTATTCGCAGATGCCGATCATCTTCACCACGTCCGGCGGGACCTCGAGCATCTGCTGCACGTCGCGCACGTCGCCCTGGAGGTACCGCACGCGGTCGGCGACGCCCGCCTCTGCCGCCAGCTTCAGGCCGTACTCAAACGCGTCGGCGCTGAGGTCCACGAGCGTCGCGCGGCTGGGGCGGCGGGCCTCGTGCAGGGCGTCGATGATGATCCGCCCGGGCCCGGCCCCCAGGCACAGCACGTGGGCCGGGTTGCTCGAGGACTGATCGATCAGACGGGCCAGCAACCTGCCCGCCAGGCGGCGACGGTTCCGCAACGCCATGGGCATCGTGCCGCTGCCGACGAGAATCCTGTCGGCGATCTGCGTCGGGCGCCCGTCGTAGCTGATGACCATGCTCCGCCACCCGCCGGGGTCGGCCCAGTTGGCGGCCGCAAGCTCGCTTTTCCCGAACCGCAGCAGCGCCCGGATGAAGCCGGCCGGCAGGTAATTGGCCAGGGGATTGGTCACGGCCGCCTTGATCGCCCGCGCCACCGGCCCGACCCGTTCGAACGGGATGTCCTCAACCCACGATTCCATTCGCTGACTCCTGGGGAACTGTCTTTCCCGCCCGGCAGTATACGCGCCGCCGGTCCGGCACGCCACCCCGCCGCCCGGCCGGAAAAGCGCGCTAAAGTTTTCGCGCCCCGCCCGCCGATATCTGCTCTGTCGTGTGCTGAGCGAACCGTCGTCTCGAGACGATCTGCCCGAGGATATTTGCCATGACCAAGCGTGAGATCATCGACGAAATCGTCGCCCTGAACCCGTCGGCCCAGCCGGAATTCCTGGCCCAGTTCGAGGACTCCGAACTCGAGCGGTACTTGGACCACCTCCACCGGGCCCGCCAGCCCAGGCTCCTGGGCGACGCCACCCGGTACGAGCGGTATTTCGCCGCGGTCTCCGCCGCCATCGAAGCGCCCGCGCTCGAGGCCCAGGCCGACGAGCCCGAGGCCGTCGAACCCGCCGAGGAACACGCGGAGCTGGCCCTGGTCGGGGCCGCCGCCGGACCCGGCGGGGATACCCAGGATTCGCCCTTCGCCATCGCGCAAGAGGAGTCGTCCAACTGGCTGTTCTGAGTTTTTGGCACCAATCTGTGCTGTCTTTACCCTCAGGCCGCCCCGGCGCTCACCGGGGCGGTCGATTTTTCCGCCAAAGGCGAAAGGGCATTGACAAATTTCCCGCACGGGATATAGTACCCGTCCCGTGCGAGCCGGCGGAGACATCCTCCCCGGCGCGCAGGGCTTGCCGCCAGGCCGCCAAGGCGGTAAGATAAAGTGAAATCCCGGGGCCGTAGCTCAATTGGTTAGAGTACCGGACTGTCGATCCGGATGTTGCGGGTTCGAATCCCGTCGGCCTCGTTGAACCAAGACTCGCCCGAGCGGCGAGTCTTTTTTTGCGCCAGGCGACCGATTGTGCCCACGGGATTCGAACCCGCGCGGGCCCGAAGGGCACGCCCTGCGGGTTTGCTCCCGAAGGGTCCGCGCAGCGAATCCCGTCGGCCTCGTTAAACCAAGACTCGCCGATTCGGCGAGTCTTTTTTTGCGCCAAGCGAATCGATTGCGCCTGCGGGATACGAACCCGCGAGCGACGGGCCGTCACAGTTTCCGCGTGCGTTCCAGGACGGTTTTCAGGTCGGTGCAGAGCTTGTCCACCTGCCGGTCCTTGAGGTCCAGGATGTCGCGCAGCGCCTCGCCGATGGCGGGGATGTATTTCTCGATGTAGCTCCGCTTCTTGAGTTCCTGGCGGACGCGGACCGTCTTGCGGATGTGCTGGCCGAGCTTGCGCCCGCACTCCTGGAGCGCCAGGCGAAGCTCCTTGAGCACCTCGGGATAGGAGGCGACGGCCTCCTTCGACTCGCTGGTGAACGGAACCCACACCGAGGCCATGTGCACCACGATCGTCAGCGGACCCGAGGGCAGCGCCCCGCGCGACTGCGCCAAGCCATACGACTTCCAGTTGGTGGCGGTGACGGCCTTGGTGATCGCGCACGCGCCCTGCTGGTAGAGCAGCGGCACGCGGTTGGCGAAACGGATCAGGCGGGCGAGTTGTCCCTGCTCCTGCTGTTCCTGCTCGACGGCCTTCGCATGGGCGGCGTGAACGTCGTCGGAGTCATCCTCGTCGCCGTCGCCGGCCCCGGCAGCTGGGGCGGCTGCCGGTTCGCCCTCCGGCCGGCCGTACGCCACCGCCGCCTCGATGAGGAACGGGTTTCCGCGATAGACGGCCGGGCGACGCGTCGTCGCCGTGAAAAACTCCGCGGGCACGACCTGCCTCAAGCCGGCGATGAGTTGCTCCTCGCCGATGGGCACCACGCAGTCGGTGGCCGGCGCGAGGATCTTCGTCTTCTGGACGGCGTGGTAGATGGCCTTGGCGTCGTCTCCGCCCATGCTGCGGACCCGCGCGTTGTCGCGGATGCCGGCCGTCGCGAGAATCTCCTTGGCCACGCGCGGCGAGACGCGCGAGAACTCGCTTGTCAGGAACTGCTGGACGCTCTTGGCCCGCGTGTCCTGGAGCATCTTGATGAGCACGCCCAGCTCCACACCGTACGGGTGCGGGCGGATTTCCCGCGGCAGGGGCGGAAGGTCCTTCACGCCCGCCTCGTAGCGGGCCTCGCGCCCGTCGGGGGCCTTGTAGGCCAATGTCACGTGCGGGTTGGCGATGGCCGTCTGCTCCAGGTAGTCGTCCACGCTCTGCCGCCCGCGCTGGTACTTGGCCTCCAACTCGATCTCCACGCGCGTGCCGTGGGGGCGGTCCCAGTCGGTCTCGGTGTCGGTGATGATGTCGGGGCGGTTGCTCCGCGTGTCGATCTGGAGCTCGTAGAAGTGGGCCTTGCCCCGTCCCCGCGTGCTGGAGGTGATCCGCACCGGCCGGCCCGTCGTCAGCAGGCCGTACATCCCGGCGGCCGAGATGCCGATTCCCTGCTGCCCGCGGCTCATCCGCAGGCGGTGGAACTTGCTGCCGTACAGAAGCTGCCCGAAGACGTTGGGAATCTGCCGGCGGACGATCCCCGGGCCGTTGTCGGTCACGATCACCTTGAAGTGCGTCTCGGAAAGCTGGGCGATCTCGATTTCCACCACCGGGGCGATGCCCGCCTCCTCGCAGGCGTCCAGCGAGTTGTCCACCGCCTCCTTGACCGTCGTCAGCAGCGCCTTGCGCGGGTTGTCGAAGCCCAGCAGGTGGCGGTTCTTGGCGAAGAACTCGCTGACGGAGATGCTCCGCTGGGCCTTGGCCATGCTCTCGGCCGTGGCGTATTTGGGCGCCTTGGCGGGCGCGGGCGGCGCCGCTTCGACTGGTTGCGGCGGGGGCGCCTTGACGGGTTTCTTCGGGGCGGGTTTGGCCTTCGCGCCGGCTTTGCCCGCGGGCTTGGACGCCCGTTGCGAACGGCGCTGGGCGGAAGATTTCCGGGTCGTTTTCTTGGCCATCCGTGGCGTCCCTCTGCTGGGCGGTCGGAGCAGCCGGCCGCGGTTTTCCACAAAAATACTGTAGGTTTCGCCCCGCGCCGCGTCAAGACGGCGAAGCGGCAAAGAGGTTCCGGAGCACCCAGCGGTACTCGCGGGCGACGGCCTCGACGACGTCCGACGGGCGCAGCTCCTCCGGCAGCACGTCCATCGTGTAGGTCTCGATCTCCACGTGCGGGCACGCGCCGCCGCGCAACGCCTCGGCGAACGCGCCGGTCAGCAGTCCGGCCGTGGGCGACAGCGCGCCGTCTCCCCGCCAGTCCATCGGCACGTGGAAATGCACGCGCCAGACGTTGTCCGGCTGGCGGGCCCGCGGGTCGGCCAGCGCCGCGTCCAGGTCGGGCAGCGAGAGAATCGTCCCGTCCGGGCGGCGTACCTTCACCTGGTGCAGGTACACCGCGTCGCGGAACGACTCCAGGCGAGACAGCGCCTCGTCCGTCGCGCGGGCCTCGATGGCGGAACTGACCTGCACCTTCGCCACGCGGACGCCCGCGGCGGCGTAACGGGCGAGCGCCTCGGCGGGATCCTCGAACTCGACGGCCGCGTGCGCCGTGTCCAGGCACACGCCCACGCGCTCGCGCAGCACGCGCTCGCACTCGGCCGACGACAGCCCGTGCGCGCTGCGCAGGTGGCGGCAGCCCAGGCGCATCAGCGTTTCGGAAAGCAACTCGACGGTCTCGCCGACGGTCTCGGCGAAGCAGTCCGGCTCGGGCTCCAGCGCCAGGCAGATGTCGCGCCCCGTGCGCTTGGCGAGCTGGGCCAGGTGCAGCGCGACGTCAGCCAGCCCGCCGACCATCTCCTCGACGTCCCGCTCGGCGCGGATCCACGGCTTGTACGAGCCCGGGACAGTCGAGATGCTCCCGGGAACGCCTTCGGGCAGCAGTTCGGCGAGGATGTCGGCCAGGGCGATGGTGTAATCGCGCCGGTCGCGGGCGCGCCAGTCGGGCGAGTAGGCCTGCTCCTTGACGGCGGCGCCGTGGAACCGGCCGTAGGGAAACCCGTTGATCGTGAAGGCGTACAGGGATCGGTCGCGCAGGAACGCGGCGAAGTGCCGCAGTTCGTCGGCGTTGGCAAGAACTTCCGCCGCCTGCGCGCCCAGGCGGAGCCCCAGCCCGAAGGGGCGCGGCGAGTCGCCGGCGGGGTAGACGGCCTGGCGGACGGCCGTCGCCTTGTCGCGGACAGCGGCAAATACGTCCTCCCACGCCTCGCCCGGGTGGACGTTCAGGCAGTAGGTCAGATGGACCGGCGGATGATCCTGGATCTTCATGGGGTCTCGCGGGCGGGGGCGCGACGGGAGAGGAATTCGACGGCGGCCTCGATTTTCGCGGCATCCATGTGGTGGACCTCGGTCTTGTGTCCCAGCCCGGCCGGGAGCGTGACATTCAGCCGCCCCCCGAGATGCTCGCGGAACTGCTCGATGCCTTCCAGAACGGCCAGCTCGCCTTCGTCGGTCCGCGCCGCGAGAGTCGCCGTCCACGTCGGCAGGCCGCAGGCGTCCATGGCGTCCAGGACGCGGTCGCGTTCCGCCGGGGCAATCAGCCCGCACGCCGCGGCGTAGGTGGTGTCCAGGGCGATCCCCACCGCGACGGCCTGTCCGTGCGAGAGGCGCCGCCCCGAGAGCACTTCCAGGCGGTGGGCCGCCCAGTGCCCGAAGTCCAGCGGGCGGGCCGAACCGAACTCGAACGGGTCGCCGCCCGTGCGGATGTGCTCCAGGTGCAGCACGGCGCAGCGGCGGACGAGTTGCTCCATGACGGACTCGTCGCGCCCGCGCAGGTCCTTCGCATGCGTGCAGAGGAAGTCCAGAAACTCGGTGTCCTTGATGACGGCCACCTTGAACGCCTCGGCCGCCCCGGCGATCCAGTGTTCCCACGGCAGCGTGCGCAGCAGGTCGAAGTCGCACACCACGGCGAACGGCGGGGCGAACGTGCCGAGGAAGTTCTTCTGCCCGTGCTCGTCCATGCCGTTCTTGACGCCCACGCCCGCGTCGTTCTGCGCCAGCGTGGTCGAGGGCACGCGGATCAGCCGCAGGCCGCGATGCGCCACCGACGCGGCGAAGCCCACTGTGTCCAGCAGGCTCCCGCCCCCGACGGCGATCACGAAGCTCTGGCGGTCCAGGTGCAGGTTCCCGATCGTCCAGAGCACCTCGCGCACCGCGCCGTAGTCGCTCTTGACGGCAGGCCCGCCCGGCAGGAGGTTCACCGCCCCGGCCAGCTCCAGCCGCGCCGGGTGCTCGTGGAAGTATTCCTTGATCTGGTTGACCAGCAGGCGATTGGCGTCGGCAAGGCCCTGGTCGATAAACACGACCGCCCGGTGCCGCCGTCCCTCGCCCAGGCGGTCCAGCACGTCCGCCAGCAGGGCGTTGCGCGGATGGAACGCACGCCGCGTGAAGTGCACCGGGTATTCGAAGGGCACCGAGAACCGCTGCACGTAGACGTCGCCCGTCAAGGCGGCAGGGTCATTGGTTTGATCCGGCAGCTTCGCGCTCATGGACCTCTCACTTCCTTCTCGCCGGCGCGCCGCGGGCGCGCGGGCAGAGTCACGAATCCAGTGTACTCTTCACCGCGCCCGACAGCGCGAGCAAATCCTTCGGCTGGCCGAGATCGAAGGTGGCCGCCCAGGCGATTTGCCGCCCCGGACCCGCGCGCCCGTGCGAGCCGCGGATGCGGGAGGCGTCCTGGCTGACCGACGGCGGGGGCCAGCCGAAGAACAGTTCGCACGGATCGAAGCCCGGCTTGTTGTGGATGTCCACGTGCGAGGCGTAGTCCGGCGCCTCGCGCTTGCGGTTCCACCACGGATACGCCAGCCAGGCGCCCTCGCGGGCGAGCAGCACCAGGTCGCCGCAGGCGGGGCAGGCCAGGCCCGCGTCGGCCTGCGCAGCCGCATCGAGCACCTTCTCGACGCCCGGAAGGTGCGACAGCACGGCGGCCGTCGGAAGCACGTCGGTTTTCTCGCGGACGAACACGTGGGCGATCTCGTGATCGACCATCGCGAACGCCCGCGAGGCGTGCAGGTCGGCGTAGAGCCTGTGCCCGATCCGCCGCGTTTGCAACAGGCCCGTCTCAGCCAGGACACGGTTCGGGAAGACCGCCTCGGTGGCGCGGGCAATCGCGTAGTCACCGAAGACCAGCACGTCATAGCCGTGACTCCGCGCGGCGACCAGGAGCATCTCGATCTGGGCGATCAGCTTGGCCAGCGCGGCGGCGCTGCGCGGGTCGTCCGGGCCCCAGCGCTGGAGGTCGTAATCGAGCGTCGGCAGATACGCCAGCAGCAGTTCCGGCGCGAGTTGCGGATCGGACATGACCTCGGCCGTCGCGGCGGCGATCCAGTCGCCCGCCTTCGCCCCGGCCAGCGGACCCCAGTAGCGATGCAGCCTGAATTCGCCCAGGCGTTTTTTCAGCGCGGCGTAGAGCCCGGCCGGGCGGCTGTAGCAGTCCTGGATCATTCCGCCGTGATGCCTGTGGATGGGCGCGGGAGACAGCAGCACGTCCACCCGCTCACCGAGGGACTGCTGCCAGAACAGCATTCCGACGCGCCGCCCGCGCCCGCGGAATCGCTCCCAGATCCGCTCGCCCGCGACGAGGTCCGACGACTGCTCCCAGAACAGGCAGCGGTGCAGGTCGCGGAAATACCGCCCGTTGGCGATCATTCCGTGACTTGCCGGCGGCGCCGCCGTGCGAAAGCTCGCCTGTACCGTGCAGGTGACGGCGGGTAAGACGCTCTCGGCGGGGCGGAAGGTCAGGCCGTTGATCTCCCGCCTGCCCGCGGCGCGCAGGGAGTCATACCCCAGCGCGGCGACGTCGAGGATGAGGAGTTTCCCGGTCATGGCAGCCTTGGTATTAAACCGCATCGGCGGGGCGATGTCTTGCCCAAAAGCCGCTACGGTGGCAGGTCAGCTCGCGTGGAATTTCCGTCCGGCCAGGGCGGCCGGCAGCATCAGGATCGCCAGCGCGGGCGCGGCGAACCACCATGCGGGCGTGAGCGCGGCGAACATCGCCTGAAGCAGCAGCAGTCCGCGAATCAGCCGCCCGATCTGACGCTGCACCTGCGCCGGTTGGACCGCCGCGCCCAAGGCCACCGCCGACGACATCGCCCACGCGATGGCGCCGATGGCCGTCGCCGCGAACACGATCGACTGCGCCGACGCGAAGAGTCCCTTGCCGACCAGCAGGAGCATCAGCGACAACCAGAACGCCAGCAGGCACGCGGGCGCGTTTCCCCGCCAGCCGACGGGCCCGCCCCGTGTCTCGCGCGAGGCGATGGACGTGACGGCCGCCACGTAGGCCCCCAACAGGCACCCCGCCAGGACGACCGTCGGCAGCGTCAGCGCATTGGCCCCCAGCGCTGCGGCGCCCAGCAGCAGGCTTAGCGCGCGACACAGGCCCATGACCAGCGGACCGAGGACCGGGACGCGCTTGGCGCCGGCGTCGTAGGCGACGATGGCCGCCAGCAGCACCAAAGCCATCAGCATCGCTGTCCATTGCTGCGTCAAGGCCGCTGCTCCCAGACCCAGCACCGCCAGCACACACGCCGCCGCCCAGGCGGCGCGGCGGGAAATCGCCCCGCGCGGCAACGGGCGCGACGGGCGCTCCCGCCGGTCTTCGGCCAGGTCGCACAGGTCGTTGAGGATCAGCCCGAAGGCGTACAGGCACAGGCTCGCCGCGATCGCCGGCGCCAGTGGAAGGTAGTTCGGCCAGCGCCGCCACGCCGCCGCCAGCAGGAACCCAGCCAGCGGGTCGCCCGGCACCGTCAGGAGGTTCGGCAGGCGCAACAGCTCGCACCAGGCGGACAACGAATTTCGGATTGCGGATTGCGGATTGCGGATGTTTGAATTTCTCATGCCCCAGTTCCTGTTTCCGCAGGTCTGGAAGCATGCTATCCGGAGAACGGGCTACTGGCTACGGGCTACTACCGTTGAAATTCGCGCGGATCCAGCGGCTGGATGTCGAATTCGGGCTTCCATCGCGGGCTGCGGCTGTAGAAGGCCATCGCGTTGGCGAAGACCAACTTGTGGATGGTCTGCTCGTCGTGCCCGTCGCTTTTCAGGAAGTCCACCACCTTCACGAGGCTCAGAGGGTCGGAGATTCCCCAATCCGCCGAGCCGGAGACGATCAGGCGGTCTGTGCCGTAGGTTCGCACGATGTGGCTGACGCGCTGGGGCGTGAGCTTGCTGATGGGATAGACCGTCAATCCCAGCCAGCAGCCGGTGTCTCGGGCCTGGTCCATCGTGTCTTCGGTGTTGTGATCGAGATAGATGCGGTCCTCGGGGAAGCCCGCCTCGCGGATGACCTTCATGGTTCGGCGGATGCCCTCGGGCTTGTGGAAGTGGGGCAGGTGGATGATGACGGGCAGGTTGCGTCCGGCCGCGATTTCAAGCTGGCGGCGGCAGGCGTATTCCTCGTTATCGGTGAGGTTGTTGAAGCCGATCTCCCCCAGCGCGACGCAGCGCGGGTGGTCGAGGTATTCGCCCATTCCGGCGAGCACTTCGTCGACGAGGGGGCGGTTCTCCGCTTCCTTGGGGTTGTAGGCGACGGCGCAGTAGTGGTCGATGCCGAACCGCCGGGCCCGCGTCGTCTCGAAGTTGAGGATCAGGTTGAAGTAGTCGAAAAACGTCCCGGCGTAGCGGCGGTCCTGTCCCAGCCAGAACGACGGTTCCACGCACGCCCGGATCCCGGCGCGATACATCGCCTGGTAATCATCGGTCGTGCGCGAGTACATGTGGATGTGCGGCTCGATGATGGTCACGTTGTCGTTCCCGTTTTTGCCGCGGCGGGGGATCAGAACTCCTTGGTCGTGCGGGGCTCGAGGATGCCTCCGCCGTCGCGGATCGCCTTCTGGAGTTGGCGGATGTCGATCTTGCGCACGTCGGCGGCAGGCAGGGACATTGCCGCGGCGATTCCCGCGGCCTCGCCGACGTTCATCACCACGGGCATGATCCGCAGCGACGAGTGGACCTCGACGCTGCTGGAGATGCTCCGCGACGCGACGAGCAGGTTGTCCATTCCCCTGGGCGTCAGGCAGCGGTAGGGGATCTGGTAATACTGTCCGGGTTTGCAGTGCTCGATGCGGGTGACGTTCTGGGTGTCGCCGTGGATGTCGATGCTGTAGGAGCAGCAGCAGACGGCGTCATCGAAGCGGGCGCCCTTCCAGTCTTCGTACGTCAGCTCGTAATCGCCCACGACGCGGCGGCTTTCGCGGACCCCGATGTGGGCGCCGGTCTTGACGAGGTGGCACTTCTCGTAGCCCGGGACGTTCGCCCGCAACCAGAGGATGAAATTCTCGACGCGGCGTCGGCCTTCCGCTTCGGCTTCGCTGAGGCCGAAGGGGTCGATGGTGTTCCGACCCGCCACGCGGATCGCATTGAAGTGCACCCATCCCTTGTCCGGCTTGAGGGCGAAGGTGCTGAAGTTGAGGTTCACCAGCGGCGGGTTGTCCTTGGCGCCGGCGGCGCAGCGTTTTCGCATCTCGTGCCCGTCGGGCGCGCGGGAGAAATCCACTCCGCCGACGATGAACTTGGTGGTCATGGGCATGACGCGTCCGTCCTTGTCGCCGAACTGCACCTCGGCGCCCGCGGCCTCTGCCAGCAGGGCGTCGCCCGTTCCGTCGATGAACACCTTGCCCGTCACGCGGATCGGCCCGCCGTTGTGCGCGAACCGGGCCGCCGTCACACGCCCGTCCGACGCCTCGGCGTCGAACAACGCCGCGTGGAACACCACCTTCACTCCGGCTTCGCAGGCCACCTCGTCCAGGACGATCTTCATGTATTCATCGTCGAAGGCGATGCACCGCGACGGCGTCGCCTGACCGCGGGAATACATCCGCTGGCAGACTTCGCGGAACAGCCCGGCGCTGATGAGCATCGGGTCGCTGCCGGGTTCTTCGCTCGAACCGTGCACGTGCGGCATGAACGGGCAGACCATCATCGTGGTCATTCCCCCGCCCAGGCACCCTTCGCGCTCCAGAAGGATCGTCTTGGCGCCGGCGCGGGCGGCCGCCACCGCAGCCGCCAAACCACCCGGGCCTCCTCCGGCCACCACCACGTCATACCCGTCAATCTCGCGAATCTGCATTGCTTTCCTTCCCGAAGACAACACGGCGGGCCTACCCGACCATGAGAATCAAAAATCATACTCTTTGCCCCGAACCTCTGCAACGGCATCTTCCCCGCTCGCGCGCCTGTGGGGCTGGGCGAAAGGCGGCTTGTGGGTTGACAACGCCAATTTGCGCGGTATGTTGCAGGGGCTCTTCAAGGTTGACGTCATGCTCAATCCGGGTCGGGTCCGAATGCTCGCAATTTGTCTCGCGCTGGCAGCGCCCAGCGGGCGCGCGGCGGCGACGCATCTCTACGTTTTCCGTGACGGATACGCCGGCACGGGCGAGGATCCCGCCTATCGCGCGATCAGTCTTGCCCTGACGAGCGGGTTGGACGTGCCGGCGGTGCAGGGCGCGCCGGCCACGCTGGGCGGGCAAGCGGCGCGGCACCTGCTCATTCGCTGGGACCTTTCCGGCGCGGACGGTCTGCCGGCAGGGATCGAAATCCGCCGCGTGACGATTCTCCTGACCCTCGCCGGAGGCGCCAGCCCCGGGACGGTCCGCTTTTATGCGTTGAGCGGGGCGAATGACGCGTGGTTCGAGAACCTGGGCGCGGTGACGGGCAATTGCCAGGACGCCGGCGCGGGCTTGCGGTGGCAAACCGCCGACGGCGCCGACACGACCTTGGGAGCGGCGGCGGGAGTGCGTCTCGGCACGGCCGACTGGACTGACGGCGTCTGCGCGCTGACCCTCGACGCCGCCCACGCTGAAGACGCCGCCACGCTGGCGGTGGTCCAGGGCTGGCTGACCGATCCTCAGACGAACCTCGGGGTGAAGATCAATTCCGAATCCAGCCCGGCGTTCGAGGCGTACGGCAGCGGGGCGGGCGCGGCATTCCGTCCAACGCTGATCGTGGAGACCGCGCCCGAGCCGGCTGCGCTGGCGGTCTTGACGGTCGGCGCCGCGATGCTGCTGTGGCGAAGGAAACGCGCGCCTACACGCATGCCTCCAGGCCCTTGACCACGTTGATGCCGTCCTCGATGCCCGTGAACGGCTGCTTGCCGTCGCGGAGGCATTCCATGAAGTGCAGCGCCTCGTTCATCAGCGGTTCGGAAAGCACTTCCAGGGGAATCTGCTGCGTACCTTCGTCGTGATGTTCGAACCGCCCGTTTCCGGTATCGACCGCCCACTTGCGATGCAGAAGCACCTGCGTCCACGTCAGGTCCCACTCCAGGATGCCGCGGTCTCCGACGGCCACCAGCTTGCGAGTCTTGGCCGGATAGCTCCAACTGAGAAACGCGCTGCACGAGACCTCGCCGTAACGGGCGGCGACGTATCCGACGTCCTGGTGGGGGTTCACGTTGGCCTCCACCTTGTCCGGATATCCCCCGCAGAGGTAGGTGAAGATCGACAGGTCGTGCGGCAGCAGGTCGTGCACGAGCCCGACTTCCTGGTAGAGCCCGAAGGCGGCGCGGACCGTGTAGATCGTCCGCAGGCTGCCGATCAGCGGGAGCGATTCCTTGAACTTCCGCACGGCGGGGTGGTAGATGAACGTGTGCCCGACCATGACGGTCCGTTTGAGTCGTTCGGCCTCGAACTTGATGCGGTAGCACTGCTCCTGGTTCTGTGCGAGGGGTTTCTCGATGAAGACGTGCTTTCCCGCCTGCATGGCCGCCACGGCCAGCTCCGCGTGCGAGGCGGGGGGCGTGACGACGAAGATTCCGTCGAGGTCCATGCGGAGCAACGCCTGGTAATCGTCCAGCAGGGGCACGTCCGCATCGCGGAGCTGGAGCTTCTCGTAGACTCCGCGGACGCGCTGGGCGTCCTTTTCGCAGACCGCCGCCAGCACGTTGAGCTGCTTCAGGACGCGCACCCAGTTGGGACCCCAGTATCCACCCGCGCCGACGATGCCGAACCTCATGGCGTCTCTCCGCTTTCCGATCTTTGCCGGTTCCGTCCCGCGACGGATGTGCAAAACCCATGCGTCCGCCAGTGTATTCCACACCAGGACAGGTTTCCAGTGGCGCATGGAGCGGCGGGGGATAATCTCGTTGACGCGCCCGCCGACGGCGCGTAGCGTATTCGGACCCCGTATCCGAGGGACGGATGGGGAGAAAGGTCAGAAACGATGCAGGTTCCGCTGCTGGATTTGAAGGCGCAGTACGCGACGATCCGCGACGAGGTGGTTTCCGCCGTCACCGAGGTGCTCGAGAGCCAACTGGTGTGCAACGGTCCGGCCGTCAGGGAACTGGAGCGGCAGATGGCCGAGTATTGCCAATGCGCCGCGGCCCTGGGCGTCTCCAGCGGAACCGACGCGCTGCTGGTGAGCCTGATGGCGCTGGGAATCGGGCAGAACCTCCCCGCCTGCCGCACCGGCGGAAAATGCCCGGGCAGCCCGGAAGTCATCACCTCGCCGTTCACGTTTTTCGGGACGGCCGGCAGCATCTGGCGGGCGGGCGCCAAGCCCGTTTTCGCGGATATCGATCCTGAGACGTTCAACCTCGACCCAGCCGCCGTCGAACGGGCGATCACCGATCGGACCGTTGCCATCATGCCCGTGCACCTCTACGGGCAGGTGGCCGAGATGGACGCGATCCTGGACATCGCCCGCAGGCACGGGCTGAAGGTTATCGAGGACGCCGCGCAGGCTATCGGCGCGCAGTACAAGGGCAAGCCCGCCGGGGCGTTCGGCGACTGCGGGTGCTTCAGCTTCTATCCCACCAAGAACCTCGGCGCCATGGGTGACGCGGGCATGATCACCGCGCAGGACAAGGATCTTGCCGGGCGGATGGAGAAGCTCCGCAACCACGGGCAGAGCCGCCAGTACTTCCACGACTGGGTCGGCGGGAACTTCCGCATGGACTCGATCCAGGGCGCGGCGCTGTCGGTGAAGATGCGATACCTCGAGCGGTGGACCGAACGCCGCCGCGCCTACGCGGAGCGCTACAACGAACTGCTGGCCGAGGTGCCGCAGGTGGTCACGCCCGTCGCACGCCCACACTGCCGGCACATCTATCACCAGTACGTCCTCCGGACCGAGCGGCGCGACGAACTCCAGGCACGCCTCAAGGACCGGGGCGTCGCCAGCGCCGTCTACTACCCCCTGGGCCTGCACCTCCAGGACTGCTTCAAGGGGCTGGGGTATCGCAAGGGCGATTTCCCGCAGACCGAGAAGGCCTGCGATGAGGTGCTTGCGCTGCCGATCTATCCCGAACTGACCGAGGCGCAGATCGACTACGTGGCCGAGCAGATCGCCGCCTTCTACGCCTGAGGTTCGAAAAGACAGGCCGCGAATTGCGCGAAAAAAGGCCCGCGGGACGCTTGCCCGCGGGCCTTGTCGTTTATCCGCCGTCGGATGTCAGGCGGCCTTCCGTCTGCGCCGTCGTGCCGCCAGCAGCGCCGCGCCGCCCAGCAGGACGGAGAACGTGGCCGGTTCCGGGATGGTGGTCGTGATCCAGTTGTAATAGCTCGGGATGGCCACCGCCCAGTTCTTGTCCACGCCCGTTACCTGGTTGTCCACGTAGGCGTTGATTCCCGCCAGCACCCACTTGTACCCGCCGGCGCCGTCGGAGACCTTCACGAAGATTCCGCCGCCGGAGTCGCGGTCGGCCATGCCCGCCTCGTACTGCGTGTTGCCCAGCGTGAACTCCATCTCCAGGCAACGGGAGTTGTAGGTCGGCGTTTCCTTGACGGATCCAGTCACGCGCGTGTTGCCCGTGATCTTATTGGTTCCCCAGCGCTCGACAGTCGCCGTGCCGGTGCTCCAGCTGTATTTCGTGCCCCCGTCGGTGGATGTGCCGTCGTAGCCGTAACCGACCACGATGACTTCCTTGTTGGTCATGCTGCTGAGGTTCCCGGTATACAGGTCGTAATGTCCGGGAAGTTTCTGCGTGACCCGCAGGAGCATCAGGTCCGGCGGAAGCGTCTGCCCGGAATCGGTCGGGGCGTATTTGACCTCGGCGATCGTGTAGTTCGTGCCCCCGAAGCTCACCGTCCCGCCCACGGAGCCGCCCAGGTGCCGGGCTGTCAACACCCAGTAGTCGTCCACCGCCACCGCGCCGCCGACGCCGTTGCGCCCGACGTAGCTCCAGTCCATCCCATACCAGTTCGACGCGGGATTGCTGAAGTCGCTGATGTCGGTCCGGCCGAGTACGACCGCCATCGCCGGCGACGAAACCACAAGACACGCCAACAGACCGACCGCTCTCCGACAAAGCCTCGCCTTGGCACTCACAGTGCGCCTCCTGAACAGACAGGTTTCGAGCATGCCCGCTCTTGTGACTTGAGAACGCTCCCGCAGGCATTTACCTGCCATGATGATACGCTGGAGGCCGTTTTTCGTCAAGATGGGCACAGACGCAACGGCCTGTTTTTGTGGGCCTTTCGGGGCATAAAAAACCCTTCCCGTGCCTGGGCGGCGCGGGAAGGGTTTACATGATTCTGGGCTTCAACCGGCGCGTTATCAGGGCCTGGGTTTGCCTGGCCAATCGAGCACCGCGCCGGTGTCGGCGCTGGTGGCGTGGGCGGCGTAGCGCCCCAGCGCACCGTGACGGATCTGCGGCGGGCGGGGCCGGTGCGCCTTGCGCCGGCGGGCGAACTCCGCGGCCGAGACCTTCGCGTTCAGCCGGCCGTTCGGGATGTCGATGGCGATCAGATCGCCGTTGCGGAGCAGACCGATCTCGCCGCCGTTGGCCGCCTCGGGCGAGATGTGCCCGATGCACGCCCCGGCCGTGCCGCCGCTGAACCGCCCGTCGGTGATCAGCGCGCAGCTCTCGCCCAGGCCCATGCCCTTGATGTAGCTGGTCGGCGCGAGCATCTCCTGCATTCCGGGTCCGCCGCGCGGGCCTTCGTTGCGGATGACCACCACGTCGCCGGGGCGGACCTTTCCGCCCAAGATGCCCGCGCAGGCGTCTTCCTGGCTTTCGAAGATCACGGCAGGGCCCGTGTGGACGTACATTTTCGGGTCCACGCCCGCCAGCTTCACCACGCCGCCGCTGCGGGCGATGTTTCCATACAGCACCACCAGCCCGCCCTTGGCGGTGAACGCGCGGTCCAGCGGGCGGATGACGTCCTGGGCGTCGAACTTCGCGTTGCGGTTCTTCGCCGCGAGTTTCGCGGGCTTCGCGCCGCGGTACATCGCCTTGACCTGCTCGACGGAACGCCCGGTCGCCTGCCAGCCGTCGCGATACAGGCGCTTGGCGGGGGCGCAGAGCTTCTTGCTCCGCAGCGACCACTTCTCCAGGTTCTTCAGCATCGTCTCGCCGGTGACGGTCAGGACGTCGGCGTGAACGAGCTGCGGACGGTCCCACCAGAGCTGACCGAGGATCGTGTGGATTCCGCCCGCGCGGTGGACGTCCTGCACGTGGTAGATGCGCCCCTCGGGCGTGCCCGACGGCGCCACGCGGCAGATGTTCGGCGTGCGCTTCGTGATGCGGTCGATGTCCTTGAGCCCGAACTTCACGCCCGCCTCGCTCGCCAGCGCCAGCAGGTGCAGCACGGTGTTGGTCGAGCCGCCCATGGCCATGTCCAGCGTGAAGGCGTTGTCGAACGCCTTTCGGTTCATGATGTTCCGGGGCAGGAGCCTGTAGGAGCCCTTGCAGCCGGCGGCGGACCATTCCCGCGCCATCTTCACGATGCGCCGCGCCGCGGTCTGGAACAGCGCCATCCGCGCCGCGCTGGTGGCCAGCGTCGTGCCGTTTCCGGGCAGGGCGATTCCGATCGCCTCGCACAGGCAGTTCATGCTGTTGGCGGTGAACATTCCGCTGCACGAGCCGCACCCGGGGCAGGTGTTGTTCTCGTACTCGCGCACCTGCCGGTCGGTCATCTTTCCGATCTTGTTCTGCGCGACGGCGTAGAACTGGTCGATCAGGTCCACGTCCTTTCCGGCGACGCGTCCGGCCTCCATCGGCCCGCCGGAGCAGAAGATCGTCGGGATGTTCAGGCGCAGCGACGCCATCAGCATGCCCGGGGTCACCTTGTCGCAGTTGGGCAGGCAGATCATCGCGTCGAACTGGTGGGCCTCGCACATGCTCTCGACGCTGTCGGCGATGAGTTCGCGGCTGGCGAGCGAATACTTCATGCCGTAGTGGCCCATCGCGATTCCGTCGCAAATGGCGATCGTGTTGAACAGGATCGGCGTTCCGCCTGCGGCGCGGACCTGCTCCTTGACGTACTCGCCCACGGCGTCCAGGTGGCAGTGCCCGGGCACCACGTCGGTGTAGCTGTTGACGACGGCGATGATCGGGCGGCGGAGGTCGGCGTCGGTCAGTCCGGTGGCCTTCATCAGGCTGCGGTGGGGGGCCCGCTCGGGGCCCGCCTTCATGTTGTCGCTTCGCATTCTCATCTCAACTCTCTTTGTCTTGGGGCGACGGATGCTCGCCGCCGTTTTCCAGGTACTCCGCCGCGTGGTTCATGGTTTCGAAGTTTTCGACGGCCGTCAGGACGTAGTTCGTCGTCGAGTGATCCCGCAGCGGGCGGATGACGTTGAATTCAGGGTCGTGCGACAGTCTGCGCAGCTCCGTCAGGCTCGGGTAGGCGATCATCCCGCAATACTGCTGCGTGCAGTTGCCGAAATAAACCATCCGCGTCAGGCCGTACAGGAGCACCCTGGCGCCGTAGCGGTCGAGGATCGGCTGGACCCGCCGCAGGTATTCGGCGTAATCCTTTTCCTTGCCCGGAATGATGTCGAACAGGTTGACGACGACGATCACGAAGGTTCTCCGTTCGCTGGCGGACCTTACGGACGATCCGGCCCACCAAAGTACGCGCCGTCGGGAGGTTTGACAATAGCTTTCCTCCCCGGCGTCCGGCGCACCACCGCGTAGGGGGGGCTTGACAGCGTTTTCCACCGATGGATATCATTTCTTCCTGCGTTCGTGCAGACTCAGACGCGTGTTCTCAACAGGGAAGGACAGACCATGCGAACCCTTGCGCTGCTGACCGTGGCGTTGCTGCTGTTGCCTTTGGGTTGCCAGAAGAAGACCGAACCTCCCCAGCCGCAGACCACCGCGCTGGAAGCGCCGGTCAAGCCGGTGGACGAATTGGCGCCGGCAGAGGCCCCCGCGCCGACGAGCGAGACGGCGACGCCCAGAGCCGACGAGTCCGAAACGCTGGAACCCCGGCAGCCGGCCATCAGCAAGCCCGAGCCGCTGACCAGCCAGCCGTTCGTCTACACCGTCGAGAAGGGCGACACGCTCTGGTCGATCGCCAAGCGCTACCTGGGCGACGGGAAGCGATGGAAGGACATCGTCTCGTCCAATCCGGGCCTGGACCCCAAGAAGCTCAAGGTGGGACAGAAGATCGTCCTGCCGGCCAAGTGACGCCGGGCCCACCGGCGGCGACGGAACGGAATCGTGGGCCAGATCCAGCTTGATACGCCGGTGCAGTTCGTCAAGGGGGTGGGCCCCCGGCGCGCCGAGCAGCTGGCGCCGCTGGGCGTCCGCACCCTCGAGGACCTGCTGACCTACTACCCGCGCCGCTTCGACCTGCGCCGCCAGGCCCAGCCGATGTGCTCGCTCCGCGGCGACGAGGAAAGCGCCACCGTCGCCGGAAAGGTCGTCTCGACCAACTACCGCGCGTACGGGCGGCGGCCGTTCTTCGAGTGCACCCTCGCCGGAGACGACGGATGGGTCGGCGTCAAGTGGTTCCACGGGGGCTACCTCCGCGACAAGATCGTCCCCGGAATCCACCTGGCCATCAGCGGGAAGGTCTCGATGTACCGCGAGGCTGTCCAGTTCATCAACCCGCGCTTCCAGGTGATCTGGGACCCCGAGGGCACGCGGTTCGACGCCGATGAGCTTCTGCCGGTCTATCCCGCCTCGGCCGAGTTGTCCAGCGGGCAGATTGCCCTGGTGGTCCGGCGCGTCCTGCCGCAGGCGAAAGACCTCATCGAGGAGTGGTTCGACGAGAAGTATCTCGAGAAACGCGGGCTGATGCCCCGCGGCGCTGCCGTGGCGGCCATGCACCGACCCGAGGACCGCGACCAGTGGGCGTCGGCCCGGCGGCGGCTGGCTTACGACGAGTGCTTCCTCATGCAACTGGGCATCGCGCAGATCCGCATGCGCGAGGTCAGTCGACCGGCCCACGCGTTGCCCCGCACGCCGCAGATCGACCGGCGGATCCGCGCGCGGTTCCCCTTCGCGATGACGGCCGCGCAGGACCGCGCCGTCGAGGAAATTTCCGCCGACCTCCAGCGCGACCGCCCGATGAACCGCCTGCTCCAGGGCGACGTGGGCAGCGGAAAGACCGTCGTGGCGCTCTACGCAGCGCTCCAGGCCGTCGCCAACCGCCGGCAGGTGGCCCTGATGGCGCCCACCGAAATCCTCGCCGCCCAACACTACCACAAGGTCACGCGATACCTCGCGGGCAGCCGCGTGCGAATCGCCCTGCTCGTCGGCGGGCAGAAGGAAATCGAGCGCAAGCGCATCCTCAACGCGCTGGCCGAGGGAAGCGTGGACCTGGTCATCGGCACGCACGCGCTGCTGGGCGAGAACGTGAAGTTCGCCCGACTGGCGCTGGTGATCGTGGACGAGCAGCACAAGTTCGGGGTGCGCCAGCGGACGGGAATCCGCGGAAAGGGTTTCGCGCCGCATTACCTGGTCATGACGGCGACGCCCATCCCGCGCACGCTGGCGATGACCGTCTTCGGCGACCTGGACGTCTCGACCATCGACGAGATGCCCCCCGGACGCGGCACGACCGTCACCCGCTGCGTCCGCGCGTCGGACTGGTCGGCCGTGCTGGACGAGGTGCAGAAGCACCTGGAGGCGGGGCAGCAGGCGTACTTCATCTACCCGCTGGTGAACCCGTCGGCCGCGGTGGACCTGAAAGCAGCCCAGGAGGCGCACCGGGAGCTTTCGTCCGGGGCCCTGGGGCGGTTCGGCGTGGGGCTGATTCACGGGCAGATGCCCGCGGCGCAGAAAGAAGCGGTGATGTCCGACTTCCACGCCGGGCGGGTGCGGGTGCTGGTGGCGTCGGTGGTGGTGGAGGTGGGCGTGGACGTTCCGTCGGCCAACGTGATGGTGGTCGTCCACGCGGAACGGTTCGGTCTGGCGCAGCTGCACCAGCTTCGCGGGCGGATCGGGCGCGGGCGGAGCGACGCGCTGTGCCTGCTGGCGGCATCGCCCGCCAACCCGGTGGCCAAGCAGCGCCTGGAGGTGCTGGAAGCCACGTCCGACGGGTTCAAGATCGCCGAGGAGGACCTGCGGTTGCGAGGCCCGGGCGAATTTTTCGGCACGCAGCAGCACGGCCTTCCGGAGCTGAAGGTGGCGGACCTGTCGGAGGATTTCGAGTTGCTGCGCCTGGCGCGGCGCGACGCGTTCGAGATCGTGCGGCGAGACCCGGGCCTGGGCGATCCGGAGAACCAGAAAATCCGCCGCGAGATGCTCAAGGTCTACGCCGGGCGGCTGAACCTGCTGACGGGGGCGTGACGCGCGGGACGAATTGCCCGTTTGACCGCGGGCCGCGCAGACGATAGCATGTCCGCTTTACGCGAGCGGTTGGTCGGCGGCGCGGCGAGCGCGCCGGGCAAATCGCGGCAAGGAGCGGAGTTGTGAGCAAGCTGGACGAAACCATCGCGGGACTGAAGTACGACGCGGCGGGGCTGATCCCTGCCGTCTGCGTCGACGCCGAGACCAAACAGGTGCTCATGGTCGCCTACATGAACGCCGATTCGCTGCGGGACACCGTCAAGACCGGAAAGACGCACTTCTGGTCCCGCAGCCGGAAAAAGTACTGGATGAAGGGCGAATCCTCCGGGCACACCCAGGAGGTCCGCGCCATCTACACCGACTGCGACAAGGACACGCTGGTCATCGAGGTCACCCAGCACGGGGCCGCCTGCCACGAGGGATACTACTCGTGCTTCTACCGCAAGCTGACCGAGGCGGGCGACTGGCAGGTGGTGGCGGAAAAGCTGTTCGATCCCGAGTCCGTCTACAAGGACAAGAAGTAATCCGCCGGCCGGTCGGACCGGTCGAGCATCGGAGAACGCCGTCATGGCCGAAACGCAGGATCGTTCCCGTCGGGCGATCGTGCTGGCGCTGCGGGTGATCCTCGCGGCGGCGGGCCTGTCTGCCGTGGCGGCGCTGGTGCTGGAATACGGGGGCTTCCGCGCGCTGCCGTGGTGGCTGGGCGTTCCGGTGCTGCATATCGTGCAGAAGGTGGTCGTGGGCGTGTTCGTGGGCGACCGCCTGCTGCGCCTGGCGCTGGCGCGGCGTCGCCTGCGGTTCCTGCGGGAGAACTGGATCGACTACGTCCTGATCGTGCTGGCGGGCACGGCCATGGCGTTCGCCCCGCAGTTCGAGACGAGCGTCCTGCCGGCGGCGGCGATCTTCGTCATCATCACGCAGGTCTACCTGCTGGTGGCGCTGATCCTGCGGGCGGTGAGCATCAACCTGAGCCTCTCGGGCAGCGGAATCCGCCCGTCGGCGCTGCTGATCGGAAGCTTCCTGTTCCTCATTCTCGCGGGCACGGGCCTGCTGATGCTGCCCGCCGCCACGCCGGAGGGGCGCCCCATCCAGTTCGAGGACGCCCTGTTCACCGCCACCAGCGCCACGTGCGTGACGGGGCTGATCGTCCGCGACACCGGCGCCGACTTCACGATCTTCGGGCAGGCGGTGATCCTGGCGCTCATCCAGCTGGGCGGCCTGGGCATCATGCTGTTCGGCACGATGCTGGCGATGCTGGTGGGCAAGGGCCTGAGCGTCCGCGGGTCCAGCGCGATGGGCGAGATGCTCGCGACGCAGCGGGTGGGCGAGCTGTCCCGCGTGGTGCTGTTCGTCGTGCTGTCCACGCTGGCGCTGGAGGCGGCCGGGGCGGTGCTGCTGTACCCGATGTTCGCCTCGGGCGGATCCGAGCCGGTGGCGACGGCCCGCGCGGTCTGGCAGAGCGTGTTCCACAGCATCTCGGCCTTCTGCAACGCGGGATTCTCGCTGTTCGGCGCGAACATGATGCATGGCGTGCGGGAGGGGTGGATTTCGCCGCTGCGCGACCGGTGGCAGACGCTGTACGTGATGGGCACACTGATCGTCCTGGGGGGGCTGGGCTTCCCGGTGCTCCAGGACTGCGTTCGCTACGGGCGCGACGCGTTGCGTGCGGCGGCGCGGCGGTTCGGCGCGGCGGCGGCCCGGCGGCCCGTTCCGCGCCCGCGCCTGAACCTGCATTCGAAGATCGTCCTGAGCGCCAGCACGCTGCTGATCGTCTTCGGCGCGGTGGCGCTGCTGTTGATCGAACCGCGGGCGGGCGCGCGGGAGGCCAACGCCATCGGACGGAACGCGTTCGCGGCGGAACCCGAGGTGCATCGCTCCGGCGACTGGGGCAACCTCCCGCCCGCCCAGCGTCTGCGGGAGGCGGTCTTCCAGTCGGTTTCCGCGCGGACGGCGGGGTTCAACACCATCGACATGGCCGAACTGTCCGATGGCGGGAAGTTTTGGATGTGCGGGCTGATGGTGGTGGGGGGCAGCCCCGCCTCGACCGCCGGCGGCATGAAGACCGTCACCGTGGCGCTGCTGCTGATCGTCGCGTTCTCGGTGCTGATGCGCCGGCGCGACGTGGAGGCGTACCGTCGGAGCCTGGCCTCCGACGTCCTGCGGCGGGCGCTGACGCTGGCGGTGCTGTACGTCTCGCTGGTGTGCCTGGTGACGCTGCTGCTGTGCGTTTCGATGCGCGGCGACGCGTCGTTCATCGACCTGCTGTTCGAATCGTGCAGCGCCTGCGGGACGGTCGGGCTGTCCGCGGGCGTCACGCCGCACTTGAACACCTTCGCGAAATACGTCATCGTGGGGGCGATGTTCATCGGGAGAATCGGGCCCCTGACCCTCCTGCTCGCCCTGACCAGCAAGCGGAGGCACGTGCCCTACGCGTATCCCCAGGAAACGGTCTTGATCGGGTGACAACCATGGAACGTTTCGCAGTCATCGGGCTGGGACGGTTCGGCGAACGCCTCGCCACGCTGCTGGCGGAGTCGGGCGCCGAGGTCATCGCCATCGACAGCGACCAGGAGATCATCGACGAGATTCGCGATCGCGTCGCGCTGGCCGTCTGCATGGACGCCACCAACGAGGAGGCCCTGCGCGCCCAGGGCATCGACAAGGTCGATGTCGCGGTCGTCGGGCTCGGAACCGCCTTCGAGGACAACGCCCTCGTGACCGTGCTGCTCAAGCAGCTGGGCGTGCCGCGCGTCGTCTCGCGCGCCGCCACCGCCATCCGCGCGCAGATCCTCTCCCGCATCGGCGCCGACGACATCGTCAACCCCGAGAAGGAATCCGCGGAGCGGTGGTCCGGCCGGCTGCTCGCGCCGTCCATCATGGAGCGCATCGAGCTGGCGGAGGGTTTCAGCCTCACCCAACTCGCCGCCCCCGAGAAGTTCTACAACAAGACCCTCGAACAGCTCGACGTCCGCAAGAAATTCAAGGTCAACATCGTCGCCATCCGCCGCACCGTCGAGGAAACCGACGAAAGTGGCGCGCGAAAGTCCAAGCAGTTCGTCATTTCCGTGCCGATGGCCGACACCGTCATCATGCCGGGCGACGTGCTCGTGCTGATCGGAAGCGACGACGCGATGCTCAGCATCCAGTCGCAATAGCGCGGATTTCCGCCCGTCGGACGGATTGAAAAACGCGGCCGGTCCCGATTCCCTCGGGGCCGGCCGTGGTGTTGATGTCGTGAGCGGGGGGCTTTCAGTCGCAGGCGTCGCCGGATTTCCCGTCGTCGTTCAGGCCGTTGGGCTCGTCGTAGGCGGTGGGGTCCTTTCCCTGCTCGATCCAAGCGATCTTGCGGACGCGGCGCTCGTGCCGCCCGCCCCCCTCGAACTCGGTGGTCAGCCAGCCGGAAACGATCCGCCGGATGAGCTCCTCGCCGAGGACGTCGCTGGCCAGGCACAGGATGTTGGCGTTGTTGTGCCTGCGGGAGAGCTGGGCGGTCAGTTCGTCGTGGCAGAGGGCGGCGCGGGCGCCGGGCACCTTGTTGGCGACGATGCTCATGCCGATTCCGCTTCCGCAGATGAGGATGCCGCGGTCGGCGGCGCCGTCGATGACCGCCCTGGCGACGGGGTATCCCACGTCGGGATAATCGCAGCTGCGAGCGCTGTTGGTCCCCATGTCGAGGATCTCGTGCCCCTGCTCGCTGAGCAGGACAGCGACTTTTTCCTTCGCGGTGTGACCGCGGTGATCGGCACCCAGGGCAATTTTCATACACTCACCTTGTCCAACCGTTCCTGCACTGCCTTCAGCAGGTTCTCCGCCGTGCGGCGATACACGTCACCCCCGCCGCCGATGGGGTCGGGAATGTCTCCCGCAGCGGACAGTCTCACGATCCTGTCCGCCGCCGCGGGGGCCAGCTCCCGGGCCGCCTCCGCGTGAAACTCTGTCATGCAAAATATCATATCCGCGTCGTGAATCAATTCGGATGTCAGTTTTCTGCTTCGATGATGCCGGATGTCCGCGCCGAAATGCCGTGCGGCGGCGACGGCCTCGGGCGTCGCCGGGCAGTGCCCACCGCCCACCACGCCGGCCGAAAGTACCTCCACGCCGCGCGACTCCAACCCGCGGATGGTGCAGCCCAGGCGTTCGGCCAGCAGTTTGCGTGCGAGCCCTGCCGCCATCGGACTGCGGCAGGTGTTCCCGGTGCAGACGAACAACAGCGTGGTCCGCAGGGCCCGGCGGATCGCCCGCTCGTCCAGCACGCCCTGGCGGACGACGTTCCATTTCCCGTCAGCGCCGAACAGGACGATGGTGCTGTCCTTCCCGTAGCGGGTAGGCCCGCTGTCCAGCAGGACGTCGATCTTCCCGTCCAGCGCCGCCAGCACCTCCTGCCCGCTACGGGGCGAGGGCTGGCCCGCCAGGTTCGCGCTGGGCGCGACCACGGGCTCGGGCACGCCGGCGAGCATCGCCTGGGCGGCGGGCTCGGCAGGGCAGCGAAGCCCGATCACGCCGTCGTGCACGAGTACGTCGTGGAGCCCGCGCTTCTGGAGGGCGGATTCCGCCAGTTTTCCGCCCGTCGGCAGCAACAGCGTCACGGGCCCGGGCCAGCACTTGCGGATGAGTTTTTCCGCGTCGGGCGGCGCGTCGCGGACGTAGCGGCCGACATCGTCGGGCGAGGCGACATGCACGCTGAACGGGCGGCTGGGGCGGCTCTTGAGTTCCCGCAGGCGCTCCATCGTCTCGGGCAGGGACGCGACGGCGGCGATCCCGTACACCGTCTCCGTGGCGAAGCCCACGAGCTTTCCCGCCTTCAGCGCGCGGGCCGCCTTCCGCGCCGCGGCGCGGGTCTGCTTGTCGCTTCCGGCATGGAGAACCTGGGTCGCCATCGGCTCGGAAAAGCATTATCCCGGATGCGCCCCGCCAAAACAAGGCGAACCGGCGCGGCCGTGTCGGAAACGAAAGATGTGGCAGGGATAAACGCGGATTTCCGGAGTGAATCATTTTTTCATCTGTGTTTATCCTGTTCATCCCTGCTGAAGAGGTTTCCCCCCCCTTATCAGCGGCGGCTTTGCCGTTGCCGTCTGCATGCGAGGCGGGTACGCTGTGGGCCCCTCGGGTACAGTCCATTCCGTGGGGTGGCACGGCTTGCTTGCGAGCCGTGCCCTTGCGGATGCAACCAGATGCCGGAACACGGGCTGCAAGCGGCCCGTGCCACCCCCATGATTACATGGGGAACGCGAAGACCCATAGACCATGACGAACCGACGCAGTGGGACAACCAGGACTTCCCTTCGCCGTCGGCAGGCCTGGCGGCGGGCGGAGAAACTCGCCGGTGCGAAGATCGGCGCCCTGCTGGTGACGCGCGGGCAGGACGTGCGCTATCTCAGCGGGTTCACCGGCGACGACAGTTTCCTGCTGACGGGTTCCGGCTGGACGGTGCTGCTGACCGACGGGCGCTATGCCGAGCAGGCGGCCCGCGAGTGCCCCGGACTGGAAATTCGCGTCCGGACCGGCTCGATGACCGCCGCGCTGAAGGACGCGCTGGCGGCGCGGCGGGTGCGCAGCCTGGGCGTGCAGTCCGAGCACATGACGCTCCAGCTTCACGACGCGCTTCGCAAGGCGGCGCGGGCCGTCCGCCTGCGCCCCGTCACCGGCGCGATCTCACCGCTGCGGCAGGTCAAGGACGCCGCCGAGATCCGGGCGATCCGCCAGGCCGTCCGCGTGGCCGAGCGGGCGTTCCGGCAACTGACCGGGCGGGGGCGGAAGGCGTTCGTCGGGCGCACGGAGCGGGAGGTGGCGGCCGAACTGGATTACCTCATGCGTCTGGGCGGGGCGAGCGGTCCGGCGTTCGAGACCATCGTGGCGGCGGGGGCGCACGCGTCGCTGCCGCACTACCGCCCGGGCCCGACGCGCATCCGCGCCGGGCAGGCCGTGCTCCTCGACTGGGGGGCCGTCGTGGACGGGTACTGCTCCGACTTGACGCGGGTGGTGTTCACCGGTAGAATCCCGCCGAAGTTGGCAGCCGCATACGAAGTGGTGCAAAAGGCCCAGGCGGCG
>JAKPKY010000251.1 GCA_029553505.1 Planctomycetota bacterium
CGCGCCCTCTCGCAGCCGCGAAGCTCCACGCCCGCCTCGGACAGCGCCTTGGCCGCCCGGGGCAGGAATCGCTCCGCCACGGCCGCGTCCACCAGCAAAGTTTCCATCGCGTTGCAGACGCCGGGTTTCTGCACCTTGGCGTTGAGGACGATGGCCTCGGCCATCGCCAGGTCCGCGTCGGCGTGGACGTAGACGTGGCAGATGCCGTCGTAGTGCTTGATGACGGGAATGGTCGCCGCCTCGGTGACGGCGCGGATGAGTCCCTTGCCTCCGCGGGGGATGATCAGGTCGATGAGCCCCTCGGCGGTGGCCATCGCGGGCACCACGGCGCGGTCGGGGTTGTCGATGACGGCGACGCTCTCGGCGGGCAGCCCGGCCGAGGCGACGCCCTCGCGCAGCGCCGCGGCGATGGCGAGGTTGGAGTGCAGCGCCTCCTTTCCGCCGCGGAGGATGCAGGCGTTTGAGCTCTTGAGGCAGAGCCCTGCGGCGTCGGACGTGACGTTCGGGCGCGACTCGAAGATGATTCCCACGACTCCGATGGGCACGCGGCGCTTCTCGATCCGCAGGCCGTTGGGGCGGTTGTAGGCGGCGATCGTCCGCCCGACGGGATCGACCTGGGCGGCCATCTCTTCCAGCGCCGTGGCCATCGACTCGATGACCTTGTCAGAGAGCGTCAACCGCTGGACCATCGCTGCTGAGAGGCCGTATTCCTCGCTGCGGGCAAGGTCCTTGAGGTTCTCGTCGCGCAGGCGTTTTTTACCGTCGCGGATTGCCCCGGCTGCGGCGCGGAGCGCCGCGTCGCGCTGGGCCCCGCGGCTGACGGCCAGCGCCGCCGCCGCCCGGCGGGCCGAGCGGGCGAGCGTCTCGATGTATTGCTTGGCGTCCATGGCGTTTCCTTCGGCTGGGGAGACGAAGCCATAGGATACGACAAAACCCCGTCCGCCACAACGGCGGGGCGGACTCAACACCGGCTTCGAGAAGTGAACGGGAAAAGCTCGCCGTGTGTTTCCAGGATGTTTTCCGGGTCTTTGCTTCAGCCCCATCGGGGCGTCTTTCATAGCCCAGGGCGAAGCCGAAGGCGAGCCTTGGGTCAGCGGTGTGAAAAATCCAAGCCCCGTAGGGGTGTTTTACCGTTCAAGGCGCCCCTGGCGGGGCTTCACTCCGTAACACCAATTTCTCCCACGGCTTCCGCCGTGGGCTAAAAAAGACGGCCCTGCGGGCCTTGCAAGGGAATGCCGGAACGTCATTCCGTTCTTAACGGACAGTGATGGATGAGGAGCTTTGCAAACCAAAGTAACCGCCCGGTTCCTATCCGGATCATGGGCGGAACGTCCGCGCTACGTGCCCTTGCGTTTTTCCAGGCGGAAGCGGACGACGGGCGGCTCGCCGACGAGGCGGACGTTAAGCCCCTCGGGGAAGCGGAACCGGACGGCCGACTCCGAATACGTCGCGCCGGAATCGCCGGCGACCTTGCGGTGCTCGTCGGAGAGGGTGATGTAGGCGTCCACGTCCTTGGGCTGGAGCTTCTCGACGTCCTTGACCGGGCCGGTGACCTCGATCTTCAGCATGTAGTCGGCCGGGTTCTTCCAGGCGAACTGCGAGTTCTGCCACGTGCCGTCCTCCAGCCAGGTGTACGGCATCTGCACGCGGACGGCGACGGACAGTTCGCGGGTCTTCTCCACCTGTTCGACCTTGACCAGCACCTGGACGGCGGTGGCGCTGAGCGTCACGGGAACGCCCTGGATGTTCGGGACGAGCGCGGCGGTCTGCGGCACGTCGCCGGGCGTCTGGGCCAGGTCCACCCGCACGGTACTGACCTCCAGCGGTTCGGCGAGCTTCCGCAGGCGCGACTCGGCCAGGCTGACCGTCACGCGGTCGGGGGTGATCTTCGCCGGCTGGGCGAGGATGCCTCCGGTGTAGTGGAACCGCACGGGCACCTCGCGGGTGACGCGGCGGTCGAGGTCGAGGTCGATCGTGCTGAGGGAGACGGCCGCGATCACCAGCCCGGCCTTGATCGTGCCCGCCTGGGCGTTCTGGCGGAGGATTTCGGCCGTCTGCACCGCGTGCTTTCCCGGCGGGAACGCGTTGGACACGTCGTAGGTGATCAGCGAGCCGAGCTTGTTCAGTTCCGCCTGGTAGCGTTCGAGGCTCTGACGGTTTCCGCGGGCCTTGAAGGTGATGTCCACGTCCTGCCGGCTCAGCAGCATCAGGTGCTCGGCCTGGCCGGTCGTCAGGCGGATCGTCACGCGGAAGTCCTTTTCCGCCGTGAATTCCATGTCGGAATAGACCCAGATCAGGATCGTCACGACGGCGACCCAGAAGAACGTCTTTCCGCCCTCCAGCCACCAGCGGCGGCTGAAACGCTTCGGCGCCACTCCGTAGAATCGGGTCTTGGTCATCATGGGGCTTCGCCGGTGGGGGTTTCCCTCTTATGTCGCGGGGCGCCGAACTTGGGCGCCAGCAGCGACAGCAGCATCTCGCGGAGGTTCTCGCCGGTCAGTCCGAGGTAGAGCTGCCCCTCGCAGGCGATGGAAATCCGCCCGGATTCCTCGCTGACGACGATGACGACGGCGTCGGACTCCTGTGCCAGCCCGAGGGCGGCGCGGTGCCGGCTGCCCAGCGACGGGTCCACGTCCTCGCTCTCGGCGAGAGGGAACTGGCATCCCGCCGCCGCGAGGCGTCCCCGGCTGAGGATCACCCCCATGTCGTGCAGCGCGCTGCCGGGGTAGAAGATCGTGTTGAGCAGGTTGCTGGTGACGGCAGCGTCCAGGCGCGTGCCCGTTTCCATGATCGCCGCCAGGCCGACCGTACGCTCCACCGCGATCAGCGAGCCGATCTTGTTGCGGGCAAGGTACATGGCGCTGTCCACCAGTTCCTCGACCAGCGCCTCGATGTCGGCGTGCTTTCCGCGGAACAGGCGCGTCTGCCCGATCTGGATCAGGGCCCGGCGCAGTTCCGGCTGGAACGCCACGATCACGGCGACGAACGTGAACAGCAGGAACTTCCCATAGAGGAACTCGATGCGTTCCCAGCTGAGGCTGCCCGTCTTGGGCAGCAGGCGGATGACGACGTAAACCAGGGCCAGCAGGACGGCGGCGCCCTTGACCAGCCTGGCCCCGCGCGTGCCCCGGAGGAACCGCAGCACCCACCAGGCCACCAGCCCGATCAGCAGCAGTTCGACCGCCACTACCGTGAGGGGGTAGGTGGAGACGCGGTGAATGTAGTTCGTGATCGACCGAAGAAGCTCGTTCATGGTCTGTCATCCGGCGCGCGGACCATTCGCCAAGGGAAATCTTATCAGAGAATCGGCTGGGGGACAGGATTCGCTGCACCTAAAGCGAGGTTTTTTTGCCCGGGTCGGCCTGTTCGACGGCTTGGGCGACCGCCAGCGCGTCGGTCAGCGCCACCACGTCGTGCACGCGGAAGATCGTGGCGCCGCGCCGCCGGGCCTCGAGGCAGGCGGCGACGGTCGCCGAAACCCGCTGGGCGGGGTCGGTCCGCCCCGTCAGTTCGCCCAGGAACCGCTTGCGCGACGGGCCCACCAGCACCGGCCTGCCCAGCGCCGCCAACTCGCCCAGGCCCGCCAGAAGGGCCACGTTGTGCTCCAGCGTCTTTCCGAACCCGATTCCGATTCCGGGGTCGAGGATGACCTTCCCTTCCGGTACGCCGCAGGCGACGGCCGCCGCGAGCCGCTCGGAAAGGAACGCCTTGACCTCGGCCACCACGTCGTCGTAACGCGGGGCGGACTGCATGGTCGCCGGATCGCCCAGCATGTGCATGAGCACCAGCGGGCAGGCGCGCTCGGCGACCAGGGGAAACAGCTCCGGGTCGTCGCGCCCGGCGGAGATGTCGTTGACAATCGCCGCGCCGGCGTCCAGGGCGAACGCCGCCACCTTCGCCCGCGTGGTGTCGATGCTCACCTGCGCGCCCATCGCGACGACGGCGGGGAGGATCTCCCGCAGACGGGCGATCTGCTCGTCGGCCGGGACGCGCCGCGAACCGAGGCGAGTGCTCTCGGCCCCGACGTCGAGGATCTCGGCGCCGCCCGCGAGCATCTCCCGCGCCCGCGCGACGGCAGCGGCCGGCTCCAGAAACCGCCCGCCGTCGGAAAAACTGTCCGGCGTGACGTTCAGGATGCCCATCACCACGCACCGCCCGGTGCGCGGCGAATCCAACATGTCCTCGAGCGAAATCGTCATGGTCCTATCCGAAAACCAATTTTACCGCAGAGTCCGCAGAGACCGCGGAGAAGGCAATTATTATCCTCTTCCCTCTGCGTTCTCTGTGTCCTCTGCGGTGAGTTTTTATCTGGGTTTTATAACCATTTTTTCCGGCGGAAGTAGATCAGCATCGCCAGTGCGACCAGCGCCATCGCGCCCAGGGCAGCGGGGTATCCCCACGGCCGGCCCAGTTCCGGCATGAACTCGAAGTTCATCCCGTAGATGCCCGCGATGAACGTCAGGGGGATGAAGATCGTGGCGATGATGGTCAGGACCTTCATGACCTCGTTCATGCGGTTGGACACGGCCGACATGTACAGGTCCAGCAGCCCGGAGAGCATGTCGCGATAGGTCTCGGTGTTCTCGATGACCTGGACGGCGTGGTCGTAGAGGTCGCGGAAGTAGACGCCCGTGTCCTCGCGGAGGAGAGAGGTCTTCCCGCGTTCGAGCGAGTTGACGACGTCGCGGAGCGGCCAGGCCGCGCGGCGGAGCGTGATCATCTCGCGCTTGAGGCGGTGGATTTCGCGGAGCGTCTCGGGGCGGGGATTGCGCACCTCCAGGTCTTCCAGAACCTCGATGCGGTCGCCGATCTGCTCCAGGACCGTGAAATAGTAGTCGAGAATCGCGTCGAGCAGGGCGTAGGCGAGGTAGTCGGCGCCCATCCGGCGGATGCGCCCCTTGTCGTTCCGCAGGCGGTCGCGGATCAAGTCGAACACGTCGCCCGGACGCTCCTGGAACGTCAGCAGGAAGTCCTGCCCGAGAATCAGGCTCACCTGCTCCGACTCGACCCGCGCTGCCTGGTCGTTCCACGTGAGCATCTTGACCACGATGAACAGCGACCGGCCGTAGTCCTCCAGCTTGGGACGCTGCGCGGTGTTGACGATGTCCTCCAGCACCAGCGGGTGCAGGTCGAAGCGGCGGCCGAGCTCCTCGATGACCTCAAGCTGGTGCAGGCCGTCCACGTTGATCCACGCGACGCCGGGCCTGCCGCGGAAGTCGGCGGCCTCGCCCGCGGAGGAAACCTGGCGCTGCTCGATCCGGTCGGCGTCGTAGTGGATGACGGAGATGCGCACGGGTTCGGCCCGTTCGGCCCCGACGTATACGAGCGTGCCGGGGGGCAGGGCGACCTTGCGGATCCGCTTCCGGGCGGCGGGGGTCATGGCGTCTCCTTTCCCCAGGGGCGAGAAACGATTCCACGGCGCAGGATACCCCGCCTGCCCGCCGCCGTCCACCCCTTCCGCTGTCGCCAGGTCTGTCAAGTACGACAGGCGTCTCGCCTGTCGCGTTTTCCCGAAAAGAAATCAAGCCGCGAACTTCGCGAACCCCGCGAACCGAGATCCCCGGAGGCATCGTGGTTTGTGCCGATGGGACAATGCCGTTGTTGTCGCGTGGTTGCTTCGCTCCGCTCCGCAATCCACGGCACCCTCGCTTCTGTGGCGGAATCCTAAAAAAAGAGAACGCAAAGAGTGGTTTCTCTCTGCGTCCTCTGTGCTCTCTGTGGTGGAAATTCTTTTCTTTACGGCTTGGGCGGGGCGATGACCTTCAGGTCCAGTTCGGCCAGCTGGCGGTCCTCCACGAGCGACGGCGCGCCGGTCAGCGGGCAGGTTCCGCGCTGGGTCTTGGGGAAGGCGATGACGTCGCGGATGGACTGGACGCCGGTGAGGATCATGACGATGCGGTCCAGGCCCAGCGCCAGCCCGCCGTGCGGGGGCGCGCCGAACCGCAGCGCGTCCAGCAGGAAGTCGAACTTCGCGTGCGCCTGCTCCTCGGAAATGCCCAGCAGGGCGAAGACGCGCTTCTGGATCTCCGGCGAGTGGATACGGATCGACCCGCCGCCCAGCTCGTTGCCGTTGAGCACCATGTCGTACGCGT
>JAKPKY010000025.1 GCA_029553505.1 Planctomycetota bacterium
AACGTGCTGTGCTACGACGGCCACGCCGAAGCGATGGGCGAGCAGGCGTTGAACCAATCGGCCTCGAACATCAAGCTCATGCTGGACAAGGACCTGAACTACATCAACCTGCCCTGACGGGGCGGGGACCGGCTGAATCGATTTCCCGGGGAAGAAGCCTCTGGACCTTCTGGGGAGAACCCGTATCCTTTTCCGTAGTGTTTTCATGATTTGAGGCATCGCCCCGACTGTCGCCGAATGCGAGTCGGGCAGGGAAACGGTCGCATCGAAAGGTCGGTCATGGCGCAGCAAGCGATTGAATTCCGCCGCGAGGTTCCGTTGCGGCACGACGTGGACGTGTTCGTGGCCGGCGGGGGTCCGGCGGGCGTTGCGGCGGCGTTGGCGGCGGCCCGCCAGGGCGCGCGGGTCTACCTGGCCGAGGGGCAGTTCTGCTTCGGGGGGATGGGCACGGCCGCCGGGCTGCCCCTGTTCTGCATGTTCACGGACGGGGTGAATTTCCTGGCCGGCGGGATCGGGCGGGAAATCTACGATCGCCTGTTCGCCATGCCGGGCGGGGTGGTGCGGTCCAAGCGGGGCGATTCGAGCATCCAGTATCCGCCCGAGGCGCTCAAGGTCGTCTACGACGAGATGGTCAGCGGCGCGGGCCTGGAGTTCAGCCTGGGCACGCACCTGGTGGGCGTCCAGTCCGAGGACGGCTGGGTGCGCCACGCGTTCTGCTGGGGCAAGAGCGGTCTGTTCGCGGTGCGGGCGAAGGCCTTCGTCGACGCGACGGGCGACGGCGACCTGTGCGCGTGGGCGGGCGCGCCGTTCGAGAAGGGCGACGCGGAAGGGCTTATGCAGCCGGGAAGCCTGCTGAGCTTCTGGTCGCCGGTGGACTGGAAGAAGGCGGAGGAGGCCGGCAACGGGCAGTGGCGCCAGGAGCACCGCCTGCCCGAGGCGATCCGCGACGGGGTGTTCAGCGTTCCCGAGCCGCACATGCCGGGGCTGATCCAGTCGGGCCTGCATGCGGGCGTCGGAAGTTTCGGGCACCTGTTCGGCATCGACGGGACGGACGAGCGGTCGCTGACGCGCGGGGTCATCGAAGGCCGCCGCCGGTTCCACGAATACGAGACGTACTTCAAGCGATACCTCGTCGGCTACGAGGACATGGAACTCGTCGGCAGCGGCGAGCTGGTGGGCATCCGGGAGACGCGGCGCATCCTGGGCGATTACGTGCTGAACGCCGAGGACTATTTCCGGCGTGCGGTGTTCGCCGATGAGATCGGGCGATACTGCTACGGCATGGACGCCCACCCGCGGCGGCTGGAGGACGCCAGCCGGAGTGTGGAGGACTTCAAGAAGCTGCGGCTGAAGAAGGGCGAGAGCTACGGCATTCCGTACCGCATCCTGACGCCGCGCGGTTTGCACAACGTGCTGGCGGCGGGTCGGTGCGTCAGCACGGACCGGTCGGTGCAGAGTTCGCTGCGGGTGATGCCTGGGTGTTTCATCCTGGGCCAGGCGGCGGGCGTTGCGGCTGCGATGACGGCAGCAGGGGACGCCGACATTCGCAGCCTGTCCGTTCCGGAACTCCAGGGCCGGCTGGCGGAACTGGGCGCGTATCTGCCCAACCGGGCGTGAAAGAACGAACCACAAAGGGCACGAAGAACACAAAGAGCCCAGAGAATGAAGAGGCCCGAAGATCGCGTTCTATGTGGCCGTGCCGGCGGGGGTGGCACGGCTTGCTTGCAAGCCGTGTCCTTGCTCGCATAATAGGCGAGGAAACACCGCACGGCCAATCCCGATGGACAGCATCGGGACAGGCCGTGGCACCCATTCGTTGAAAAAGGAAGAAAGGATATTTCGTGACGGCATCGGCGGATTGGCTGGAGGCGGCGCTGAAGGCGATCGGCCGCGCGCGGGTGACGGTCTTCGGCGATTTTTGCCTGGACGCGTACTGGGTGATCGATCCGGACGAGTCGGAGCGGTCGGTGGAGACGGGCTTGGCGGTGCGGCGCGTTCGCCAGCAGCGGTACAGCCTGGGCGGGGCGGGCAACCTGGCCGCCAACCTCGCGGCGCTGGGCGTGCGGAAGATTCGCGCGGTGGGCCTGCTGGGCGAAGACCTCTTCGGGCAGTTGATGCGGCAGATGTTGGGCGAGTTGGCGGTGGACGCGCGGGACCTGCTGTCTGCCGGCGACTGGCAGACGCTCGTGTATATCAAGCCGATGACGGGGGACGTCGAGCACAACCGCCTGGACTTCGGCGGGTTCAACGCGCTGTCGGCCGGGCTGGCCGACGAGTTGGCCAAGCGCCTGGACGCTGCCGCCGCCGACAGCGACGCGGTGATCCTGAACCAGCAGGTGCTCGCCGGGCTTTCCACGCCGGAGATGATCGAGCGGATCAACGCGGTGGTGGCGGCGCATCCGTCGTGCCGGTTCCTGGTGGACTCGCGCCACCGGGCGGAGCTGTACCGTGGCTGCCTGCTGAAGCTCAACGCGCACGAGGCGGCGCGGCTGCTGGGCGAACCTCGCGCGCTGGACGAGCGGATACCGGCGGCCGAGGCCGAGGACTTCGCCGCCCGCCTGTTCGAGCGGACGGGAAAGACGGTCTTCCTGACGCGCGGGGAGAACGGGCTGATCGTGTCCGACGGGGCGGGGCGGCAGGTGATTCCGGGCATCCAGATCGTGCAGCGGACGGACCCGGTGGGCGCGGGGGACACGGCGCTGTCGGCCATCGCGGCGGTGCTGGCGTCGGGCGGGGACGCGGCGACGGCGGGGCAGCTGGCGAACATCGCCGCGTCGATCACGGTTCGCAAGCTCAAGACGACGGGCACGGCCAGCCCGGAGGAAATCCGCCGCGTGGGCCCGACGCCCGATTACGTCTACCTGCCGGAACTGGCCGACGACCCGCGCGGGGCGCGATATCTCGACGACACGGAGATCGAGATCGTCCGCGAGCTTCCGGCGCGCCTGGCGATCCGCCACGCCATCTTCGACCACGACGGCACGATCTCCACGCTACGGGAGGGCTGGGAGGAGATCATGGAGCCGATGATGGTCCGTGCGATCCTCGGGCCGCGCTACGCCGATGCCGGCGAGGCGGACTACCACAAGGTGGTGGACGCCGTGCGCGGGTTCATCGAGAAGACCACGGGCATCCAGACGCTCAGCCAGATGCAGGGACTCATCGAGCTGGTGCGGCAGTTCGGGTTCGTCGATGAGTCGCACATCCTCGACATCCACGGGTACAAGGCGATCTACAACGAGGAACTGCTGGCGATGGTGCGCCGGCGCGTGGAGAAGCTCCAGCGCGGCGAGCTGTCGCCGGGGGACTTCCAGATCAAGAACGCGCGGAAGCTGCTGGAATCGCTGCACGCGGCGGGGGTGCGGCTGTACCTGGCCAGCGGGACCGACCAGGACGACGTGGCGGCCGAGGCCGAGGCGCTCGGCTACGGCGGGCTGTTCGAGGGGCGCATCTTCGGGGCCGTCGGCGACGTGACGGTGGAGGCCAAGCGCGACGTGCTGGAGCGGATCTTCCGCGAGCACCGTCTCGGCGGGCACGAGATCGTAACGTTCGGGGACGGCCCGGTGGAAATCCGCGAGACGCGCAAGCGCGGCGGGGTGTCGGTGGGGGTGGCGAGCTCCGAGCTTCGGCGGTACGGGCTGTGCCCGGCCAAGCGGGCGCGCCTCATCCGCGCCGGTGCCGA
>JAKPKY010000261.1 GCA_029553505.1 Planctomycetota bacterium
GCGCCCGGCCGCTACTTCTGCGGCGTATACAGCGGATCGCCGATCACCACCGCCTGCCACGAAAGCTGCGGAATGGACATGTAGGCGATCTCCGCCCACGTGTAGCCCGCCTTGACGTACTTGAACACATTCGACAGGCAGAGGAAATCCTTGCCGGGGTCGCTCACCGTCCCGATCGTCGCCGTCAGCCGGTGCTCCACCGCGCCCGCCACCCACGACGCCTTCGGATCGCGCAGCGTCTGCGCATTTGCCGGGTCCGCGTTGATCCCGATCGCCCCCTGCGTCCACGAAAAGACCTCCGGCGAGTACTCGTGATATCCCCAGCCGAGGAAGAAGAAGGTCGTGTAGGCCGACCCGGGGCGGAAGAACGGCAGGGTCGTCCGCTCCGGCGGCGCCACGCGCCCCATCAGCCGCTCCTGATGCGCCAGCGGCTTGTAGTTCGCCATGATGCCCGCGTTCAACCGCTCCGACACGGGGTCGGGCGTCGGGTTCAGGTCCAGCCGGGCGAAACCGCGCGCGCTGTAGGAGCGGTTCTGCTCCGTCTCCACCGCATCGCGGATCAGCGTCAGCGCCGACTCCACCGTTGGCCCGTCCAGCCGCGTCACCAGGTACATGCCGAACTGCGTCGAGTTGAATACCTCGTCGCGGCTCAGGTAGGGATTGGGAATGGGTCCGTTCAGCGGCGGATCGCTGCCGATCAGCGTCAACTCCGAATCCACCGACGCGTCCGTGCGCACGCCCGCCATGGGCGGAATGATCGGATCGGACGACACCCGCAGCGGCACGCCCATCGTCGTCACGATGAACGAGATGCTCCGAGTCAGACCGTGGCTGATCAGGTGCTGCCGGATCGGATCGCGGATGTCGCGCGTGAAGACGTGGCGCGGAACCGTCTCCTCCGTCGAGCAGCGCAGGTGGCAGACGTTAACCGCCGGAATCTTGCGCGCCTTCACGTACTCCTGCCCGACGCGCACCGACTCCGGCGAGTTGGTGTTCACCACCACCAGCACGCCCGCCGCCGCGCGGATCGAGTTTTCGTTGAACGGTGCCGTCGGCGTCTCCGCCGCGTCAT
>JAKPKY010000045.1 GCA_029553505.1 Planctomycetota bacterium
CGCGCCCCATGCCGTAGTTCTGGACCGCCACCAGCGGCTCGGGGCGGTTCTGCTCGGTCCGACGCAGGGGGTTGGCGTTCTCGGCCAGCACGCGGGCCGCCGGTTTGACGTCGTAGACCGGGTGCGACCAGTAGAATCCCGGCAGCACCTGGTAGATATGCCGCGTCTCCTTGGCCGAGCCTCCCAGCTTCATCACCGGGTGGTCCTCGCCGTAGCTGGTCAGTCGCACCGGCCAGGCCTCCGGATCGCGCTGCCCGATCCGCTGGGCGATGTTGATGGTGTTGGGGCTCAGGCGGACCGGGAGCAGGTCGATGAGCCCCTGGTACGGCGACTTGCCCGCCCGGGGAACGACCATGTCGGTGTGCTTGTTGCCCGCGACGTAGCACAGCCCGCCGCCCAGGTCCACGTACTTGCGCAGGCTCGCGCAAAACGTCTCGTCGAGCCCGTCCTGCGTAGGCTGGGGGTCGTACAGGACCACCACGTCGTAACCGGGCTTGGTCTTGTCGCCCGGGACGCCGACCAGTTCTTCGAGTTTCCGAGGCAGGTGGGTGAGTTTCATTCCGGTCGAGGCGGTCTGACTGACCTCCGGATCGGCGTTCTGCTGCCAGACGCTCACGAGGTACGTCTGCGGCTGGGTGTAGAGGAAATCGCGCAGGCGTTGGAACTCCCAGCCGGCGTCTCCGCTGACCAGCAGGACTCGGATTTTCTCGTCGGCGACGTTGACGACGGCCTCCGCGTCGGGCGTGTCGCGGCCGGGCGCGCTCGGGCCTCCCTCGACGACGACGCGGTAGAGGAACCTCCCCGCCCGGTCCGGCGTGGACTGGAGGGTGACGTCCTGGACGCCCTTGTCGGACGTCTCGCCTGCGCCGTCGCCTTCGGCAGGCGAAGCGCCGTTAAGGACCACCGTCGCCGAGGCGGCCTCGACCTCGCGCCCTGCTCCATCGGCCGGCCTCTGGAGCAGGCGCACGGTGACGGTCCGGCCCTTCATGTTGCGGTGCGTCAGGACGGCGGTGAAATCCACCGGCGAACCGCTGCGGACCTCGCTGGGCGCCCGCAGCGCCGCGACGGCGACGTCGCGGGGCGGAGTGGGATCGCCCACGGCCACCGCGTAGACCGGAAGCCCGATCTTCCGCGCGTGTTCCTGCGCGCCGCGCAGACGGTCGCGCGCGTCGGAGGAGGTCAGTTGCCCGTCGCTGACGACCACCAGGGCGGCGGTCAGTCGCCCCTTCATGGCGTTCATGGCGTCGAACATGGCCGTGGGGATGTTCGTGTCGTACCCGTCGGCGTGCAGGGACTTCGCGACGGCGGCGAGTTGCTCCGCGGCTTTGCGGGCCGAGTCCCCGCCGATGCCCATGACTTCCACGGGCGGCGCGGCGCGGGTGTAGTCTTCCCGTCCCGGCTGGGTGGTCGAGAATCGCATCAGCACGATCGGGTGCTCCGCGGCCAGCTTCGCCAGCGGACCGTCCGCGCGGGCCAGCGCCCGCGCCGCCAGGTCGCGCCGCGTCTGCTCGCCGATCCGGGCGGGGTCGATCCCCAGCGCCGAAGCCGCCTGCTCGCCCAGTTCGCGGCGCTGGGCGTATTCGTCGGCGAAGGACATGGACAGGCTGTCGTCCACCAGCACGACGATGCCGCTGTGGAGTGTGCGGACGTACTGGAGGACGACGGCCGGGCGGAACAGTACGGCAAAGGCCGTCACGATCGCCGCCACCCGCAGCGCGCCCAGGATTGCCTTGGCCCGGCCTGGCGCGTCGCCCTCGCGCCGGTAGCTCCGCACCGTCAGGTAGACCATCGCGCCCAGCGCGCACCACATCGCGAACCGGACGTAGACGTTGTATTCCGCCACGAACCGGAACGTCCAGTTCACCCCCGACAGTTCGCCGGGGTTGATGTTCAGCAGCCATTCCATCCAACGGTTCATTCGCAAACTCTCAAAACCAAATCAAAAAAAAATATTCACCACAGAGGGCACAGAGACCGCAGAGGAAACAATTCAGTGGGTTTAGTAATTCTCGGTGTCCTTTGTGTCCTTTGTGGTTCCTGCTGTCCGACCTTTCACGCCGCGTAATGCCCGAACCGCTGGCCGAGGTAGGTTTCGACGGCCAGCAGCGCGATCGCCGCGGTGAGCAGGTAGATCCAGTATTCCTTCTGCGCCTCGGCCTGGACGATACCCGCCTGCCCGCCCGCCTCGTGATGGCGGTAGACGAACTCGTCGCTCCCGAAGGCGGCGGTGATCTCCTCTCGCCCGCCGGGTTCGAGGTTCCCCTCGGCCGGGTCGCCGTTGCGGGCGAACAGCACCTGCTGCGCCGGCGCCGCACTGCCCGGCGCATCAAACGACAACGCGTAGACGCCCGCTTCCGCCGTGCGCGCGAATCGCAGGACGTTGCGGGTCTCGTCGCGCTCGGGGCGCAGGGGGACCATCGGCGTGGCGGGATAGCTCGGCAGGCGCAGGCTCGCCGGCGCATCCAGCAGCGCCGGCGACAGCTCGTAGACGATCGACTCGTCCACCAGGGCGGTGAACCGCTCCTTCTGCCGACGGGCCGCGTAGCGGACAAGGTCATGCACCGGAACCGTGAAGATGCCCGGCGGGGTGTCCTGCGGCCAGTCCGTCCATCGCGTGTGCGCCGAGGTGTAGAACATCACGACCGTGCCCTGGTCGTACTTCCGCGCGACGACCGCGGGGGAATTCTGCGGGTCGGTGAACCTCGCCAGGACGCGCGGCGGGCCCAGTTCCGGGCGCGAACGGGCGGGGGCGGCCTCCTCGGCCGGGGTGAACACGAAGAAGCGGATCAGCCCCGCCAGTTGCGCCCCGTCGCCCTCGAAGAGACGCAGCGGACCCTCGCCCACCAGCTCGCGCGGGTCCAGGCGGTGGTATGTCTCCTGGCGGAAGGAATCGCCGCGCGGGGCGCGGATGCGGTACGGGGAGAGCCCCTCGCCGTTTTTCCACATGGGCCCGTTCCAGAAGTTCAGGTCGATCCGGTCGCCGGTGAAGATCGCCAGCCCGCCGCCTTCGGCCACGTAGCGTTCCAGGGCGGCCACCTGCGGCGGATCGCCGGCGCCGTCGCCCGGGGCAAGCCCAGCCACGTTCAGCAGCGCCACAAGGTCGTACTCGGCCAGGCCCACGGCCGCCAGGGCGTCGGGGGCGACGATCTCCGCCCGCACGCCCGACGCGCCGTCGGCGTTGGGATCCAGCGCGCAGGCGAGGAAATACGACTCGCCGTCGGTCCGCCGGGCGGCGTCGGGCCGGCCGTCCACCACCAGAACCCGCAGCGCGCTGCGGACGTTCAGGGCGAGCCTGGCCGTGTTGTCCTCCAGAAGCTCGTCGGCGTCCAGCTGCGCCGTCACCACCATCGGGCCCGACTGGCGGAACACCACGCCGAACTCCGCGCGGGCGCTCTGCCCGGGCTCGATGGCGGGAATCGTCTGCGCGGGCAGCCTCACCTGCGAGTCCTCGCCCTCCCGCGCGCCGTACGACAGGCGCACCGGCACGTTGCGGACGGTCTGTTGCCCGTGATTGGCCACCGTCACGCCGATCCGCAGCGGCAGGTTCGCCACCGCGAATTCGTCCAGCAGCGAGATCGACCGGACGGTCAGGTTGCTGCCCGCTGGGACGCCGTAATCGATCGCCACCACCTCCACGCCCATCTTGCGGAGCGACTCGAACCGCTTGCGGCAGGCGTCGGCCTCGGCGCGATTGGACAGGTCGGCCTTGCGGAAGTCGCCCAGCAGGAACAGTTGGCGCGTGCCGGGCTTGTCGTCGCGGAAGATTTCCTCGGCCGCCGCGAGCGATTCGCTCAGGCGCATCCGCCGGTCGGACGGTTTGAGGGCGCCGATCCGCACCAGCAGCGACTCGCGGTCGGTCACGAACGCAGGCCCGAAGAACGCTTCGCGGGGCTTGTGGCTGGCGCCGAGGAGGACGGCGACGGTGTCGGTCTGCTTCTGCACGCGGAGCCACTCGGTCAGGTCGGTCACGGCCGCCGAGAAGACCCGCGACGGGCCGTGCTTCTGGGCCATCGAGAAGCTGTCGTCCAGGAGGAAGACGGTCGTCCGCCGCCCGGAGTCGCCGCCGGGCAGCAGGCCCATCGACTCGCAGCCGGAGAACCGCGCCAGCGCCGCCGCGACCAGCAGGACGGCCAGGCAGCGGATCGCCAGCAGGATCAGTTCCTCGATCCGCAGTCGCCGGCGGTTGCGGCGGAGCGACTCGATCAGGAACTTCATGGCCGCCCAGTCGTGCACGCGGTAGCGCCGGCGGTTGAGGATGTGGATCAGGATCGGCAGCGACACCGCCGCCAGACCGGTCCAGAAGATTGCAGGATGAATAAAGGGCATAATTGCTCAAATCCGAAATTCGAATCTCGAAATCCGAAACAAATTCAAAACGACAAACGGCAATCAACTGCTCTTTCGCAGGATCGCGCCGAAGATATTCATTAACTCCGTCGCTTCGCGAATCAGAACGTCTCTCTCCGCTTCCAGTCGCTCCTCTGTTCCCGCATGAATCAGCCCAAGCCAATACCTGCTTTCCTTGGCTTCCTTGCGGGATATCCTGATTCGCATAAGAAAGTCTTTTTTGCCCAAGGCTTCATTCGCTTCGATGTAGTTGGCTCCCACGGAACCGGATGACCGTATCAATTGTCGCCCGTCTTCCATGTTGCCGAGGGTCCGGGGTAGTTGCCTGACAAACACTCGCACGGCTTTGGCGAAATCAAAGCTCCGCTTCTCCAAGTCGTACGGTTTCTTATTTTCCTTTTCCGTCATTCGTTGTTTGTTTCGGATTTCGAGATTCGAATTTCGGATTTATCTCTTCGATCCTCTTTTTCTCGCCGCGGCGGCGCGGGCGGCGAGGAACGCCAGCAGGGCGGCGTCCAGGTGGTCGGCCGTCGAAACCCGTTTGTAGTCGATCCGCGCCGAGACGCACCGGCGCTTCACCTCGCGGCAGAAGCTTTCCATCGCGTCCAGGTATCCTTGTCGCAGCGCCCGCGGCTCGACGATCGCTCGCCCCGCCTGCTCCAGCCCGCGGAACATCGTGTTGCCCTGGAACGGGAACGTCAGTTCGTCGGCGTCCATCACATGCAGGAGCATCACCTCGTGGTCGTAGTGGCGGAAATGCTGAAGCCCGCGCACCAGCCCGTCGATGTCCACGAACAGATCGCTCACCAGGCACACCATGCCCCGCCGGGCGATCTTCTCCGCCACCGCGTGGCAGACTTCCTCCAGCGAGGTCTTCGCCCGCGGCTCGTTGACCGCCATCGCGTGCACGAGCGTCTTGATGTGGTTGGGGTTCGCCGACGGCGGCAGGTACGTCCGCAGCTGCTCGTCGAAAATCGCCAGGCCCACCGCGTCCTGCTGCTGGAGCAGCAGGAACGCCAGCGACGCCGCCACGCTGCACGCGTACTGGTACTTGGTGAGCCCGTCGCGCCCGTCGCGATGCCCGTAGTGCATGCTCTCCGAGGCGTCCACCAGGAACGTCGCCTTGAGGTTGGTCTCCTCCTCGTACTGCTTGATGTAGTACCGGTCGGTCCGCGCCTGCACCTTCCAGTCCAGGTGCTTCAGGTCGTCGCCGGGGGTGTATTCGCGATGGCTGGCGAACTCCACGCTGAACCCGTGGAACGGGCTGCGGTGCAGGCCGCTGATGAACCCCTCCACCACCAGCCGTGCCTGCAAATCCAGGCGAGTGATCTTCGCCAGCACCTTCGGATCGAGATATTGTTGAAGCTCGTTGGTCATTTACGCGTTCCGGCTTGCGGTTCTCCGGCTTCCAGTTCCACGCGCCCGAATTCGAGATACGTCAAATCCCCCTGCCGGTGCGGGCGGGCGTCTGCGACGGTCAGCCGCCGCGCGAAGCCCGGGCCGTCCAGGACGATCGTATGGAATTCGCCGTTCTCGCCGCAGGGGTCCAGGCCGTGGGCGGCGTTCAGGCGGCGAAGTTCGGTCACGGCGGTCTCGTCGAGGATTCGGCCCAGCCATTCCGCCGTGAGGGCCGGCCCGCGCACGGCAGAGATCATCGCGACGAACCCCTCGCCGATCAGCCGGGCCAGCAGCGTTTCGCGCGGCGCGTGCCATAACGGCGTGAGCACCTCCACGCCCGTGCCGGCGGCGCATTGGCGAATCCAGTTCGGCCGGCCGTCCACCTCGGCGATGTCACCCGTGACCAGCGCCGCGACGCCCCGCTCCGCCCGCAGGCGTTCGATGCCCGCGTGATAGGCCGCGTCGAACGGTTCGCGGATCTCGATGCAAACGTGCTCGAGGCCCATCGCCTCGGCCTGCCGCCGCATGACGTCCAGCGGATGGGCGCGGAACGTCGCGTCCGGCGGCACGAAGGTCGCCAGGCAGCGAATCGACCAGCCGCCCCGCCGCGCCTCGCGCAGGGCCAGGGCGCAGTCCTTTCCGCCGCTCCACAACACCGCCGCCGTCCTGGTTTGGGTTTCCTTCAAGACACACTCCCGCTCATCCGCGTGCCCGCGTCATTCCTCGGCGACCGCGCCGGCAGTGCTCGGGTCTGCCGCGACCGCCGACTCGTGCGCCGGGATGATCTCCAGGAGCTTTTCCACGATCCGGTCGGTGGTGAAGCCCTCGGCGTCGGCGTTGAAGTTCGTCACGATGCGATGCCGCAGCACCGGTTTGGCGACGGCCTGGATGTCCTCGGCGCTGACGTGGTATCGCCCGTAGAGAACGGCCCGGACCTTCCCGGCGAGGATGAGGTACTGGCAGGCGCGCGGGCCCGCGCCCCAACTGACGTAGTCGCGGATCACGTCGGGCACTCCGCCCTCGTGCACGCGCGTGGCGCGGACGAGCTTCATGGCGTACTGGATGACGTGATCGGCGGCCGGCACGCGCCGGATGATCTCCTGGAGCTGGAGGATGGCCTCTCCGTCGAGCACCTTCGTCAGCTCGATTTTCTGGACGGCCGTCGTCAGGCGGACGATGTCGAACTCCTCCTCCCACGACGGGTACTGGACGAAGATCTTGAACATGAACCGGTCCTGCTGGGCCTCCGGCAGCGGGTAAGTTCCCTCCTGCTCGATGGGGTTCTGCGTGGCCAGCACGAAGAACGGGTCCTTCATCGCCAGTCGTCGCCCGCCGACGGAGACCTGGCGTTCCTGCATCGCCTCCAGCAGCGCCGCCTGGGTCTTGGGCGGGGTGCGGTTGATCTCGTCGGCGAGGATGACGTGGTTGAAGATCGGGCCCTGGAGGAACTTCAGCTCGCGCCGCCCGGTGGCGCGGTCCTCCTGGATGACCTCGGTCCCGGTGATGTCCGACGGCATCAGGTCGGGCGTGAACTGGATCCGCGCAAAGTCCAGGTCCAGGCACTGCGCCAGCGAGCTGACCATCAGCGTCTTGGCCAGGCCCGGCACGCCCTCCAGGATGGCGTGCCCCCGCGCGAAGATGCACGTCAACAACTGCTCCAGCACCAGTTCCTGCCCGACGATGGCCTTGGACATCTCCTTGCGGATCGTCTCGTAGGCCGCCGTCAGTCGTTCCGCCGCCTTGATGTCGTCATGGTTCAGTTCCGTCACAGCCGTCTCCTTCGTTGGCTCGCGCCCCGCCCGTCGGCAGGCCGCGTCTCAATTATGCCTCTTTCCTCTTTCAGCTTTCGCTTCGCCCTTTGGTCTCCCCCCTTGCAGCGTCCGGCGACCCCTCGCTCACGCTCGGGGCTCTGTTTTCCCCCACTCACCACTCTGCACTCTCCACTCTGCACTCACTTCTGGCAAATGGGCAGGTATCCATACGGCAGCTGGAGGATGATGCACGCCAGTGCCGTTCCGTAGGTGGTTCCCACGCCGTCGCCGTTCCAGCTTCCGTCGATGCTCTGCATGCTCAGCAGCTTGTTGCGGATCTGCGGGTAATAGCTCTTCCAGTCGGCCCCGCCGCGGTGGTACATGGCCTGGGCCATGTAGAAGTGGGTGTAGAACCAGTGCCCGTCGCTCTGGTCGACCTTCGCGTGGCTCTTGCAGTAGGCGACGAGCCGCTCGACCATTTCGGCCTCCTTGCCCCCGCCGCCCGAGGCGCGGTCGTAGACGCCGGCGGCATAGAAACAGGCGATGCCCGCGGCGGAGATGGCCGGCCGGCTGCCGCCGCGGCTGGAGGCCGAGTAGCAGATTCCCCCGTCCGGCTCCTGGCAGTGCTTGAGGTAGGCGACCGCGCGCTCGATGGGGCTCAGATCCTTTCCGTCGAACTTGAGGGTGGGAATCTTGATGCCCACGTTGCGGCAGGCGCGGAGCGCCTGGAGCTGGGTGACGGTCACCGAGCCCTCGTCGGACCCGCTGGATGGCGTGTAGTACCAACCGCCGGCATAGTTCGAGCCCTTTCCGAGGTTGCTCTGCGCCTTGGCGGTCAGGAGGACGGCTTTGTCCAGCACCTTCTTGATGCGCGTCTCGTAGTCCTTGGAGACCTCCATGCCGTAGCACTGGGCGAGGAACAGCATGCTGAACCCGTGCCCGTACATGCTTCGGTATTCCGCGCCGGGCCCGGCGATCAATCCGTCGTCCTGATTCTCGGCGCAGCGGAGGACGTAGTTCATCCCGCGGGTGATCTGGCGGGCGTAGGGTCCGGTCTCGGCGGTCGATCCGTTGGCCATCATCGCCATCGCCGCCAGCGAGGTCATCACCGACGGGTAGTACCCGTATCCGCCGCTGTTGAGCCAGCTCCCATCGGCCTGTCGCTGGGTGTTTTTGAGATACTCCAGCCCACGGTCGATGGCCTTGACGGTCTTTTCGTCCATCATTTCCGGCAAGGCCGGGCTGGGCGCAGCCGCCCGCGCGGGCAGTGCCGCCGCCAGACAGGCCAGCAGCGCCAGGCACGTCGGCGCCGGGGCGCCGGGGCGATTCCCTCTATGGATTGCACTCATGGTCCCCACGTCCCTTCACTGTCCGCCGAGGATCGTCATTCCGTCCTCCGTCTGCACGCACAGGCGGTTGTTCGTCATCACCGCCGGTCCGATGGCCATCCGCCGTCGCAACGCGAAGTTGTCCCGTTGCCCGCTGCCCGACAGCGGAACCTGCCGGACGGTCTGCCCGTCCGCGGCGTCGAGCACGTAGGCGGAGGTCGCCGCCTGGTAGTTCGCCGGCCGCGAGGTCACCACCAGGTGTCCCCGTCCCACCGTCATCGGAACGGTGTAGAACGGCATGCTGTTATTGCTCTCCAGCACGCTGGACCAGGCGGGCTGGCCGCCGGACCCGCCCAGGTCGAACTTCACGACGTACAGGCCGTAGCAGATGACGGCTGTGTTCCAATACACCCGCTGGCGACCGCTCACGCGGCGTGCCGAACCGCAGACGACATACAGCGACTCGCCATCGAGCACGGCGTCAGCCGGGGTGAGATTGATCGCGTCCGGCAGTTGCAGCGTATTCAGAACGCGCCCGCCCTCTTCCACCGCCAGCAGCGCGAGCACCTCGATTTTGCCTTCGCGCCCGGTCCAGACGGCGATCCCCCGGGCCGACGCCGCCAGCAGGCTCATGCCGCTGCCGGAATCATATTTCCGCTTCCAGAGCGTCTTCGCCGCGTGCCCGGTTTCGTGGACGGACACTTCGTTCCCCAACGCCACGACCACCAGCCCGTCGTCGGCGAGGTATCCTTCGAGATTCGCGCCCTGCCATTCGCCCACGACGCGCCCGCCTTCGGCCAGGCTGTAGCAGGTCATCCGTCTGCCCTGGTCGTTGGTCACGAGCACGCGCCCGCCCCGGATGGACATCACGGTGGTGGGCGCGGGGTTCTTTCCGGGCAGGCGCGCCCGCCAGAGCGTTTTCCTCGCGGACAGGTCCACGCAGGCGAGGGTTCCGTCCGTCCCCGCGACCAGCAGCATTCCCTCCCCGACGGCCATGCTCGCGAACGATGTGATGCCCAGTTCCGCGAAGGTCTTCTCGTCAATCGCCTTTCCGCCGCGCGTCTCGAACCAGCGGACGGTCTCTCGCGTGGCGAGGATGAAGGTCTGCCCGTCGGCGCCGGGCGCCGCCAGGAGGCACATGGCGGGCGGGGTTCCGGTCCACCGCCCCAGGAACTGCTCGCCGTCTACCTGCGCCAGGGCACGCCAGCGAATGGCGTTTTCGTAGCTGTCGGCTGCCGTATCGAGCAGGACCGCGTCGGAACCGTTGAGGACCAGCAGGCCCTGTCCGATCGTCAGGGGACGCGAATCCTGGTCTCGCAGGATGAGCAGGCCCTTTCCTTCGAGGGAGTATACGTCTCGCAGGGGCGGTTTGAGGAAGGCGGGCGAAGTGCGCCGGGCGTGGGCGGAGGGGGAAATTTTCAGGCGTGCCAGCACCTCTTCGAGCGGTCCGCGCAGGTCGGCAAACGCCACGTCGCCCGTTCCGCCGGCGCGGTCGGAAATCTCGCGGGCGCGGTCGGCCTGCTGGGCGGCTGCGTCCGGCCGGCCCATCTTCGCATACATCGCCGCGACGGCCACCGCAGCCGAAACCGTCAGCGTCTGGTGGTCCGACTGGGCAATCACGCGGTCCAGTTGCCGCATGGCCGCGTCGAACTGCTCCCAGGCTGGGGCGCGACGCCCTGCTCGCAGATGCTCCTCGCCGCGGTGGTAGAACATCTCGCCCGCAACAAACCGGGCCTCGGACGCGCAATCGCTGTTGGGCCAGCGATCCGCGCAGGCGACGAGCGCGTCGGGATCGTCCCTGGATCGGGCCGCTTCGAACGCCCTGCGCGCCTCGGCGTCGAATTCGGCATAAAAGCCCCGCCCGTGACGCTCGATCATGCCGCGAAGGAGAATTTCCTGCCCCATCTCGCGTCCCCGGTAAAATCTCGCTTCCTGGCCGAGGCGGCGGGCGTCGTCGGCGTCGGGCCCGATGCGCACGTCGGGGTACTGCTCCTCGGAATGGGCGTCGGAAATTTCCTGCGCCATCGCCGCCGCCTTCCCCAAGTCGCCGGCGGCCTCGTAGCACCGGACCAGGCGCACCGCCATCGTGCGGCGGTTCAGGTCAGTGACGGCCGCTTCCTGGGCCTGGAGGAACAGCTCCAGCATGCGCTGAGGCGTTTCCGCGTGATTGGCCACGCTGACGTAGGTGCGGTACAGGTGGTGCCGGAGGGTCTCGGCCAGTGATTCATCCTTCGCGGACTCGTTGAGCTGCCGGCACTCGAGGGCGTCGGCGAGGGCGTCGGCATACTGCCCCGACCGCAGCGCCACCTGCGACCGCTCCAGCATCAGGCGCGGGCGCTGCCCGGGGAAAGCTTTTTCGAGACGCGCGGTCATCATGCCCCGGGCGGTGGCGTAATCGAAATAGGCGCAGACGCCGGTGGAGTTGGCGGCGAGGAGCTTTCCGCCGGCGCTGACGAGGTTGCCCAGCAGACCGTCGGCATGGTTCAACTGGACCTCCGACAACTCGTAGGTCCGCAGGTCCAGCCGGTAGACGCGCCCCACCCCGCCGGAAATCCCGCCGGCGAGCACGGCGTCGGGCGTGACGGCGGGCCGGCCGTAGATCCCCTGCGGCTCGCCCGGAAACGGCATCCACGTCCGCTCGAACTTCTTCGTGCGATCCGCCAGCGAGACGATCATCAATCCCTCGCCGCTCAGCAGGACGCGCTGCTCGTCGATGAGGGAGAGATCCCGCTGGCCGTCCCGTGGAAGAGTCCAGAGCGTCCGCCCGTCGTCAGTGGAGACCGCCAGCAGGAAGTTGGAATCGGCGGGCAGGCAGAGCACCTTTCCGTCCGCGACAAACAGAGGATTGGCGGACTGAATCGTCTGCTGTGGCGAGAACCCGCCGTAGTATCCGCCCCCGCCGCGGTTGACGTCGCTTTCGTACTGGCAGGCCCAGACCGCCTGCCCGGTGTCGGCGTCGTAGGCGGCCAGCACCCCCGCGTTGGTCAGCACGAACACCCTTCCGTCGGCGACGGCGGGTGGGCTGACCCGCTCGAACAGGATGCCCATCATCGCGCGGTAGTAGCCCTCCCGCATCGGGGGCAACTGGGAGATCGCGCTCTTCCAGAGCAGCGAACCGCTCGCGGCGTCCAGGCACACCAGGTGATATCCCTCGAGATGGATCAGGACGGCGTAGACCCTGCCGGCGTGGTACGTCGGCGCTGTGACGAACTTGCCCGCGCGCAGCAGCGGGTCGTCGCTGTCTCGCCCGGCGGTCCAGAGCAGCTTCAGCCCGGCGCGGATCGACAGCGCCGCCAGTGTGGAGGTGTCCGGATCGGCGGGCTTGTCGGGAGCGGCTCCCCATCCGCTGGAAGGGTCGATCGTCAGCGGGCGGAAATTGCCGAGGGCGAAAACCTTTCCCCCGCCGATCGTCAAGGCGTATCGGCCGTCGTCGCCGGTGGGCATCTGGTATCCGCCGTAGTAGCGGGAACGGGAGCCGGAGGCCTGTCTCGTCCGTTCCATCGGCAACAGCGAACCGGTGCTCCCGACGACCTTGCCCGTCAGCAGGTCCAGGGCCATCACCGACTCGCTGGTGCGAAAGATGACCGTCTCCTCGGCCACCACAGGCCAGACCGTCGCCGGGAGGACCTGCGCGTAGGCCATGCCCCCGCCGCGGGTCTTCCGGACGACCTGCCCGCCGAGGAGTTCCTCCGTCGTCTGCTGCTGCCTGCCGCGGGAGGAGGAAATGATCGGAAGATTCGTCGTCGCGATCCTCTCTGGCGATTCCGGGACGGAATCCTCGCTTCCGCCTTCCGGCTGCGGATACTTCCACCGCGGAACGAGGACGACGCGGCTGTCGCCCATGACGCCCAGTCCGTCGCTGATTCCCCCCATGCCCGGCCAGGAGTTCATGAAATTCTTCACACCGCCCGTCCTGGCGGCAGGGAGCGTCTCGATGGCGGCGACGAAATCGGTGAGTTTTTGCCGTTTCCCGCCGATATCCGCCTCTACGCCGGCGTACTGGGCGGCGAGTTCCTCGGCGACCTTGCGCGCCGCCGGCGCGTTGCCCGCCAGGTGGCTTGCGGCGGCGATTTTCGCCAGCAGCACGCCGCGGACCTCCGCCGGCGCCTGGGCTCGAAGCGCCAGGACGCGCCGCCACGCGCCAGCCGCCTCCTCGAACCGCCCGTGGTCGAAGTGGATCGCCCCCAGGCGGTCCAGCGCTGCGGCGCCCGCCGACGTGTGCAGGTAGCGGTAGACGATCCGGCGGAGCAGGCCTTCGTCGCCGCCGGCGATTGCCTCCTCGTACAACTGCTTCGCCTGCGCGTCGTACAATCCGCGATACAGCGCCAGCCCTTCGGCGTCCATCCGCCCGATCAGTTCGCTGGCCTTGAGATGCAGCGAGACAAAGCGGTTTTCCTTGTTGTCCGACGCGATGGGAAGGAACCCGCTGTCGGAACGCAGGATGAGCGGTTGGAGGATATTGATGGCCTGCTCGTACTGCTTCTCGGCGATGAGGGCTTCGGCCTTGGCGAGATAGCTGGCGAGTTCCTCGTCGGAATTGACCAGGAGGGTGGGCGAGGGCGTCGCGGGGGACATCCGGCTGCGGACCTGCCCCGCCGCATCCGTCGCCCCGACCGTCAGGACCGCGCAGAAGGCAATCCGGACCGTCCGCTTCCAGACAATGCTCCGGGGAAAGTCTCCCCCGCTGCCGGGATGCACCGCAAGCCTTCGGCCTGGCCGATTTGTCTGCGCAGGAGCCCGAAAATGTAGCGCCTTTCGCAAAACCAATGCCGCCGGATCCAAGACGACCCCCTCGTGTGCTTCGTGCGAGAGGTGAATATATCCTGCCGGGCGCCGACAAACAAGTCCGCGCGCGAGGATTGGTCGCTCCGCCGACCGTTTGGGTTCCCGCGAAAATGATGGTTTTTTTCTATTTTGCCGCCGCGTCCCCGTGGTATTCTATAAATGCAGGCTTCCGGCAGGGACCGGCGGATCTGGTCAGACATTTCGGCACTCATCCATCATTCATATCCGACAGACCGTCCCAGGCCCCTGCAAGGGCACATTTTCTCGCGAGCGACGCACCCGCACACACGGGAACTTTGTATTTGCGCGCCGTCAGCATGAAAGGATGAGGTTTATGCCCACGGAAGCCCAGACCCCTTCGGCCGGTTCGGATCACGCGGTCCAGTATGATTCCGACGCCCTTTCCCACGCCCTGGCGGAACTCCGGCGGGCCGCGGAAAGCCGCCGCGTTGAGCCTCTCTGCACCGCCTACCAGCACCTGCGGATCGCCGCCCGCGGGATGCGGCTGGGCGAACTGTTCCGGATCGTCGATCGCGAGATCGAGGCCCCCGTCGAGAACGTCCTCGTTTCCGCCTACTCGCATCGCCATTGCTTCATGTGCGACGACGGAACCTCCCTCTGCGCCCATTGCGAGGGAACGGGCTACGTCGAGGAGAACCGTCTCTGTCCGCAGTGCGGGGGGCTGGGGCTGACCCCCTGCGGGTTCTGCGAAGGCACCGGGTGGGCGGATCGCCAGAACATCCCCCCGGAATTCCGCAAGGCCGTCCTCGATCGCCAGCTTGCCCATGTCCGCAGGGACCTGCAACGCGCCGGCGAAACCCTCGCCAAGGCCACCCGCCAGGCGATGGACAGCCTCAGCGCGACCGATCGCAGGGCGCTGCTGGCCTGGCTGCTCCGCCTGCAATGCCGCATGTCGCACCTGGCGGGGCTGGACGACCTGGGCGACAGCGAGCAGCAGGCCCGGCTGGGCGCCATGGCCACGCGAATCGAGAAGTGCCTGGAGAAACTCGCCCGGGGATAAGAGCCTGTCCGCATTTCACATTCCGCACTTCGCATTTCTTTGCGCCCCGCGCGGCAATCGGGTATAGTGACCCGCCATGAACGTCCCGTCCACCCAACCGATGTTCACCGTCGTCATGCCGGTGTATAACCACGCCGCATACGTGGCGCAGGCCGTCGAATCGGTCCTGGCGCAGACGTTCGGCGACTGGGAACTGTATATCGTCGATGACGGCAGCACCGACGAGACGCCGGGCATCGTGGACGATTTGGCCTCGCGCGACGCGCGGATCCTCGCGATCCACCAGACCAACGCCGGTCCCGCCGCCGCCCGGAACGCCGCGATCCGCCAGGCCCGCGGCGAGTGGATGGCCTACCTCGACAGCGACGACCTCTGGTTGCCCGACGCGCTGGCCTGCTACGCAGAATTCATCGCCCGCCGGCCCGACGCGAAGTTCCTCTATGGCTACCGCCACCGCCTCGACGACGACGGCACGATCACCGAACTGCCCGGCGAGTTCCAGCTCCGCCCCACCGGCGCAGCCGAACTGTTCGGACGGATGTACCTGTCACACCTGTGCGTCTGCTACCGCCGAAGCCTGCTCGAGGAATCCGGGCTGTACGACGCGACCCTGCGAAGCTGCGAGGATTACGAACTGTACCTGCGGATGAGCCTGCGCTGCACGTTCGAGCCGCTGGGCAAGGCGACGGGGCTCCGCCGCCGACACGGGACGAATCTTTCCCGCCAGACCGGCCGCAGCCGGATGCTCGAAGCCGAGGTGCTCCGAAGGTTCATCGAGCGTCAGGGCGGCGCGGCGCTCGTTCCGCCGGAGCAGGTGCGGACCCGTCTCGGCCGGCTGTACTACGCCGCCGCCCGGCAGTACTTCAAGGCCCGCTGCTACCGCCAGTCGCTGACGGCGTTGGCCTGCGCCCGCCGCTACGGGCAGACGCTCAAGGGAACGCTGATCGCCCTGGCGAGCAGGGCGCTGCTTCCGCTGGGAACCGACGACGGGCGGCCCCTGCCCAAACTGGACTGATCGCGCCGACGAAGGCGGATTTCACTCGACCCCATACCCCAGTTCCAACCAGACCTGGAGCTTTCGCCCGTCGGGCCCGTGGTGCGTGGGCCCGGCCGTCGCGCGAATCGGCAACACCTCGCCGTAACGGGCAAACAGCACGTCACTGGAGACGACGAACGCCCCTTCCCGCCCCTGGGGAGGCGCGACATTGGCCATCGGCCCAACGGTCAGCAGGTCCACACCGTCGATCTCCGCCGCGACGACGATCCAGCAGGGCCCGATCGCTTCGACGAGCGATCTTGCAGCCGCCAGCGCGTCGGCGGCGTGGGCCCCGGACGCCTGCGTCCGCAGGGCGAAGACCCCTCCGCGGTGCAGGCGTTCGGCGCATCGCTGGAGGGCGCGGGTGTTGAAACATCGCCACGCCCGCCCGTGGTCGGCGGGCAAAGGCGTCAGCAGGACGCCCTCGAATCGCTGCCTGCCCGCCTCGGGCCTGGCGGACTGTGCGGCCTGGAGGAACCCGCCGTCACGGTCCGAAACCATTGCCGCCCAGTCGCAGGGCGGAACGGCCGACGGGTCCGGCGCCGACCAGACCGCCCGGACGGACTCGGGCAGCGGGCGCGGAATATCCTCGCAACTCGACGCCACGATCCACCACCGCCCCGGGCGGCGCTCGAAGGTGTCGCGCAGGGCGGAGGTGATCGCGTCGCTGCGGCGTGGCGCGGCGCCGCCCAGCACGCCGGCGGGCCGGCCGTCGAACCCCGCCCGTCCGCTCAGCCAGACACCCGGCGACGCCCGGCCCATCGCCTCGGCGGCGCCCCGCAGCGCCAGCAGCAGCGCCCCGACGGCAGCGCACAGCAGCACGCATCCCCACGCGGCCCAACGCACCTGCGCGGCGATTTTCTTCGCCCAGGAAAGGGCGGCGATGACGCCCCCCGCGACCGTCGCCGCGACCGCCGTCAGAAGCAGCACGCGCCCTCCCGCCAGCCAGCCCCCCGCCGCGTAGGCCAGCACACCCGCGCACGCTCCGCCGGCGACGGCTGCGAGATATTCCCGCGCCCTTCCGCCCACGACGACGAATCCCCGCCGCTGGTGCGAGACGATCTCCGCGGCCAGGGCCGACAGGGGAACCTGCGCCGCCGCCGCCAGGAACGCCATCGCCGCCGCGGCGAACCGCTCGCCCGCCGCTAGCGCTTGCCCGGCCAGCACCGCGATCGCCGCCTGGAGGATGGCAGCGCCCGGCAGGCCCACGGCGGCCCCGAAAATCTGCGCCTCTCCGGGCGGATGGCTCTTGTGATCGGATTTTCGCAGGGCGACCACCAGCAGCGCCGCCGAGAGGGTCGTCCACAGAAGACCTCCGCCCAAGGCCGCCCCGCCCAGGTCCGCCAGGAGCCTCGTCTGCGCCAGCAAGGCGACGGTCAGCGCGGTGAACGTCGCCGCGATCTTCACGCGGGTCTTCCACAGCGACGGACCGGGGATCAGGTGTGTCCACTGCGGGGGGCGGCGACTGACCTGCCGGCGCGCGAACAGTCCGCCCGCGGTCGCCAGCACCAGCACTCCGGTGGCCATTCCCACGGCAAGAACGTCCGCCCCGGATCGCCAGAGGAGCGCCATGGCGCCCCCCGCGACCGCCAGCGCCCACAGCCAGTCGCGGAAGGCCGAAGCGAACACGTCGCGCCCCGACCCGCCCCGGAGCAGCGCCCCGGCCAGGAACAGCATGCACAGGCCCAGGGCCAGCGGAATCAATCCGACCAGTTGCACGACAAACATCAGAACCGCCCAGGCCCCGGGCGACCAGAGCACGCATCGCGCGAGCAGGTCGGCCGCCACGGATCCGGCGTAGACCGCCGCCGTCGAGAGCGCCCCGCAGCAGGCGGCGAAGACCGCCACGCCGCCCAGCATCCGGAGCATGGCCAGGCGATGTTCGCGCGTCGCGCCGGCGCCGTGGGCGGCGGCCAGCTCCATCGCCAGGATGTCCTGCGCCCCCAGCCAGGCCAGTACCCGCTGCACGCCCCGCGCCGCACGCCCCGGAACCGGCGCGCAGAGACGCACCGCGCCCAGCAGCGCCGCCAGCGTGAGAAGCAGCGATGCCCCCGAGGTGTCGAACGCCCATCCCCACAGGATCACGATGCAGCCGGACCACAGCAGCATCGCCGAGTCCAGCCAGCAGACGATCACGCGATCCAGCAGAGAGGGCTTCATGGGCGACAGCTTACGGGCTCCAACTGACAGAAAAAAGCCACGAATTACGCGAAGTCATTCTGTTTCGAGGCAGGACATATAACGAACACTTGGCCCGGGAGTCAAAGCCGATGCCTGAATCCGCAAATTCCGTCAGGGTGAAGCACAAATGAATCCTGTTTTTGTTTCTTTATGAGAGTTGTCATTCGTGAAATTCGCGGAATTCGCGGCTTGTTTTTTTCGGTCACTTGGAATCAGGGGCCAGCGCCGGCCGCGGAAAGTCGAAAGCGCGCAATGCGCGCCGCTCTGTCGGTTAGAGGACGGTCGCGCCGGCCGCGGGAATGTGCACGGTGCGCCCCTGGTCGTCGCAGAGGACCAGTCCCTCCAGCGGGCTGACGTCGAGGACGCGCCCCTCGCAACGCCGCTCGCCCCAGCGGACGGCGAGGCGCTCGTTAAGCATGTCGCAACGGGCAATCCACTCGTCGTGCAGGCCCGACAGGTCGTCGCGGGCGATGGCAGCGATCCAGTCGTCCAGGCGGACCAGGACTGCCGCCGCGACCTCGTTGCGTTCGGCCGGGTGGCCCAGGCAGTCCGCCACGCACGTCGCGGGGCGATCCACCTCGCCTGCCGGAGGCGCCGCGTTGACGTTGACGCCCACGCCCACGACCACCGCGCGCCGTCCGTCGGACTGGCGGATTTCCACGAGCACCCCGGCGAGCTTGGCGCCGCCCAGCAGCACGTCGTTGGGCCACTTCAGGCGGCAGGCGATTCCGCAGGCGTCGTCCAGGCCCTGCGCGACGGCCAACCCTGCCGCGATCGTCAGCGGCTCGTGGCGCAGCGACTGCGATTCGTCCAGCAGCAGGGCGCTCATCAGCAGGTTGGTCCGTGGCGGGCTGAGCCACCGTCGCCCCTGCCGGCCTCGACCGGCGTTCTGACTGTCGGCAAGGACCACCAAACCGTCAGTGTCTCCCTGCCGGGCCGAATCGAACGCCACGTCGTTGGTCGAACCGACCGCGGGAAAGCACAAAACGCTCCGCCCGATGCGCCGCCCTTCCAGTCGCCGCTCGATGAGGCGCCCGTCGATGCCGGCGGGACGGACCAGCCGCAGCCCCTGCGCGGGGGCGTATTCCAGCTCGTGCCCCCGGCGCCCGAGTTCCTGGAGCGCCGCATCGACGCGCCGCCGTCCCGCGCCCGCCGCGCTGGCAAGCTCCGCTAGCGAGACGAACGTCTCCCCGCGATCGTAAAGAATTTCCAAAACGCGATCCGCGGTGTTCATGGTTTCAGTCGATTTCGATGTCCAGCGCGATATCCACCGCGCCGGCGGAGTGCATCAGCGCGCCGATGGCGATGCGTTCCACCCCGGTCTCGGCCACCTGGCGGACGTTCGCCAGCGTGATGCCGCCGGAGGCCTCCAGCTCGATGCGCCGTTTCAGGCCGGCTTCGTCCCGCTGGGAAACGGCGTAGCGAAGTTGTTCGAGGCTCATGTTGTCCAGCAGGATGATGTCCACGGGCAGCGTCAGGGCGACCTCGAACTGCTCGAGCGTGTCCACCTCCAGCTCGATGAAGGCGTGTTCGCCCAGGTGCGGGCGGAGACGATCCAGCTCGCGCCCGACGGCGGTGATGGGGTTCTTTCCCTCAGCCTTGGCCAGGACGGCCAGGTGGTTGTCCTTGATGAGCACGGCGTCGTAGAGCCCGCGCCGGTGGTTCTTCCCGCCGCCGACGCGGACGGCGTATTTTTCCAGCTCGCGCCAGGCGGGGGTGGTCTTGCGCGTGTCGAAGATCGCCGCGTTCGTCCCGGAGATCGCGCGGACGTATTCCCGCGTGGTGGTCGCCACGCCGCTGAGGCGCTGGAGGAAGTTCAGCGCCACGCGTTCGGCCGCCATCATCGCCCGGGCCGGCCCGTCCCACTCGGCCAGCAGGTCGCCCTTCTGCGCCGCGGCGCCCTCGGACAGGTGATGCTGGGTTCGCAGCGAGCCGTCATAGGAGATCGCGATGGTCTCCAGCAGCGCCCCGCCGCAGAAGACCATCGGTTGGCGGGCGATGAACCGCCCTTGCGCGTGCACCTCCGGCGGGAGGATGGCGCTGGTCACGTCGCCGCCGCCCAGGTCCTCCTCGCGGGCCATCTCCAGCAGCTTCCACAGGTTGTCCCGCTCCCGTCTTCCCGGCTGTACCGGCATGGCCGTCCGTCCTTCCCGTTTGCTACGATTCTTCCCGCACGATCCGCGAGACCGTTTCCGTCCAGCGGTCCAGGCGCGACGGATCGTGGGCCAGCGTGTGCGTGTCCTTCATGATGATCTCCACGCAGCAGCCGCGGGCCATCCGCAACGTCTCGCGCGTCCCGCGCTCCACCTCGTCCCAGTTCGCCGTCGGGCCGCTCACCAGCACGGGATTGGGCTTCCACGAGTAGATGCAGCGCCCTCGCAGCTTCTCCGCGGCGATCTTGCGGTTGCACCACGGAGAGACCGATACCCGCCGGAGCCTCGGAATGTGCTTCAGGATCAAGTCGAACTTCTGGTCCAGCGGCTCGCAGCAGCCGTAGCACACCAGCCCGAAGCGGTTCAGGATCGGCAACTGGTATTGCAACGCGAACTCGTAAAACATCTCCGGGCCGACGCCGACCAGTTCCTGGCTCTCGCCGAGGGCCCAGAGGTCCCGCAGGCGCACCTTTCCGTCGAACCCGTCCGCCGGCAGTTCCTCGATCGCGCCCACCCCGCCGGAGCCCACGTAGTCCTCGGGGCCGTTGTTCAGCGACAGCACGCCCTCGCGCTCGTATGTCTCCCATTCGTTCAGGGCGTCGTCGCGCAGGACGGTCATGATCTCGTGCAGCAGCGGCGGATCGTCGTACATGTCCAGCATCATCTGGTCCAGGCCGCGGAGTTCGATGAGCGTCCAGGTCAGGCCGCTGGACCAGCGAAGGGAGCCCCGCATCCGGACCTTCAGCAGGTCGCCCACGAGTTCGCCCGCCATCGCCAGCTGCCGCGCGGTCTCGTCGTGATCGACCTCGATGCGGCGGATGTGCAGCTTCCGCACGTCCTCGGGGCGCTTGATCGGCGGGTCCCAGTGGGCGGCGCCGAGCGCCTCGGTCCGCTGCTCGACGATGGGCAGGCCGTAATCGCCGATCCGCCGGACCGGCGCCACGTGGAGCGTCGCCTCGATGGGATGGTCGCCGTGGTTGTGCTCGTGCTGGTAAATCCGCTGGCGCAGGCCGTGCTCCAGGCGCCGGCAGAACTTGTCCTCGCATTGCAGCTCGCTGTCGGGCAGCAGTTCCCGCCAAGCGCCCTCGGGGAAAAACAGCACCATCGGCCGCCGCGAGCGCATCGCGTTGTGCGCCTTCCAGAGGGCGATGCGCTCCTGTTGGACCGGCAGCGCGGCGATCTCGGCCACGCGCTTCGCCAAAGTCCGCAGAATCTCACGATCGTGGGCGGTCGGCACCGTGTCGTCTCCTTTTCACGCAATGCGAATGGCTTATGCCATCCGTCCCGGAAAAGCAACGCCTTTGTGGCGCGGGCGCGGCGAAGGGCGATCCGTCACTTCCTCGCCTTTCGCCCCTTTCGCCCGGTCTTGCTTGGCGGGCGGGTGAGATAGGTCTGCTCTTCGTCCAGGGCGTCGGCGCCGGACTGCGTTTTGAGTTCCGCGATCCGGTCGCGCAGGCGTGCCGCCTGCTCGAAGTCCAGCGCCTCGGCCGCGGCGAACATCTCCTTCTCCAGTTCGGCGATCAGCTCCGCGCGGTCGTATTCGTCCTCGTCGGCGCGGATCGCCTCGCGCGCCACCTGCCGGGCGCGCAGCTGGTCGGAGAGCGTCGACCGGATCGCCTTGCGGATGGTCTGCGGCGTGATGCCGTGCTCGCGGTTGTACTCCAGCTGGAGCGTCCGCCGGCGGGAGGTCTCGTCGATCGCCTGGCGCATGGCCGGGGAGACCGTGTCGCCGTAGAGCAGCACCTGGCTGTTGACGTTGCGGGCGCAGCGCCCGATGGTCTGTATCAGGCTGGTGGCCGAACGAAGGAAGCCTTCCTTGTCGGCGTCGAGGATCGCCACCAGCGACACCTCCGGAAGGTCCAGCCCCTCGCGGAGCAGGTTCACGCCCACCAGCACGTCGAACTTGCCCATCCGCAGGTCGCGCAGGATGTCCACCCGCTCCAGCGTGTCGATTTCGCTGTGGAGGTACTTGCAGCGGAAGCCCTCGTTGCGGATGTATTCGGACAGGTCTTCCGAGAGGCGCTTGGTGAGGGTGGTGATGAGCGTCCGCTCGCCGGCCTCGACGCGGCGGCGCACTTCCGCCAGCAGATCGGCCACCTGCCCTGACGCGGCGCGAACCTCCACCGCCGGGTCCACCAGGCCCGTCGGGCGGATGATCTGCTCGACGACCTCTCCGCCCGCCTGCTCGACTTCCCAGTCGCCCGGGGTGGCCGAGACGAACACCACGTCGTTCCACAGGCCGTGGAACTCCTCGAACCGCAGCGGGCGGTTGTCCATCGCCGACGGCAGTCGGAAGCCGTGCTCGACGAGGACTTCCTTGCGGCTGCGGTCGCCGTGGTACATCGCCCGCAGCTGCGGAAGCGTCACGTGCGACTCATCGATGATCAGCAGGAAATCCTTGGGGAAGTAGTCGATCAGCGTGTAGGGCTTTTCGCCAGGCGCGCGCCCGTCGATGTGGCGGGAGTAGTTCTCGATGCCCGGGCAGTAGCCCACCTCGCGGAGCATCTCCACGTCGTATCGGGTGCGGGCCTGGAGGCGCTGCGCCTCCAGGAGCTTGCCGGCGTTCTTGAGCTCGATGACGCGCATCTCCAGCTCGGGCAGGATCCCCCGGCAGGCGCGCTCGATGGCGTCGTCGTCGGCGACGTAATGGACGGCCGGGAACAGGAACGCCTGGTCCGTCTCGCTGAGCGCGTCGCCGGTGGTCGGGTTGATCAGGCGGATCGCGTCCACCTGGTCGCCGAACAGCTCGATCTGCCAGCCGAATTCCTCGTAGGCGGGGTAGACGTCGATCGTGTCGCCCCGGACGCGGAACGTGCCGCGCTTGAAGTTCACGTCGTTGCGCTCGTACTGGAGGTTGACGAAGCTCCGCAGCAGTTCGTCGCGGTCCACGGTGTCGCCCTTGCGGACGGGGACGACCATCTTCTTGTATTCCTCCGGGCTGCCCAAGCCGAAGATGCACGAGACGCTCGCGACGATGATCACGTCTCGCCGGCTCGTCAGGCTCGTGGTGGCGCTGAGGCGCAGGCGGTCCAGGTCGTCGTTGCGCGAGGCGTCCTTCTCGATGTAGATGTCGCGCTGCGGGATGTAGGCTTCCGGCTGGTAGTAGTCGTAATAGCTGACGAAATACTCCACCGCGTTGTGGGGGAAGAGCTCCTTGAATTCCTCGTAGAGCTGTGCGGCGAGGGTCTTGTTGTGGCTGATGACGAGGGTGGGCCTCTGGAGGCGCTGGACGACGTGCGCCATGGTGAACGTCTTACCGCTTCCGGTGACGCCGAGCAGGACGTTGCGTTTCTGCCCCCGCTCGATGTTTCCGACGAGCCGGTCGATGGCCTGGGGCTGGTCGCCCGCCGGCTTCATGTCCGAAACCACCTGGAACTCGGGCATTGGTCTTCTCCGCGCCTTCGCCGAAGGCGTCCGTCCGCGCCTGGGGCGATACGAATTCCGGAGTATACCCCATCGGCGCGCGGTGCGAAACGAAAAGCGGCGCGACGAACCGGAAGGATTCATCGCGCCGCCTGTGTTGCAAGGATCGCGGGGTTATTTCTTCGCCTTGCCGTCCGCGCCGACGGCAAAGGGCATGTCGGGCGTCCAAGCGCCGCCGGTCCGTCCGGGAGCATAGACGTCGAAGCCCAGGTAGTTCCCGAACGCCTCCCACAGCACGTTTCCGACCTGGCTGCGGTTCATGGCCACGTGATGCGGGAAGTGCCGCAGCAGCACGGTGCGGTAGAAGTCCTGGATTCCGGGCAGGCGGACCCACCCGTACCCGCCGAAGGTTCTGGCCTTGTTGGGCTCGACGACGCCCTGCATCAGCGCCACCTTGTGCCGCCCGGCGTTGTCCTGCGTGGCTCGGCAGAGGGTCACCGGCCCGTCCTGCATGACGAACTCGACGACGCCCATCGCCTTGTCCCGCCCCGTCGTGCCGGCGATGATCTCCTGGCAGGCCATCTTCGGCCGGCTCTTCGCCCACGACGGCGGAAACACGCCGCAGTGCCAGCAGTTGACCAGCTCGGGATCGTCGTTGTGGAGGTTGTTCCAGTCGGCCAGGCAGCTCGGGCCCCCGCCGGCCAGTTGCAGCGCGTGCATCGACAGCGTGCCCAGCATGTCGGACTCGCACGCGCAGGGCACGCCGCGGTCGTCGAGGCGGCCCATCGTCCCGCACGCGCAGATGCCCAGGTTCTGCTGCATGCTCGTCCAGCACTGGATGCCCAGCGCGTCGAGCTTCTGGTCGGCGACGAATTTCTTCAGGAACAGCTCGAACTTGGCGATCTTCTCCAGGATTTCGTCGCCGACGGCCGAGCAGTCGATGGTCTTCTTCATCTCCGCCACGACGCGCCGGACGGCTGCGTCGGTCTTCCTCGCCCAGACCGCGCCGAATGCTTCCGACAGGTCCAGCGTCACGATGGTCACGCCAAGCTGCTGGAGCGCCTTCTCGCTGTAGCGGCAGGTCCAGAAATCGTTCGGACGGGCGCCCACCTGCCCGTACCGGGCGTTGCGGATGCCCGCCACCACGCGCACCACCGCGACGAACCGCCCCGCCGTGCCGACGAACGATTCATCCGTGGGAAAACAGATCGGAACTTCCGGCACGCTATACGGCAGACCGAGCTGGCGAACGGCGTCGCAACTGCTCAGCAATCCGCAGAAGCTGTCGCGCCGCGCGGTGGTCGGCGTGAGCGCCTCGGTCTCCTGGGCGCCGACCATCAGGATCGGCACGCGCAGGTGAGATTCCTTGAGGGTGACGGCCACCCCCTTCTCGTCGCCGAAGTTCACGCAGTTGACCACGATCCCGTCCACCTGCTGCTCGCGGAACATGCGTCCGACGAGCATGGCCTCGTCGATCGTCTCGACGCATCCGACCTTGGTGTCCTTGGGCGAGGGGACCACCACGTTCGCGCCGGCGGACTTGAGGATCTTGATGGTGTCGCCGCGCATCTCGGCCGCGAGCTTGTCGGAAAAGAATCCGCGATTGGCGGGGATGAATCCCAGCTTGATTTTCCTGGCCTGCATGAATCGGTCTCCCTGAAGGACAATGATTCCCAATCACGCGCAGGGCGCGACGCGGAAGTCATTGAAATGCCCGAGCGGGCAAATGGCAAGGGCCGAATTGCGGAACCGCAGGAACCACAGTCCCACCGGGATGCAGGGTGCGCGCGCTTTGCTCGCAAAGCGTGTTGTTGCCTTCGGGGAGAACACGGCTTGCAAAGCAAGCCGTGCCACCCTCATGGCTTCAGGAGGAACCTGGCACTCACGACGCGGCGGTCTGGCAGGCGGAAAGATGCGAGAACGCGACGACGCGGTTCCTTCCGCGGGCCTTCGCCTCGTACAGCGCACGGTCCGCCAGGGAGACCAGGGCGTCGGCGCTGGTGGGCCGGTCGGCCGGGAGCGAGGCCACGCCGATCGAGACCGTCACCTCGTGCTCCAAGCCTTCATACCGGATGGTGCAGGCCTGCAATTCTTCTCGAATGCGGTCGGCCACCGACATCGCGCGGTCCAGCGAGGTGTGGGGAAGCAGAAGCACGAATTCGTCGCCTCCGTACCGCGCCGCGATGTCGCTGGCGCGCAGGGACAGGCGGACGATCTCGGCGGCCGCCTGGAGCAGACGGTCGCCCTCCTGATGTCCCAGCGAGTCGTTGAAATGCTTGTAATGGTCCAGGTCGCACATGCAGCAGGCCAGGTCGAACCCGTAGCGGGTCGCTTCGTGGAAAGACCGGTCCAGGATCTCCCCGAACTGCCGGCGGTTGGCCAGGCCCGTCAGGTGATCGGTGGTGGCCATCTCCTGGAGCTTCTCCATCGACTCCTGGAGCTGCATGTTCTTGACGCGCAGCTCGGTGAGCATTCCCTGGAGTTCCCGCTGGAGCTGGAGGTTCTGCTTCTTGACGCGGTGCTGGCTGATGTTCTTCTCCACCATCACCGGCAGGGCGAACAGGAAATCACCGAGCTTGAGGATGTAATCCTGCGCGCCGTACTTGATGGCCTGCGCCGCGGTCGAGGAAACGTTCTCCCCGGTGACGAGGATGATGGGAATGTCGACGCGGGAAAGGATTTCCTGGATGAGCGTCAGCCCGGACATGTCGCGGAGGTGGTAGTCCTGGAGGACGATGTCGAAGCTCCCCAGGTCCTGCTCGAGGCATTCCCGCCCGCTGCCGACGGCGACGATGCGCCGCCCCTGGCCGTCGCCGTAATGCATGCGCAGCGACTCGCAGATCAGCTCGCGCTGGTCCGGGTCGTCATCCACCACGAGAATCTTCGGACAATACCGCAACGAATCCATGGCTCGACCTCTCGACATCGCGTCCTAACCGGTCAGGCGGCGGGAAACCTGTGGACGGTCAACCAGTAGCACGTCGATGCCCGTAAAGACTCCACAAATGCCGAGGGGTCGCTCGGTTTCACGTTGTAGCTGTTCGCCCCGTTTTCGGCGGCATGGCGCTTTTCCGATTCGTCGTCCACGCCGGTCATCATCACTACGGGGATACTTCTTAGATCGGGATCGCTCTTGATGATCTTTAGTATTTCCTGCCCGGACATTCCGGGCATTTGCAGGTCCAGGAAAATCATGTCCGGGCGCGGGGAGCTGTCGTCGCGCCCGCAATGGGCCAGGTAGGCCAGCGTTTCGCGTCCGTCGCCGGCCTCCACCACGCGACAGTCTGGCGACTGGAGTTCGATCGCGTCGCGCAGCACCATCCGGAAGTCCGGATCGTCATCGGTCAGCAGAATCGTTCTCGGCGTCCGGGACACAGACGGCCTCCTCGATTTCCGTGGTCGCGTTTTCGGGCGGGCGCGTGCACCGGGCGTCCAGCGCGACGTAGAACCTCGCGCCGCTTCCCACGTCCGACTCGACCCAGGCGCGCCCGTCGTAGTTGGCGACGACGCTCTTGACCAGCGCCAGTCCGATCCCCTTTCCGGGAACTTGCGCGGCGGCTTGGCCCTCCACCCGCCGGAAGACGTAGAAAATCTTCTGGTGCAGCTCCGGGGCAATGCCCGGGCCGTTGTCCGACACGCAGAACTGGTGCATTCCGTCGGCCTGGCGATATCCCACTTCGATCCGCCCGCCGGTGGTCTTGTCCAGGTACTTGATCGCATTGTCCACGAGGTTCTGGAAGACCTGCCGCAGCCGGACCGGCTCGACATAGAGCTTCGGCATGGGCCCGTGAAGGTGGAACTCGATTCCCCGCTGCTTGAGCTCGAACTCGAAGGTCTTTCCCGACTCGGCGATCAGTTCGCCCATGTCCACGACGCGCCGCTTCTGCGGGCGCGTCTTGATCCGCGACAGCTCCAGCAGCTCCGAGATCAGCGACATGTTCACGTCCACGTTCGCCTGGATCCGCTGGAGGCGCGACGCGACCTCCTCGGGCAACTGGTCACGCCACTTCATCATGATCATCGTGGCGATGCCCGCGATGTTCCGCAGCGGCGCGTTGAGATCGTGACTGACGGCACGGAGGAAGTCCTCTTTCTCGGCCATTTCGTCCCGCAACCTGCGATTGGCGCCCTGGAGCTCGTCGGTCCGGGCAGCCACCGTGTTCTCCAGACGCTCGTTGGCGCCGAGAAGCTCGGCGCGGGCGCGGGAGACCTCGTCGGCCATCGCGTCGAACGCCATGCCCAGCTCGCGAATCTCGTCGTTGCCGCGCATCTCGGTCCGCACGGAGAAATCGCCCTCGCCCAGCCGGCGCGTGACGCTCAGCAACTTGCGCATCGGGTGGACGATGATCCGCCAGACCAGCAGGTACCCCAGGGGAATCGCCGCGAGCACGATCGCGGCCGCGATGATCGTCATCCGCTGCTGTACGTAGGCGAGATTCCTGCGGTTGGCCGTCGTGTCCAGCACCAGGCGCAGCGCGCCGACCAGGCGGTTGTTCTTCGGATCGGCGTCGCGCAGGACGATCGGACGGGCCAGGACCAGCAGATCGTCGTGTGTGTCGGTCGTGCTGGAAACCGTCACCGGCAACGCCTCCAGCCATTTCCATCGGCTGGCGTATGCCGCCCGGCTGGCCGAGGCGACCACGAATCCCCGCTCGTCCAGCAGGGCCAGGTAGCAGACGGTCTCGTCGTTGAGGAAGTTTCCGGCAAGTCGTTTGAGGGCAATGTTTTTTCGCGCCAACAGGTCGTATTGGGCGGCCAGCCCCAGCATCTGGCAGATTCGGTCGGAATTCTGCTGCGACTGGCGTTGGACCCACCCCTGGGCGGAAGTGAAATAAAACCATCCGCCCGAAATGGTTACGCAGAGAACGACAAACGTCAGGATCAGCACGACCTTGAGTGGGAGGCTGACGCGTAACTGCTTTCGATAGCTGCTGTTAGCCATTTCAGAAGTCCGGGATGTCTCACAGGCGGCACGGATCGCCAAACAATCCCAATGAGGCTTATCGGTTCGATGTGGGACCGGCTTTGGTAAGAAGGCAAGAAACCCTTTTTCGCACCAGGAACAGGCGGAGAGACGGTTTTACGGGCTTTTTATGCGGAATCCTCAAAGCTTCCCACTTTCACTCTTGTCAAATTGAGGGAGCTATGGTACTGTATGACCATAATGGGCATGTGTTTGGAGTTGGAGGCACAGGCCCGTGAAGTCCGGCCGCTCAGCCGGATGCGTTTCGTTAACGCTCGGTTCCAAGAAGTCTGAGGACACGAAGCGGAGGAGCTTTACGTGTTTCGCGCTGCGGAATGCTCACCGCAGACGGAGGCAGAAGCCGATCGTGCCTTGATCGGCGCAAGCCCCCTGTTTAAACAAATCCTTGACGTGGTGGATTCCGTCGCCGCGAACGATTGCATCGTTCTGCTGGAAGGCGAGTCCGGCACGGGCAAGGAATTGATCGCGCGCCGCATTCATACCCGCAGCCGCCGCAGCAATGGCCCGTTCATTCCCGTCAACTGCCCCGGAATCGGCGAGAGCCTCTTCGAAAGCCAGTTCTACGGGCACGTAAAGGGCGCGTTCACCGGCGCCAACACCGACACGCTGGGCGTGGTGCGTGCGGCCGAAGGCGGAACCCTGCTGCTGGACGAAGTGGGCGAGCTTCCGCTGCACCTCCAGCCGAAACTGCTGCGCCTGCTCCAGGAGCGCGAAGTGACGCCCGTGGGCGCCACCCGCCCTGTCCAGGTGGACACCCGCTTCATCGCCTCGACCAACCGCAGCCTGGCCAAGTCGGTATCCGACGGCGAATTCCGCAGCGATCTGTACCACCGGTTGAACATCGTTCGCATCGAGGTGCCGCCGCTGCGCGTCCGCAAGCAGGACATCGAGCCGCTGCTGGACTACTATCTCCAGGCGTTCGCCTCGATGTACAGCATGGCGGTCCGGCAGTTGGGCCCGCGCCTGCGGCGGATGCTGGTGGAGTATCCCTGGCCAGGCAACGTGCGCGAGCTGTGCGCGTATGTCGAGCGCCTGTACGCGGCGAAGGCGCCGCCGCTTCCGCCGAGTTTCGCCGCATGGGACGACGGATACTCGTCCCGCCCCACGGCCATCGAGCCGGCCGCCGAACGCATGCCGGCCGTCGATCACAGCCCGGTGGCGTGCAGCCTGGCCGAAGCGGAGCAGCGCACGATCCTCCACGCCCTCGAAGCCGCCGGGTACAACCGATCGGCGGCCGCGAGGATCCTCAACATCCACCGGGGGACGTTGCTCCGCAAGATGCGCCTCTACGGCATGGACAACGGTTAAGCTCTCCGGCAGCGCCCATTGGGACCCTATTCCCCCGCTTTTTTGCTCTTTAACGATCCTTTTCCCCCTCCAGCCGGACCTTTTTTCCTCATTTTCAGGGCAGGTTTTTTCCGATGAATCCGTCGCACATCCCGCTTCCCGCAACACGCCGCATTGCGCGGCGCTTGGGTGTCGCGCGGGCGCTGCATTGCGCGGCGCCTCTTGTTGCAGGTTTCACCAGCCCCTGACGCATTTCGCGACAACCTCCCGGCCGGGCCGCGTGCCGCATGGACGAGCGAATTTTTCTTCAATTTCTAACGTTTTCCCCGGACGGCATTTACGTTTTTCCAACTCGCATCCTATGGTTCTGGCACGCCCGTTGTTTATGTATCTGCGGGAGTGGGAGCCTGAAGTCATGAGTAGGCTGGATGTGAGGGACAGTATGGGACCGGCTGCGCCGGTCCAGTCGGGGCTGTGCGTCGTGATGGTGTGCACAGACCTGAGCGAGGCCGAACTGGTCGGCCAGTATCTTTCAGAACTGAATATGGGTTGTCTGGTGACCTACCGGCGGACGGAGGATTTGCAGTGCAATACACCCGCCGGACGGGTTGCCTTAATTGTCCTGGCCACCCATGAGGGAGCGCCTTCCTTACGGCAGGCGCTGCGGTGGCTTCGGAACCGGTGGCCTCGTTGTCCGCTCGCCGTTGTGGGCGATGCCGGCTGCGGGGACCACGAGCTCGCCGCCCGCGAGGGCGGCGCCCTCTACCTGACGCGACCCGTCCCGCCGTCTCAATGGGCGGCGGTCCTGTCCCACGTGCTCACGGGGACGGATAGGCAAGCGGCAGGCAGCGGGCAGCTCAAATGACTGAGGGCCGCGCCCCTCCGGGGCGCGGGAGCTTTGACAAGCTGTGACTGAGGAGCCAAAGGCGACCACAAGGTCGCCGAGCGATGAGCCTCATAACGAGGTCCACGGGTTTCTACGAACGTAGAAGCCCGTTTTGGTTTACACGAACGCCCACGACCAGCCGGCCGTGGGTGTTTTTGTATAAGCCTATGCCCGCAAAGAGTTACAGCCACTCCCGCCGTCACGCCCCGCGCTCTCGGTTATGAGCCGTCGCGTCGAGGGTCCGACCGCAACCGTGACGTTTGCGACCGCAGCCCGATCCCAACCCTCTCAAACTCTCGCGCTCTCTGTTTAACAACCCCCATTTGGTTAACAGGGCTTTTGCGATCAGGCCCCCGAACCCAACGAACGCGAACTGACGGCGAGTGGCCTTTGGGATAGAGGGTCGTTGCTGTTCAGGAAGGCGTTTGATACATTTGCGGAGAGGACTTCGCCAGTGTCAACGGCTCGGGCCATATCTTCGGTGTTGTTGGTTGCCTTGATGGCTGCCCAGTATCCAACTGGGCTGTCGGCAACTGACCCTTGCGCCCAGAGTCAACAGGTCGCCGCCCTGCAGCAAGCGACCGGCGCACCTCTGACCGTCAGCGGCATCAAGAATAGCTCATGGCGGAGCCTTGATGGTCACGTTGCGCATGGCGTATCGGCCGCTGCAATTGTTGACATCGAGCACGACACAGCGTTGTTCCATGCCACTGTTGAACGGTTGTGTAATGCAGCGCTGTCCGTTCAATCCACACTGGTTTCTCTGCATTGTATGATGAACTCCTGATGGTGCGAGCCGCCCGCAGCGTCTCGTTACATGGCATGAATGGAAGGCCGTAGTTGTCCTTTGCCTCCATCATGTTTGCCAGCCCTCCCCGGCTGATCACTAAAGCCATTGAAGGAGTTTCACATGACTGATAAACCGACACTCTCTGGTTTCCTTGTCCGTGTGCAAGACCTGCTTGCCATCAACAAGCCTCAAGAAGCATTGGAAGTAATCGCCAAGAGCCGCCTCGAATCCCCAGCAGCCAAGAATGCGCGGGCGGTATGCCTGCTTCGCATGGATCAGGTGCAACCAGCGACTGCGATCCTCCGAGAGCTTCTTTTCCCAAGAGATAGCATCAGCCCTTCGCCGGATGTTCCAGCGATCTTCTATACTAACTACGTCACGGCGATGTTGATGCAGGGAAACCTGACCGCCGCGACTGGCATACTCGCTCAGGTTCCGGACAAGAAGCACCCGGCCGTCCTGCGGCTCCGAGAAACGCTGCAGCAATGGCGCGGGACACTGGGTATCGGATGGCGCATGTTGAGCTTTCTCGGGTTCTACCCGGAACGGCCTGTTGATCTTGAATTTCCGCCGGGAGATATAGTTTGACACGGCAGATTTGGTGATGCTGAATAGGGAGTCCTTGAAGGAAGGTCTATGAGTAAGCACCATCGGAGTTGTTGATACATGAATGAGGTCTACCTGGTTGTGCCGCTGATCCTGGTAGTGGTCGTTCTAGTGGCAGCTTTGCTTGACCGCTGGAGCGTCCCTGTAATTCTTATTGCGCTGGGCGCAGGCATCATCTTCGGCAGCGATGTTTTGAGTTTGTGGGACTTCAGCGATGTTGCCCTGACCAACCAAGTGGCCAACATGGCGCTCGTTTTCATCTTGTTTCAGGGCGGTTTTAGCACAAGACGAGAGAACTTCCGGGCAGTGGCACTGCCGGCAGGAGGTTTGGCCACATGGGGCGTTGTACTCACCGCCTTGGTGACATTTCTGGTAACTTGGGGTGTGTTGGGCTGGCAGCTTGAAAAGGCAGTGCTGTTGGCGGTGGTGGTCTCATCGACCGATGCGGCTGCGACCTTCTCGATACTTCGCCGTCAATCTCTCTCATCCAAGCTTTCATCGACTGTTGAGGTCGAAAGTGCCGCCAATGACCCAATGGCCATTCTCTTGACGTTGGCTGCCATACAGGCGTTCACGGCTGGGGGGACACAGTGGTATTTCGTGGTGCTGTCTTTCATCTGGAAATTTGCCGCCGGCATAGGTGCCGGCGCAGTACTGGGCTGGGCTGCCATCTGGTTGTTCAATCGCCTCAGGCCCCAGGACCGGGGGCACTACTATGTGTTGACGCTTGGCGTGGTATTGCTGATCTTCGGTTTGGCCGAACTTGCCCACAGCAGCGCCATGTTGGCGGTGTTCATCGCGGGATACGTGATGGGCAATCAGCCGTTCGTTCACAAACAGGGCGTGGCAAACTTTGTTTCGGCGCTTTCCACTGTAGCGGATACCAGCATGTTCGTACTGATGGGACTGCTGGTCTACCCGCATCAGTGGTCGGGGCTCTGGCTGCAAGGCATTGTGTTGTTTCTGGTATTGAGCTTCGTGGCCAGACCCGTCGCTGTATGGCTCGGGACGCTCGGCATGCGGCTGCGATCCAAGAACAAGCTTTTCATCTCCTGGGCCGGATTGCGAGGCGCGGTACCGATCATTCTGGCTACCTATCCGATGGCAGCCGGGCTGGAGGGTGGACAGGAAGTATTCAACCTGGTCTTCTTCGTGGTCATGCTGTCGGTGGCTATCCAAGGCTCCACTTTGGGCATCGTGGCAAGGTGGCTTGGGCTTTCCACCAAAGCTCGTCCCAAGCCGCTGTACAACCTGGAGCTTGTCACGATGGCCAAGAGCGACATGGACCTCATCGTGGTTGACATGCCAGGCCCTCAGGGCGCGGCTGGTCCACGAATCGCCGATCTGAAACTGCCCCCCCGGCTGTGTCATCACGCTCATCACGCGCGGCAGCGAGGTAATTGCACCCAAAGGCGACACCCAGCTACAAGGATGGGACCAGATAACTGTGCTGGCACACGTCAAGGATGAGGCCCAGATTCGCAATGCGTTGCTCCAAAGTCACAGGCCACTGCCTGCCGCAAACGATTCCACAGGACAGCAATAGCCGTTCAACACAACTCCGACA
>JAKPKY010000124.1 GCA_029553505.1 Planctomycetota bacterium
GCGCCGCGTCCGGCGCGGCGCCCCAGCCGATCCAAACCAGTGCCTCAGGCACCTCGGCCTCGATCGCCAGAAAGTCCTCGGTCCGATCCACCCCGGTAAGGCATGCGATCTGCTCGTCACCCCAGTCGGCAAGCAGGCGCACTGACCAACCCAGGGTGGCGGCGGCGTAAGACAGCGCGGCCAGGGCATGACCGCAATCGTGCTGGCAGTAGCGGAAGGCGCGCAGGCCGTACTTCCAGGCCTCGCGCCAGTGGATGCCGGTCAGCGCCACCAGAACACCGCCGGACCAAGCGAACGGCGCCGCGGCGCGCCGCTCCAGGCAATGCCGGTCAGGCCGATAATGGTGGACGCCGGCGGGCAGCCCCGGCAGATCGGGGCAGATCAAGTAGCCTTCGGTGGGGTGCAGGTTGCCGCTGGAAGGATTGCAGCGCAAGGCCCAGCGATTGCCGGCATAGGATTTCCAGGCGGACAGCCCGAGGGACAGTTGCAGCAGGCATGCCAGGCTCTTCGCAGTCATTGCCTGTTGCGGCACGACCGCTGTCGCGAACAATTCGTCCCAACAAACCGGCAGATCCTCTGTCAGCAGCGGTAGGTCCAGTTCCGGCGCGCCGGCGTAGCGGCGGAATGGGTCGGGCTGGGAGGCCCAGTCCAAACCGCCGGGGCCGGGGGCATAACGATCCAGGTGATGCTTGGAGCGTTCATGGTAGGCGCGGACGAGGTCCATGGGAGCGATATTAAGCGACATCTGGCCATCAGAAAACACGCTATGACGACCCCCGCCGAAGGATAAAGGATAGGGAATCCAACGGGCCTTCGGGGAGTTTGGTTGACGCCGGGTTCCGCAGTCAATCGCCGATTGCGGGCCGGCAGGCGTCACGATTTGCAGAAAAGCCTCCCGAATTACACCCCGAGCACTGCTGATGCCTGGAGAGTGGCCACCAGTGGCCACTCTCCAGGAATCAGGCACGAGGGTACTGTCAAGTTATCAGCGTCGTAATCTCGAATAGATATTAACGGTGGAGAATCGGGATAGAACTTGAGGTTACCGGCGTTTCAGGACGCAACTTCGGTGCCGACGATCTCATGCCAAGTCTGAAATGCCTGTCGGCGACGTGCGTAGTAGTCGGCGCGGGAGCGCCGATGACGTTGGCAGCGAAACAGGTTGCTGATCGGCGCATGGGCGGCAAGGAATCGCTGGGCCTGCCGGGGTGATTTGAAGCGACGCATCTGCCGTTCTTGCTGCCGGGTCGGCGGGTGTGAGACTTCGGCGCGGTTGTTCAGTCCCTTGTGTTGCCGATGTTCAAGCCCTGGCATGATCTTGCGCTTGGCAGCGGCATAGCTCTTCAGCTTGTCGGTGATCAATACCCGTGGGCTGTAGCGCAAACCCTTGAGCAGTTTGCGGAAGAACCGTTTGCGGCCTGCCGATCCCGACGGCTGTGCACCAAGAGATCGAGAACATGGCCCTCCTGATCCACCGCCCGCCATAGATAGTGGAGCTTACCGCTGATGCGCAGATAAACCTCGTCAAGAGGCCACTTGTCGCCTCGCTTGGGCTGGCGACGACGGATCTCATTGGCAAAAACCTGACCGAACTTCAGGCACCATTGGCGGATCGACTCGTAGGTCAGGATCGCCCCGCGCGAAGCCATCAACTCTTCGATGTCCCGGAAGCTGAGGGTGAAGCGAAAGTACAACCAGACCGTGGGGCTGATGATCTCGGCAGGGAACCGATGACCGGCATAGTGAGCATGACTGGGATTCATCCGCCAATCCTACCAAACCGCGGCGCCATCCTTAACTGGACAGTTACCGTGGACGGTGCGTGCGGGTTTCATGCGATACAATCTACCAGATGATCACGCCACCACCCTTCGACGCCTACCTCCGGAACCTCGTGGCGCCGGACGAAGCCGCCACCCAAGGCGTCCTGCGCTACAACCGGGAGGCGCATGCGGCGCCCGACCTGCTCACGGTGATCCTCCCCCTGCGGGATGGCGTGTCCGTGAGCCTCAAGCTGTGAGCGGCGGCGCGGGGCACGAGCGGCCTCCGAATCGCCTCGCCCTGACGACCAGTCCATACCTCCTGCAGCACGCAAAAAACCCCGTGGACTGGTACCCGTGGGGACCGGAGGCCCTTTCGCGTGCTACGGCCGAGGACCGTCCCATCCTCCTGTCGATCGGCTACGCGGCGTGCCACTGGTGCCACGTGATGGAGCGCGAGTCGTTCGAGAACGACGCCATCGCGGAGGTGATGAACCGCCATTACGTCTGCATCAAGGTGGACCGCGAGGAGCGGCCGGACCTCGACGAGATCTACATGGCCGCCACGCAGGCGATGAACCGGGGGCAGGGCGGCTGGCCGATGACGGTGTTCCTGACGCCGGAGCGGCGGCCGTTCTTCGCGGGCACCTACTTTCCGCCCGAGGACAAGTGGGGCCGGCCCGGGTTCCGGACGTTGCTCGACCGGATTGCTGAGCTGTGGACCGCCGATCGCGCCGCCTTCCTCCGCCGGGCGCAGCAGCTCACGGAGGCGCTGGAGGAGGAGGCACGCACGGTCGCTCCCGGGGCGATCACCCCGGACGCGATCGGCGCCGCCGTGCAGCAGCTCGCTCAGTCGTTCGATTCGCAATACGGCGGCTTCGGTGGCGCCCCAAAGTTTCCGCCAACTGCTGCGTTGCGCCTCTTGCTGCGCCACCACGTCCGGTCCTCCGGCTTCGCCGCAGGCTCCGCAGATTCGCGGGCGCTTGTCCTGGCACGCACGACGCTCGACGGGATGGCCCGCGGCGGCATGTACGACCAGGTCGGGGGCGGCTTCCACCGCTACTCGACCGACGAGCGGTGGCTCGCGCCGCACTTCGAAAAGATGCTCTACGACAACGCGGGCTTGGCGGTGGCCTACGTGGAGGCGTTCCAGGTGACGGGCAATCCGTTTTACCGGCGCATCGCGACGGAGACGCTCGACTACATCCTGTGGGAGATGACGGGTCCGGAGGGCGGATTCTGGTCCTCGACGGACGCCGACTCGGAGGGGGAGGAGGGGAAGTTCTTCGTCTGGACGCCGGCCGAGGTGGCCGCCGTGCTCGGCGACGAGGATGCCGGACTCTTCTGCCGGGTCTACGACATCGAAGAGGGCGGGAACTGGGAGGGCCACGGGATCCCAAACGTGCGGCTGCCGGACGAGGCGGCGGCGAAGCTGTTCGGGCTCGAACCGGAGGAGCTCCGTCGCCGTCTCGATGCCGCACGGACGAAGCTGCACGAGGCGCGCGCCCGCCGGGTGCCGCCTGGGCTCGACGACAAGGTCCTCGCGGGCTGGAACGGGATGATGATCGGGGCGTTTGCAGAGGGCTCTCGCGTGCTTCGCAAGCGCGCCTGGCTCGACGCGGCCGAGCGCGCCGCGGAGTTCGTGCTGACGGCGCTGCGCCGGGCCGATGGCGGCCTGCACCGAGCCTGGCGAGCCGGCCAAGCGTCACACGACGCGGTGCTGGAGGACTACGCGTACCTGTCGGACGCCCTCGTGGATCTCTACGAGGCCGGCGGCGCGGAGCGATGGCTGCGCGAGGCGCTCGGCCTCGCAGAACGGATGCTCGCCGACTTCGCGGACGCGGAGACCGGCGGCTTCTTCAACACGGCGAAAGGCCACGAGGCGCTAATCATCCGGCGCAGGGAGGGCATGGACGGCGCGACGCCGAACCCGGGCGCGGTCGCCGCTCGCGCGCTGCTCCGCCTGGCCCGCCACTTCGACCGGGCGGACCTGCGAACCGCCGCCGAGCGAGCAACGCAGGCATGGGGCAAGGTGGTCGTGCGCTTCCCGAGGGCCTTCTGCACGACGTTGCTGGCTGTCGACATGCAGGCGTCGTCACCGATCGAGGTAGCGATCGTCGGTGCCGCTGCCGCGCCCGCCACGGAAGCGCTCGAAGCGGTGCTGGCTCCCCGCTTCCTCCCGAATCGGGTTTTGGCGCACCACGACCCGGGAGCCGGCCCGCCGCCGGGCGATCTGCCGTTGCTCGCAGGGAAGACGTTGGTGGGAGGCGCCCCGGCGGCGTACGTCTGCCGCGAATACGCTTGCCAGGCGCCAGTGACGACTCCGGACGCCCTGCGGTCGGCGCTGTCCTAACGAATGTTCAGCACGTAGTTGCAGCCCCGGCAGCCGTCACCTGCGCCGAACGAGAGCACCTCGATGACGTAGCGACCCGCCCGCTGGAAGTTGTGCTGGATCAGCGAGTCCAGGCCATCCGCGTCGTCATTCTGGTCGATCACGCCGCCGTTCTGGTCGTGGAGGTAGATGACCGAGTCGAGGCTGCTGCCGCCCTGGGGCGGGTTCTGTCCGCCCCGGGCGTCGATGTCGAACGTCACGTTCTGGCCCGCGTCCACGTTGAAGCAGAACCAGTCGTGGTCGCCGTTCACCTCGCCGCTCACCTGCCATGATCGGGTTGCAGTCCTGCATGTCGTCGTTCGGCTCCCGCTCCTTCCGCATCGCGCCGCAGAAGCCGAAGATACACTC
>JAKPKY010000127.1 GCA_029553505.1 Planctomycetota bacterium
CACGTACCCGTCGGTCGAACAGCTGGTGTTGCTCCGCGTCCGCTCGCGCGCCTCCGAGTACGTGCGCACCCATAACGTGGCGCCCGCGCTGGCGTCGCGCCTCCCCGACGCGCTCAACGCCGTTTACGCCGCCTGGCTCATCCCCCTGTCCCGCGCCATCCAGGCCGCCTGGCTGGTGACGGCGGTGCGGCGTGAACGGGCCGCGCCCTGACCTGTCCCTGCGATGCGTTTTTTTCTCTACAACATCCGCTACGGAACGGGGCGCCGCGAACGCCGCGCGTGGATGGACCTGCTGCGCCGGACCGTCAACCATCTGCCGCGGATCACCGACCTGCTGCGGGAGCACAATCCCGACGTGATCGGGCTGGTCGAAGTCGACACCGGCTCGTACCGCAGCCGCGGCGCAAACCAGGCCGAGGCGATCGCCGACGATCTGGGGAGCTACTTCCACCGCTGCGAGGTGAAGTACAGCAAGGGCGGGCTGTTTGAGCGGTTGCCCGTCTTCGACAAGCAGGCCAACGCGATCCTCACGCGGGGGCCGATCCGCCGCGAGCGCTTCCACTATCTTCACTACGGTTTCAAGCGGCTGGTCATCGAGCTGGAACTGGAGACGATCACCCTGTTTCTGGTCCATCTCTCGCTCCGCTTCGGCACGCGCCAGCGCCAGTTGACCGACTTGCACGACCTGGTCAAGGCTTCGGCCAAGCCGTGCGTCGTGATGGGTGATTTCAACGCCCTCTCGGGCGCCTCCGAGATGAAGCTCTTCCTCGCCGCGACGGGGCTCACGTCGGTCAACGACGGCCACCTGCCGACCTACCCGAGCTGGCGTCCGGAACGCGAACTGGACTTCATTTGCTACACGGCGGGGATCACTCCCGTCCGCTTCGCCGTGCCCGGCGTCACCCTCTCCGACCACCTGCCGCTCGTCTGCGACCTGCGCATTCCCGGCGAGTCGTGAGGGGAATCCAGGTCCGGTAGACGAGAACGACGCCGCCGCTGAACGAAAGGGTAAAGGCGTTGCCCTCGGCTTCATTGAGCGCCGCCTGCCACCAGCGGCTCAGCCGCAGGCCGCGCAAGGGGTATGTGAGCCCCTGCGAGGTGATCGCCAGGCCGGGGTCGAAGGAGAAAATCGAGACCTGCTGACCCTTGGACGACGTCAGCGTGACCGTCTCCGTGTGCGCCGTGAAGAGGCCGCTGTCGGTCGCCAGCACCACGTCGGCCCGGCGGCTGAAATCGGCCAGCAGCGAGAGATTGCCCAGCGTGTGATCCTCGCGCCCGCCGGTCGCGCCGA
>JAKPKY010000149.1 GCA_029553505.1 Planctomycetota bacterium
GGGGGCTTCCGATAGGGGCCTTTGTCTGCTCTGCGAAAACGGCCGGCGTTATGAGCGCGGGGACTCACGGCTCAACCTTCGGCGGCAACCCGGTCTGCTGCGCCGCTGCGATTGCGACGATCCGGTACCACCTCCAGCACACCCTCGCCCAGACGGCGCGCGAGAAGGGCGACTGGTTCGTCAAGGAACTGCGTCGCCGGTTCTCGTCGAATCCGCGGGTCGCGGAGGTCCGCGGGCGCGGACTGATGGTCGGCGTGGAACTGGTCCAGGACGCCGCCGGAGCGCCCTCGCCGGAGTTGGCCCGGCACGTCCGCGCGGACTGCCGCGACAACGACGTGCTGATCGGCGTCGGCGGGCTCTACGGCAACGTTCTGCGCATCCAGCCTCCGCTCGTCATCTCCGAGGAGCAGCTCGGTCAGGTGGTCGACGCGGTCGCCAAGTCGCTGAGCTGACGGCGTCGGACGCCACAGGCGCGCGGGGCGCCTTGTGCGCGGGGTGTTCGCGTGCTACTCTTCTGTCCGCACGGGCGAACGGTTCCTTCTGGGATTGCCATGTTCCTGATCCGCTGGCTGCGCAGTCTGATCTCGCTGCCGATTCTCTGGATCGGTCAGTTGCTGCTCAACTTCAACGCGGCGCCGGCCGTGCCGCTGCTGAAGGCGGCGTGGACGGTCAGCGGCGACACGGAGACCGGGCGGCAGGCGCTGACGGCCGTGGCGCGATTGGAGAGTACGTCGAAGGCCTACGCCCTGGCGACGGAGTGGCTGGCGCAGAACCCCAACGGTGTCTTCGCGGGCGCCGCCGGGCTGATGGCGCTGGAACTCGACCGGATCGAGGAGGCGCAGCAACTGCTCCAACGCGGGCATGAGCTGGGCAGCGACCGCTTCGGCAGCCTGGAGTGGCTGGAGTTTCTGATCGCCGAGCGCACGAACAGCGGCGTCGAGGTCGCCCGGCGACTGGAACAGCGCCGCAATCTGCCGCCCGACCTGTCCTGCGCGGTGCGCACCTCGCTGATGTTCGATGCCCTGATGGACGAGCGGTTCGACGAAGCGCGGCAGCGGGCCGAGGCGCTGCTGGACATCGAGAACGATTCGCGCGCCGAGGC
>JAKPKY010000156.1 GCA_029553505.1 Planctomycetota bacterium
ACGCGTCGCACCGAGGCCGAGCGGTTTGCCGGCTGGCCAGGAGGGCGAAGCAGGCAACCCTGCGGGTTGTCGATGCAGCCCGACGCCGCCAGACGGCAAACAAGCCGGCCGAATGCAGCGTCATTTTGTTAGGCGCTCTTAATGTGAAAATTCCATAAAACAAACATTATTTAACATACTGTTAGCAGGATAATCCCGTATGGTCAAGGGGAAAATAGGTAAGATATTCTTGACAATCTTGAATGGTTATAACAAATTGGTTTTGTGTGGACTGTCCAGGACAATTCCCTCCAGGCCTATCGCCGGGCGTACAACGCCCTGAAGGAACAGATTCTCTCGCACCGCCTGGCGGGCGGGCAGAGGTTGCCCTGCGAGCGGGAGTTGTGCCGGGAACACGGCGTCTCGCGCATCACGATCCGCCACGCCCTGCGCCTGCTGGAGCAGGACGGGCTGATCCGCCGTCGCCGGGGCAGCGGGACGTTTGTCCGATCGCTCCGCGCCGGAAAACTTCCCATCCTCAACGCCGATTTCACCGGCTCGATGCGGAGCTACGCGCCGAACCTGGAGCGCCGCGTCCTGTGCCGGCGGGAGACGTCGCTTCCGCCGCGGATTGCGGAACTGCTGGATCGCCCCGAGGGGCAGTGCCTCTACGCCGAGCGCCTCGACGTGCTGGAGGGAAAGCCCGTCGCCTACGACCGGGCCTACATTCCCGCCGAGTTGGCGGGGCGGATCGACGAGGCCATGCTGGTCCGCGTCGATTTCCTCCAGGCCTGGGCGCAGGCAGAGGGACTGACGATCTCGCACGGCAGTCAAAGCGTGGAGGCTGTCGCCGCCGGTGAGGACGATGCGCTCCGCCTGGCGATTTCGCCGGGCCAGCCTCTGCTGCTGGCGACAGACGTCATCTACGGCCCGTCGTCGCGGGCGCTGGCCCTGTTCGAGTCGCTCTACCGCGGCGATTGCGTCAAACTCGTTTCGACCGTCCGGGAGGTGCGCCATGACGGAACGTATTCTCATTGAAAACGCGCGGTTGGTGCTGAAGTCCGGCGTCGAGGAGGGTACGGTCCGGACCGAACAGGGGCGGATCGCGGAGATCCTGACTGCCGGGGAGCGCCCGGGAGGCGCCTGGGACGAGAAATTCGACGCCCGGGGCGGATACCTGACGCCGGGATTCATCGACCTGCACGTGCACGGATTCCACGAGCATCAACTGGACCGTGGCCCCGTCGACCTTGCCGCGGTCTGCCGTCTGCTTCCGCGGCACGGGGTCACGGGCTTTTTGCCCACCCTCTGTCCTCGCCCGCGCGGCGAGGACCTCGAACTGATTCGCCGGCTTGCCGCCGCCAAAACCACGGGCGCCGCGGTGCTGGCGTTCCACCTGGAAGGACCGTTCCTGGTCTTTCCCGGCGCGCTGCCGGCCGACGCGATCGGAAAGGCCGATCCCGCCCGCGTTGTCTCGCTGATCGAGGCGGCCAGACCCTACCCGATGGCCTTCAGCGCCTCGCCCGATTTCGAGGGCGTCGAGCCGCTGATCCGCCTCATGCGCCAGCGGGGCGCGACGGTATTCCTCACGCACACCGCCGCCGACGTGGACCAGACGCGCCGGGCCATCGAAGCCGGCGCACGGCACGCCACGCATTTTTACGACGTGTTCTACCCGCCGGCGGAAACGGACAAGGGCGTGCGCCCTTGCGGGGCGGTCGAGGCCATCCTGGCCGATTCGCGCACCACGGTGGATTTCATCCTCGACGGCGTGCACGTCGATCCGGTGGCCGTCGAGGTGGCGCTGAAGTGCCTGGGGCGCGACCGCGTCTGCCTGATCACCGACGGCAATGTCGGCACGGGCCTGGGCAAGGGGCGTTTCCACTTCGGAAGCCAGGAGGTGGAGTTCCTCTCGGCCGGCGGGCCCGCGCGATTGACCGAACATTCCACCGCGCCGGGCGGGCTGGCCGGCAGCGGGCTGACCATGGACCAGGCGCTTCGCAACGCCGTCGGCATGCTGAAGCTCGATCTGCCCACCGCCGCCCAGATGGTCAGCGCGAATCCCGCCCACGTGATGGGCCTCGACCGGACCAAGGGACGGCTCGCCGTCGGATGCGACGCCGACCTGACGTTGCTGGACGACGCCCTGAACGTCGTGCGGACCTGGGTCGGCGGCGAATGCGAGTTTCCGAAACCGTAGAAACCAGTTCCAGACAGGGAGGCCAAGCCCCATGGCGTTTACCTACCAACCTTCGCGATGGATTCCGTTTCGGGATATGAACGTCCTGGAGAAGGTCCGCCGCATCCGCCGCGAGGAGATCACCCGCCATCCCAATCCCGACTACCGCATCCAGGTGCTCTCGGGCGGGGACATGGAATTCCGGTTCATCATCGACATTTTCGAGCGCATCCGGCAATCCGACGTGGAAGACCGGCGCGTCGTGATGATCCTGCCCCAGCCCTGGCCGCTCTACAGCCGCGTCGCCTACCTTCTCAACAAGTTCCGCGTCAACTGCCGCAACCTGTATACGTTCAACATGGACGAATACGCCAACGAGCGCGGCGAGGTGGCGCCGGAAAGCTGGGAATTCGGTTTCACCCACGCCCTCAAGAAGTATTTCTACAGCCGGATCGATCCCGATCTCCGCCCGCCCGAGGGCCAGATGGTCGGCCTGACGAATGAAAACCTTCACGATTACGGCCGGAGGATGGAAGACCTGGGCGGCGTGGATATCGTCTACAGCGGGCCGGGATGGACGGGGCACCTGGCCTTCATCGAACCGGACGCGCCCGAGTTCGACGTCCCCCTGGAGGAATGGAAGACGTTGGGCCCGCGGATCGTCACGCTCAGTCCGTTCACTCTGGCCCAGAACTCCCTGCACGGGAGCTTCGGAAAGAGCGGGGACCTGGCGGCCGTCCCGCCCAAGGCGGCTACCGTCGGCCCGGCCCAGGTCATCGCGGCGAGGCATCGCATCCAGCAGCACGGAATCACCGTGCACGGAACGAGCACGTCCTGGCAGCGGCTGATCAGCCGCCTGGTCATGCACGGGCCGGTCACGCCGCGGGTTCCGGAGTCGATCTGCCAGAGCCTTCGCACGGACGTGTGGGTGTCGGAAGAAATCGCCGCGGACATCCAGCCGGACTGGAAGACGGGATACTGACGCATGGCCGGGAACCACCCTAGGACGGGCCTGCTGCAAGCCGGCGCGGCGGAAGCGGACATCACCCCGACCACGCCGCAGTTTCTCTACGGGTATCCCCACGTTCCGCGCACGAGCACGGGCGTGCACGATCCGCTGCGGTCCTCGGCGCTGTTCCTGTCCGACGGCAGGACGCAACTGCTGCTGATCGCGAACGATTTGATTTTCGTGTCGCGGGAGACGACCCTTCGCGTGCGCGGGCAACTGGCCGAGGCGACGGGTGTGCCGGCGGCGAACATCCTCCTGTCGGCGACCCACACGCATTCGGGCCCGCCGACGGCGGACATGCTCGTATCTTCGGCAGATCCGGTCGTGCCCAGGACGGATCGCGAATACCTGCGGTTCGTCGAGGATCGCATGGTGCAGGCGGGGGTGCGGGCGGTCCGGTCGGCAGGGCCCGCCGAGATGGCCTCGGCGGTGGCCGACGCAACCGGCGTCGGCGGGAACCGGCGCGACCCGAAGGGCCCCAGCGACCCCCAAGCGCCGGTCTGGGTGGTTCGCGCAGCCGACAGCGAAAAAACGATCGCCGCCATGCTCGTTTGCTCGATGCACCCGACGGTCCTGCACGAGGATTCCACGCTCGTCAGCGCCGACTTCCCGGGATTCGCAAAGCAATATCTCCGCCGGCAGATGGTGGGAAATTGCCCCATCCTGTACCACACCGGGCCGTCGGGAAACCAGAGCCCCCGCCACGTGGTCCGCGCCAACACGTTCGACGAGGCCCGCCGGCTGGGCGAGCAACTGGGTCGCGCGGTCGAACGGGCGATCCTCGGCATGACCTTCCGGCGCGACTGGCCGCTGGCGTGCCGCGGTGAGGCCGTGGACCTGCCGCGTAAGCAGTTTCCCACGCTCGAGCAGGCCCAGGCGAGACTGCGGCACGCTGTTGAGACGCTGGAACAATTGCGCCGGCAGGGCGCGCCACGCGAGCAGATGCGAACGGCCGAGTGCGACTGGTTCGGCGCCGAGGAAGGCGTCGTGCTGGCCCGCGCCGCGCGGGACGGGACGCTCGAAGCCGTTTATCGCCAGTGCCTGCCGGCGGAAATCCAGGTCATGAAGCTGGGGGCGCAGTTCCTCGTGGCCTTTCCGGGCGAGTTCTTCGTGGAATACGGTCTGGCGATCAAGGCCTGTCGGGCCGGGGCGTTCGCGATCTCACTGGCCAACGGGGAACTTCAGGGATACATCGTCACGCCCGAGGCGCTGGCGGAAGGCGGATACGAGGCGACCAACAGCGTCTTCGGCCCCGACGCGGGGCAGGCGCTGATCCGGCGGGCAACGGTGATTCTGGAATCGTTATGAGCCGCGAGAAGGCAATTGTGCTGGGCGTTGACCTGGGAACCAGCCGTTTCAAGGCGGCTGTCTTCGACCGCCACGGCACGCAGCGCGGATTGGGGCGCCGCGACGTGGCGCCCGACCGCGGCGACGGGCGATGCGAATTGCCCGTGGACCGCTTCTGGCGGACCCTCGGCGAGGCGATCGGGGAGGCGATGACCCGCGCCGCGGCGAACGCGGGCGATCTGGAGGCCGTCGCCTATGCCTCGCAGGCCAACAGCTTTCTGCTGCTCGACGAAACCTGCCGGCCGCTGACGCCGATCCTCCTCTGGCCGGATCGGCGGGTTCCGCAACCTCCACCGGCGATGCGGGCACTGTGGGCTCGCCCGGATTTCCGCGCCGTGACGGGAGTGGGGGCGGAAGCGGGAACGGAATTCGCCGCCGCCAAGATTCTCTGGTTCCAGGATCGCCAACCTCGCCTGTGGCGTGAATCACGATACGTCATGACCCTGTCGGACTATCTCGTCCACAGCCTCACCGGCCGGCGCGTGGGCGACGCGGGGACGGCCTCGCTGCTGGGAATGCTGGACGTGCGAAACCTCGCGTGGTGGCCGGAAGCGATGGAACTTCTGCGACTTGATGCGGATCGCCTGTCTCAGCCGCTGCGTCCCGGAAGCGTCGCGGGGACGATCACGCGGGAGGGCGCCGCGCGGGCGAGGCTGGCGGAAGGGGCGCTGCTGGCCGTCGGGAATCTCGACCACTACCAGGCCGCCCTGGGAGCGGGCTTGGACCGGTTGGCGCCCTTGAGCGAATCGACAGGGACGGTGACGGCTGTCGTCCGCAGTTGTGCCGAATCGCTGCCCGCGCCCGGCGTGTGCTTCGGGCCGGCCTTTGAACCGGATCGCTATTACCAACTGCTTTACAGCGAAAACAGCGCCGCCGTGCTGGCGTGGTATCGGGACCGATTCGCCCCGGAACTGAGTTTCGAGAAACTGCTGGAACTGGCGGAGCGGGTAAAAGCAACGGAGGCTCCCATGGCCTTGCCCAACGCGAATCGCTACCCGGATCGGGAAGGATTCCCGGGACGGCAGGACGGCATGGGGCACGGGCATTACGTCCGGGCGATCCTCAACTCCACCGCCGAAAGCCTGGCGGAACTGGTGGAGCGGGCCTCTGCCGCCGGGCAAATCCGGAGCGTCCTGGCGGCGGGCGGGGGGGGCGCGGAGCGATCTCTGGCTTCAGACATACGCCGACCGCCTCGGCTGCGACGTGCTGCGGGCGACGACGGAAGAGCCTGCCTGCCGGGGCGCCGCCATGCTGGCCGCCCGCGCCG
>JAKPKY010000178.1 GCA_029553505.1 Planctomycetota bacterium
TCCTCGCGGATGCGCTCGTTAATGAGCACGTTCGCGTCCACCGCCATCCCCAGCGTCAGCACCAGCCCCGCGATGCCCGGCAGCGTCAGCACCGACTGCATCCCCGCCATCAGCGCCAGGGTGATGACCAGGTTCAGCACCACCGCCAGGTTCGCCACCATGCCGGTGATGAAGTAGTAAACGGCCATGAAGATGAGCACCAGGATCAGCGAGATAAGACTCGCCCGGATGCCCGACCGGATGCTGTCCTCGCCCAGCTGGGCCCCGACCGTATTGTTCCATTCCAGTTCGATGTCCGCCGGAAGCTGCCCGGCGCGCAACGTCGAGACCAGGTCGTTCACCTCGGCGCGCGTGAAGTGGCCGGTGATGATCCCCGACCCCGAAATGCGCGAGCGGATCGTCGGCGCCGAGTAGAGGTCCTCGTCCAGGATGATCGCCAGCATCCGGCCCCGGTTCTCTTCGGTCAACCGCTCGAAGGCCAGCCGGCCCGCCCCCCGGAACCCGAACCCCACCGCCGGCATCCCCGTCTCGTCCTCGGTCGGGTGGGGGTTCGTCATCCACTCGCCCGTGACGCGCGGGCTGTTCTCCACCAGGTACCAGTCGCGCGAGCCCGGCGGCAGCGCTTTCACCTGGTCGTACGTCCCGCGGTGCCAGCGCACCGTCTTGCCCGTCTTCCGGTCGGCCACGGGCAGGAAGGGCGTGTAGCCCGGAACGCGCTCCCCCGTCGCCGCTTTCGCAATGTCCTCCGCCTTGTCGTTCACCAGGCAGAAGCGCAGCTTTCCCGCGCGCCGGATCAGGTCCTCAATGCGGCGCGATTCCTCCGCGCTCATCCCCGGCAACTGGATGTAGAAGCGGTCGTTCCCGCGCGGACGGATGTCGAGTTCCATCCGCCCCTCGGGGTCCACGCGCTTCCGGATCACGTCAATCACCCGCTGCGCGATATTCTCCTCGTGCGCATCGGTGACCGTCTCCTTGCGAATGCGGTATTGCAGTTCGCTGCCGCCCTGCAAGTCCAGGCCCAGCGGAATGGGAGACTGGTACCGGGTCCGCCCCCCTTCGTCCACCATCACCTTGCCGGTCTCGTCGCGCACGATGCTCTTCTGCCAGAAGATCAGCGCAGAGACGACGATCAGCGCCAGGACCACGATCAGCCGCATGTACAGCCGGGACGCGCGCTCGCCGTTCATGGGGGAAACGACTCCTATTTCTGCTCCGAGGCCGGGGAATCGGACAGGACGTTGTTGATCGCGCTGCGGCTGAACTTGAGCGTCGTGCCCTTCTCCTCGTCCACCAGGAGAATCACGCTGTCATCCTTCACCGAAACGATCTCGCCGTGCAGCCCGCCGATCGTCACCACCTTGTTCCCCCGCTGCAACTTCGCCAGCAGCGCTTTTCGCTCCTGCGCGCGCTTCTTCTCCGGGCGGATCATCAGGAAATAGACGATCGCCAGCAGCGCCAGCATCCAGCCCAGCGTCCACACCCACTCCATCGCCCCGCTCTGCGCGGGCTTTGCCGGCGCCGTCCCCGGCGCCTGCGTCACGGCCTTCGTCTCGCCCACAGCGACGGGCGCCGCGACCGGCGCGGCCCCTTCGGCCTGCGCCTGGGCAACGGGGGTCAGCACGAACCAATCCGATGAAATACGCAAGGCACGCTCCTCCTCTGGGTCACAAGCAACGGCCTCTAATCGTCCGGCGCCTCCAGCGGCGTCCGGCGGTGGCGCGCCAGGAACTCGCCGAACCGCCCGGCGAGAATGGCCGCCCGCATCTCCTCCATGAGTCGTTGATAGTAGCGCACGTTGTGCAGACTCAACAACGTCATCCCCAGCGTCTCGCCGGCCTGGAACAGATGGCCCAGGTACGCCCGCGAGAAACCTCGGCACGCGCAGCAGTCGCACTCCGGGTCCAGCGGGCGCGCGTCGGCCCTCCGGCCCAAGATGCGCATTTTTACCCGACCACGGCTGGTAAAAGCAAGTCCATTCCGCCCGCAACGCGTCGGAAGCACGCAATCGAAGAGATCCACCCCCAGCGCCACGCCCTCCCGGATA
>JAKPKY010000179.1 GCA_029553505.1 Planctomycetota bacterium
GTTCTTTCCGATGTCCAAGGACGCCTTCGTCCTGGTGCTGTACTGCGGCGTGGGTTTTCTGAAGATCCTCTTCCTGGTCTTCAACCTCGTGCCCTGGATCGCCCTGCTGATCGTGGGATGACATGATCGACCTGTCCGGCAAGATCGCCCTGGTCACCGGCGCTTCGCAGCGGCTGGGCAAGGCCATCGCGACCGCCCTGGCCCGCTCCGGCGCCGACGTCGCCCTGCACTATCACGCCTCGGCCGACGCCGCCCGCGCCGCCGCCGACGAGCTGCGGGCCCTCGGGCGCCGCGTCGAACTGTTCCAGGCCGACCTGGCCCAGCCCGAGCGGATCGAGGCCCTCTTCGCCCAGGTCCGCGACGCCTTCGGCCGCCTGGACATTCTGGTCAACAACGCCGCCCGTTACGAGCGGACCCCCATCGACACCTTCACCGCCGAACAGTGGGACGCCCTGATGGCCCTCGACGCCCGCGCGCCCGCCCTGTGCATCCGCTTCGCCCTGCCCCTCATGCCGGCGGGCTCGTCCATCGTCAACATCACCGACGTCTCCGCCGACCGCCCCTGGGGCGGGTACGTCGCCTACTGCGCCGCCAAGGCCGCCCTCCAGGCCGTCACCCGCGCCGCAGCACGCGCGCTCGCCCCGCGCTCCATCCGCGTCAACGCCGTCGCGCCAGGCGCCATCCTCTGGCAGGACGAGTCCCCCGACGACCGCCAAGCCGTCCTCCGCCACGTCCCGCTCGGCCGAACCGGCACGCCCGACGACGTCGCCCAGGCCGTCCTCTTCCTCGCCGCCAACGACTACGTCACCGGCCAGACCCTCCGCGTCGACGGCGGGTGGGTCATGTGAGTACGGATCAGCGCGGCAAGAGAGCGGTTCCGGACAGCGTTTAAGACCCCCGGCCGCCGCGTCTTCCACCCCGGCCGACCCCCATTTTCACCTCGGCCGCCCCCGTTTGCACCCCGGCTGCACACGAAAACACGCCCCGGAACCACGGCGAAGCATAGCGAAGCCGGGCCCGCGACCCTCTCTTTCGCCCCTCTTTGGCATGACAATAGCCCTTTGCCAAGGCCCGCGTTTCTGCTTCTCAATCTGACCGCCGGCGGATATCATCGCATCATCCGAGGCCGACGCATGGTAACGTTCGGGGACAGGAATTCAGAGAAAGAGACCGCACTACGGGCGAATTTCGGTGTCTGTTCCCGATCTTCCGATCTTCCCCGATCTTCCCCCGATCTTCCCGGCGTCCATGAGAGCTGAAATGAACCGCAATGCGACGGAAAACGCGCGTCTTGTTCAAGTTCTCCTTGTGGTGGTTGTCTCAGGAGCAATCGCGGCTTTCTGCATTCGAGCCTTCTCGGACCCTCTCCCGACGGAACTGCTGCACAGATTGAAGAAGGGGATGACCCAGAACGAGGTGCGATCAATCCTCGGGCCGCCCACGACCATCCACGAGGGGGGCCAGTGGACCTACAAGAGGGTGCTCGTCTTTGGATATGTAGCCATCCACTGGCAGTCAGATGGGACATATGATGGCCAATTCAACTATGAACGGTTTTAACCGAATTGGACTGTGGAGCCCAATGCCCTAATCGCCAGGAATCGAATCGGGGGAATCGGGGGACACCATCAATCCTGTTCGGCCCATGG
>JAKPKY010000183.1 GCA_029553505.1 Planctomycetota bacterium
CCCTCGCCGTGCCCAGCAGTTCGAGACCCGAGGCATCGGCGCTGGAGGCCCAGACGAAATTGGTCACGCCCCCGACCCGCGCGGCACACGGGTTGGTGCCCCCCGCGGGCAACAGCTCCAGCGCCCAGAGCGGCGTGCGGACAATCCCCTTGTCGTCCACGTTCACGGCGCAACGCCCGTCCGTTGCCGACCAGAGCCCCAACAGCGCGCCGTCGGACTTGCGGAACAGGACGCCGACGCGGGCGTTGTAAAGCCCGATGCGCGCCGCGTCATCGAACAGTCGCGCGTTTCCCGGGCGATCCGCGAAAGGCCACCCTGCGGCGGGAGCCGTTCCGCCAAGGCCTGGCAGTGCCGCCGACGCAACCAGCAGCACGCCGACAGCCCGCCCGAGAGTCCTATTGAACACCATGAAAAGCTCCTCCCCCTTGGATCTGCCGCCTACCGCACGCTGATGATCGTCCCTCGCATTGCGGGGTAATCGCCGGCGCGGAGCGCCGCGATGGCCGCCTCGTCCAGCGCGGCCGAGCCGTCGCGCTTGCTGCCGTACACGCGGATGTTGTCCATAAAGGCGCGCAGCGGGCGGGCGCGATCCGAACGGTTGCCCACGCAAAACACGGCCGAATCAGCGACAGACGCTCCCGCCAGATAGGTGTTGGTGGACACGCAGGCGAGCAAGGGGTTGGCGCCGGCCTCAACCTGGTTCCGATAGCCGCGGTAGAAGCGGGCGTTGTTGGTCGCCGCAGTGCTGTCGTAGGTCGCGGCGAAAAAGACCCACTTGTTGGCGTCGGGGAAGGTGTTGCTGGCCGTCGCGCAACCGCCTACGTTGTTCACGTTGAGATTCAGAGCTTTGGTGGTCCCGCCGTTGTTCTGGAGAATGTACCCTGTGGAACTGTTGCCGTTGTTGATGAAGTTGGCATAGTTCGCGGGCGTTTCGCCGGACACGCTGGTTTTATACCAACCCGTCAGCGTAAACGAGGCCAGCGTGTCGACCAGATCCAGATCCGCCGCGTGCCGGGCCACGGGACCGGTTCCTCCGCTCCCCATGCCCGTCGCGTTGGTGAGCACCAGCGCGCGGTCCCACGGCTCGCCGCTGACGCCCGAGCCGGCCGGTCCGTG